>CAYSPU010000040.1:0-29151 GCA_964432995.1 uncultured Verrucomicrobiota bacterium
TTCGAGACGGTGACGGGCTACACGCGAGAGGAACTGCTGGGCATGAACTTCTGGGACACGGTGCACCCGGAATTCCGAGACACGGTCCGGGAGCGCGGTCTGGCGCGGTGTCAGGGAGAGCATCCCCCGGAGCAGTATGAGTTCAAGGTCCTCACGAAGACGGGCCAGGCACGCTGGGTGGAACTCCGGGCCAGCCCGATCGAGTTGGAAGGGAGCCCGGCCGTCCTGGCCACGCTCTTCGATATTACCAACCGGAAGCATGCGGAGGAGGAACTGCGCCGATCCGAGCGGAACAAGACCGTTTTGAACCACATTGCCGGCATCTTCCTCGCCGTTCCCGACGACGAGATGTACGAACAGGTCCTGGCGGTCGTCCAGGAAGCGCTGGAAAGCAAGTTTGGCCTCTTCGGTTTCCTTGCGGAAAACGGAGACCTGGTGATCCCCAGCATGAGCCAGGAGGTGTGGACACAGTGCCGGGTGCCGGGCAAGTCCGTCGTTTTTCCGCCAGCCAGTTGGGGGGAGAGCCTGTGGGGGAGTGCGATCCGTGAGAAGCGAGCATTCCGTTCGGATGGCCCCTTTCACACACCGGAAGGTCACATCCGCATCAGCCACTTCCTGGTGGCACCGGTGGTTTTCGGGAGCCAGACCATCGGCCTCCTCTCGGTGGCGAACGACCGGCACGGCTTCACCGAGGAAGACCAGGGGCTTCTGGAGAGCATCGCCGCCTATGTCTCCCCCATTCTCCACGCCAGGATCGAACGGGACCGCAATGAGCAGAAACGGCGGAGCGCGGAGGACACCCTGCGCAAGCTGTCGCGCGCGGTGGAACAGAGCCCGGCCTCGATCGTCGTCACCGACGTCTCGGGCAACATCGAATACGTCAATCCGAAGTTTACCGAACTCACGGGCTACACCTCCGCGGAAGCCCTCGGCAAGAATCCGCGCATCCTCAAATCGGGTGAGCTGCCGGCCCAGGAATACGCGCGGCTCTGGCAGACCATCACCGCGGGCAAGGAATGGCGCGGCGAGTTCCACAACCGCAAGAAGAGCGGGGAACTCTACTGGGAGCTGGCGTCGATTTCCCCGATTCACGATGCGACAGGGAGCATCACCCATTTCGTGGCCGTCAAGGAGGACATCACGGAACGCCGACGACTGGAGGACGAGTTCCGGCAGGCGCAGAAGCTCGAGGCGGTCGGCAGGCTGGCCGGAGGGGTGGCCCATGATTTCAACAATATCCTCACGGCCATCCTCATGAATCTGAGCCTGCTGCGGAGCACTGGCCAGTTGGCCCCCGAGATGATCGAGGGATTGGAGGAACTGCAGCGCGAGGCCAATCGGGCCGCGAGTCTAACCCGGCAACTGCTGGTCTTCAGCCGTCGGCATGTGCTGGACGCGAAGCCCCTGGATCTGAACGAGGTGGTCGGCAATCTGACCAAGATGCTCCGTCGGTTGATCGGCGAAGACGTTGAGCTCGTGTTCCAGGGGCAGCCGAGCAGCTTGTGGGTCAGGGCGGACCCCGGCATGATGGACCAGATCCTCATGAATCTCTGCGTGAATGCTCGCGACGCCATGCCGGACGGCGGTCGCCTGACCATCAGCACCCGGCCGGTCGAATTCGTCGAGGACCGCCCCCACAAACCCTCGGGGGAGTATATCTGCCTGTCGGTCGCCGACACGGGCTGCGGCATGGATGAGGAGACGAAGAAGCACCTCTTCGAGCCGTTCTTCACCACCAAAGAGGTCGGCAAAGGAACGGGACTGGGCTTGGCCACCGTGCACAGCATCGTGAATCAGCACCGGGGATGGATCGAAGTCGAGAGCGCCCGCGGCATGGGGAGCGCGTTCCGGGTCTACCTTCCGGCCTTGCGAGGAGCGGGGCCGGAACAGCCTGACGACGACCGCTCGTGGGTCCGCGGCGGCCACGAGACGATTCTGTTGGTGGAAGACGACCCGGCCTTGCGGCGTCTGGCGGCTCTGGGCTTGCGGAAGCTGGGGTATGCCGTCCTGGAGAGCGCAACCGGCTCGGAGGCCTTGCGGCTCTGGCAGCAATACCGGCAACGAATCGACCTGCTCTTCGCCGACATGGTGCTGCCGGGAGGGATGACCGGGCTCGATCTGGCCGAACGCTTCCTGAAAGAGAAAGCCGGCCTGAGTGTCCTCGTGACGAGCGGCTATAGCGCGGAACGAGCCAAACCTGACCTCCTTGCGGCCAAAGGTATGGTCTACCTCGCCAAGCCGTATGAGGCCGCAGGCATGGCCCGGGCGGTGCGGTGTTGCCTCGATCACCCTCCGCGCCTTCCGGAGAATCCATAATCCATGAATACACGAGTGGTGATGGTCGACGATCATCCGATGATGCGGGCGGGATTGCGTCAAGTGCTCGAGCAGCAGCCGGGCCTGACGGTCGCGGGCGAGTTCTCCACCGGCCAGGAGGCGTTGGCCGCGATCGGGAACCTGGCGCCGGATCTGGTGATCATGGATGTCCATCTGCCCGACCGGAGCGGCCTCGAGATTTCGCGCCAACTGCTCGCCGACGGCTCCCCACTCAAGATCATTGTGCTCTCGGCCGACAGCGACCGGGCGCTGGTCGACGAGGCTCTGCAGATCGGCGTCTGTGGGTATCTGCTGAAGAACAGCGCCGCTGATGAACTGGCCCGGGCGCTCCGCTTGGTTATGGAGGGCAGGTTGTACCTCTGCCCAGAACTCGCGTCCTCGGTTCTTGGGGACTACCGCAAAGCGCTGACCGCCCGAAAGTCCGCGGCCGAGCCAGCGCTCACGGACCGCGAGAAGCAGGTCCTCCGACTGCTCGCCGAAGGCTTGCAGAACAAGGAGATCGCCAGCCACCTGAATGTGAGCCCCAAGTCCGTGGAGAAGTCACGAGCGCGACTGATGGACAAACTGGGATATCGGAGCGTTGCCGAGCTGACCCGCTACGCTCTCCGCGAGAGGATCATCTCGAGCTGACGCCATCCGCCGCGCCGACTGCTTCCTTCGGTCGCTTCTAACCGCCGCCGACCTTCGGCGACGTCCGCGAGGGGTGGGACGCCCCCCACGAGGGGGTGATTCCCCCCACACGACGCGGGTAGGTTGTTCCCCTCTTCATCAGCGCGGATCTTGTGTCGATCTAGGAGGCGGAAATGCAGAAGAAAGAACGGAGAATGAAACTCGCCACCAGACTCGCTCTCGGTTTTGGCAGCCTGACCCTCATCGCGGTCGGACTGGGAGTCGCCAGCTACTACGGCTCCGCGCGCAACGCCTTCACCATCCAGAACCTGGCCGACGTCCAAACACCCGCCGTGGATGCCCTCAAGGGGATCCAGAACGCCATGAACATCATCAAGGCCACGCAGCGGATCATGATGAATCTGGGCATCGACTCGGCGATTCGTCGGCGCCAGGACGACCTGTTGACCGTCGCCCGCACCGAGTCCGAGGCGGCCGTCGAGCGCTACCAGTCGTTGCCCAAGAACCAGGAAGCGGCAACCCTCTGGCAGCAGTTCCAGACCGAGTGGCAGAGCTGGTGCAAGGAGAACACCGAGTTTCTTCGCCTCTTCCGCGAAGTCGAAGCGCTGCAGGTCGGCAATCCCCTCCAGCTCGAGGGCGAGCTCGCCCGCTTCCGGGGCGACCACTACAAGCTGGAAGACCAGCTCCACGACATGTGTCAGAGTCAGAAGATGTTCGAGGGGGGAGAAGACCCGGCCGCCTGCGGATTCGGAAAGTGGAAGGCGACGCAGAAGATCGAGAACCCCGAGATCGTCAGGCTCCTCCAGGACATCAACCTCTCCCACGGCAGATTCCATGCGTCCGTGAAGACGGCCAAGGACCTGGCGAAGGCTGGGGATGCCGAAGGCGCGCGGAAGGCTCTAACCGACGAAGTGAAGCCCGCAGCGGAGCAGACCCTTTCGTGCTTCGACGAGATGCTGGAGGTTTCCGCCGCAGCCATGGTCCTGGGTGAAGACATGAAGCGCCAGGCGCTCGAAGCTTGCCGGGTCCCTCAGCGCCGGGCCGAAGATCTCCTCGAGCAGCTCGTGAAGCTGACCTTCGACCAGGCGACGCGGCACGCTCGGGAGACCCGGTCGATGGCCGCGTTCTTCAGGACCCTCTCCTTGACTCTGGTGCTGGTCGGTCTGGGCGCCGGCCTGGCATTGACCATCGGAATCACCCGGTCGGTCACGCGTCCGATACGATCCGCGGCCGAGTCCCTCTCCGTCGGGGCCGACCAGACGGCGGCCGCGGCAGCGCAGGTGTCCACGGCAAGTCAGTCCCTGGCGGAAGGCGCCAGTGAGCAGGCGGCCTCGCTGGAGGAAACGAGCTCCTCCCTCGAGGAGATGGCCAGCACGACGAAGCGCAACGCGGAGAGCGCGCTCACCGTTAACCAGCTCGCCCGGCAGGCTCGGTTGGCAGCCGAGACCGGCGTCGCCGATATGCGGGCTATGAGCGCCGCCATGGACGACATGAAGGACTCCAGTGACGACATCGCCAGGATCATCAAGACGATCGATGACGTAGCGTTCCAGACCAATCTGCTGGCGTTGAACGCCGCCGTGGAGGCCGCGCGCGCCGGCGAGGCCGGAATGGGATTCGCCGTGGTCGCCGACGAAGTGCGCGGCTTGGCCCAGCGCGCCGCTCATGCAGCCAAGGAGACTTCCGCCAAGATCGAGGGGGCGATCGGCAAGACCGCCCAAGGCGTGCAGCTCAGCGCCAAGGTCGCCTCAAGCCTGGAGAGCATCGTCGAGAAAGCTCGTCAGGTGGACGAGTTGGCCGCCGAGGTGGCCACGGCATCTCAAGAACAGAGCCAGGGCATCGAACAGGTCAACATCGCGGTCAGCCAGATGGACAAGGTGACGCAATCCAACGCCGCCAGCGCCGAGGAAAGCGCATCGGCCGCGGAAGAACTCACCGCGCAGGCGGAGACCCTCCGCGATGCCGTGGCCGGGCTCTCGTCTCTCGTCGATGGCGCGAATTCCGGGTCCAGACCTTCGACAAGCAGGACGCCTCGAGCACGGGCGAATGGGGACGGTCCCCGAGAGATCATTCCCCTGGGCACGCGTTCCCTCTCGCCGGGTCGGTCCGCAGGCCCGGCAGCTCGTGCTTCACGCAGCAGCACCCCCTCCAGGCTTGGCGAACCAACAGATCCCCTCCACATGCTCACCTCCATTCACACCATGCCAGACGCCCTTCACGAGCTGAAGTTTTCCACTCCATCCACCGAAGGCAACAGACCATGAACAACCTGAAACTCGCCACCAAACTCCATCTGCTGACTGCCGCGCTGCTCGCGCTCGCCGTAACGGTCGGGGTCACTGAACTCATTGGCATCCGGAAGACCAACAGGGGTCTGGAAACGGTCTACCGCGACCGTGTTGTTCCGCTGAAACAACTCAAGTCGATCGCGGATGACTACGCGGTGTTCATGATTGACGCCGTGAACAAAGCCAACGCCGGCCTCTTCACCGCGGAGGATACCCTCAAGGGAATCCAGGCCGCCGACGAACGGATCAAGAAGAACTGGAAGGACTACATGGCCACCACCCTGACCGCGGAAGAACTCCGCTTGGCGCACCAGGCCGAACAGCTTTTCGGAGCGGCCGACGTTTCGGTGGTGAACCTGCAGCAGCATCTGTCCGGGAAATCAGGCTCTCTGAAAGACACCTTGAGCGACTACGATGGCCCCCTGTATCAGAGCATCGATCCGATCAGCGGCAAAGTCACCGAGCTGGTGGAACTCCAGCTTCGGGAGGCCGAGCGGGAGTACCGCGCAGCAGAAAGCCGCTATGCGACTCTGCTCAAGCTCTCCACGGGTCTGCTGATCGGCGGGATTCTCCTGGGGGGCGGCTTCGGCTGGTGGATGGCCCGCTCGATCAGTCGGCCGCTCAAGCGCGCGACCGACGCTCTGTCCGCGGGAGCCGAGCAGACGGCCGCGGCCGCGGCGCAGGTATCCGCCGCCAGTCAGTCCTTGGCGGAAGGAGCCAGCGAACAGGCGGCCTCGCTGGAAGAAACGAGCTCATCGCTCGAAGAGATGTCCAGCATGACGAAACGCAACGCCGAAACGGCCGCCCAGGTGAAGACACTGGGCAGCCAGGCCCGCCAAGCCGGCGACATCGGCGTGAGGGACATGGCTGAAATGACGACCGCCATGGAAGCCATCAAGGCGTCCAGCGACGATATTGGCAAGATCATCAGGACCATCGATGAGATCGCCTTCCAGACGAACATCCTGGCGCTCAATGCCGCCGTCGAGGCCGCCCGGGCGGGTGAAGCCGGAATGGGTTTTGCCGTCGTGGCGGACGAAGTGCGCAGCCTGGCGCAGCGTTGTGCCCAGGCAGCCAAGGAGACCGCCGCCAGGATCGAAGACGCCGTGCACAAGAGTGCCCGCGGGACCGAAATCAGTGGGAGGGTCGCCAAGAGTCTGGAGGAGATTGTAGGCAAAGCTCGCCAAGTGGACGAACTGGCCGCCGAGGTGGCGTCCGCTTCCCAGGAACAGAGCCAGGGTATCGCGCAGGTGAACACGGCCGTCACCCAGATGGACAAGGTGACGCAAGCCAATGCGGCCAGCGCGGAAGAGAGTGCCAGCGCCGCCGAGGAACTCAACGCCCAGGCCGAAGGATTGAGAGAGGTCGTGGCCGGGATGCTCCGGCTGGTGAATGGCGGCCAGGCAGCTCGGGATCACGGGACGGCGCCGCGCGCACCGACGGCAGGTCGGAGAGCCGACCTGCTGGTCGCCCTGCCGGCAAGGAAACGGGCGCCGGGGAACGGCGCTGCGGTTGTGCCTCGTGCCACCGAGTCGACCGCAGCAGCGGCATCCTCCTCTGGCAGGTCTCTGGACCGTAACCGCCCGCTGGGAGGTGGCTTCGAGGAATTCCAGCTTGCCGCAGCGCAGAGGCTCCGCTCTGGCATACGGAACGATACGCAACTCGGCAGGAGATGTTCTTCTACTCGCTCAACACTGGTGATCACCTGAGGTTCCCGGAAACAGGCGTGAAGGCTGCGACGTTGATCCTGCTGCACCGGTTGGCAGCCAAGGGTGGTCGGTTGCCGCCACCATACGCTGCTTTCGAGGTCGAAGTCCTCCACTCAGGTGTCGGGACCCTGTTCACTCTGAGCCGGGAGGGACTTCCGGTCTCGACATGCGGACTTGCGTGGGCCCGTGAGGGGACGTCCCACATTTGGGATTGTCTGGAGTGGTTGTACCTCAGCTTATCGGACCAGTTCGCTTGGCTGATGGCGGCCCGGCACGCCCCGGAGCAGCCGGTGGAATTGCCCTGGCTTGCGGAGATGCTGCACCCGGCTTTCCCGATTGCCGCAGGCGGAAGCACCCTCGGCTGGCTCGGCGATTTTGAGCGCTGCCTCGGCTGGACGATCCTACTCAGCCGCGGTGCGCGGGCCTGAAGCGGCAGGACTCTCGCCCGAGCCCCTTTGGGTGCCAGGAAAGGAGGCCGCGCCTACGCGTTTGCAGCCCTGTTGCTCCAGGTTCCTGTGACGTATGGTCTCACCAGGTCGGCGGCGGATGCGCCCCCCCGTGTCGCGAACCGGCTCGAGCAGTTGGAGAAGACGGTTCAGGCGTTGTCCGCGGCAACGTGATGCGGTTGGGCGTGAGGCGAGACCGGGAGAGGTGTGGCTTATGGAGGGGGCGCGGGACTGACCGAGTGGTTCGCCAACACCCGGTTGATGACCCGCGGCAACTCGAGAACGGAGAAAGGCTTCGGAAGGAAGAAGTCGACCCGGGCCTTCTCCAGCCGGTTGGCATGATCCGGGTCGAGTCGGCCCGAGCTCACGATGATCGGGATCTTGTTCAGTTCCGGCACGGCCCGGATCCGTTCGATCATTTCGGTGCCGTCGCAATCGGGCATGTAGCTATCGGCGATGATCAGATCGGGTTTGAGTTCCAGGGTTTTGCGGAGTCCCTCGTTTCCGTCTTTGGCTTCCGCCATGCGGAAGTGCTTCTCCAGGACCCACGACAAGGCCATGCGGACTTCCAGGTCATCGTCTACGAGGAGTATGAGCGGTTTCATTGGAACTCAGCGCACACCGCTGCGCGGAAGAACGCGCTCTCGTTGGAATGGCACGCATTCGGCACATGTACGGCGACGTACCGCTGCTATCGGCAGATCGCGGGAAGAACTTGAGGAAAAAGTTGAACTGGTGGCAACGAGCAAGGGAACACCCGCTCGAGTCCGCCGAATTCTGGGCGGAACGCGAATTCGAAGCCTGCTCCCCTCGGGCACTCTGAGCCCGGGAATCTCATCCACTCATCCATCGTGAGATTTGCGGGCTAGCCGAGGGCGGCGCGGAGGGCGGCGACGACTTCCTCGACAGGGATTTGGTCCATGCAGCGGAAGTCGATGGGGCACTGGCGGAGGAAGCACGGGGCGCAGGGAACCGGAGCGCGCAGGAGGCGGTGCCGGGGGTCGCCGGGCAGACCGGGGCCGGTCAGCGCCGGTTCGGTGCTGCCGAAGGGGACGACGACGGGTGTGCCCACCGCCGCCGCGACGTGCATTGGGCCCGTGTCGTTGGTCAGAACGGAGCGGCAGATCTTCAGAACCGCGCACAGTTCGCGCAGGGTGGTCGACCCGGCCAGGTTCAGGGGCATACTCCCCGATGCCGTTGCGCCCAGACCCGCACGGATCTCGCCCTCAACCTCCGCCACCAGTGCCCGGTCGTTGCCTCCTCCCAGCAGCAGCCAGCGGCAGGCAAGCGCGCGCTGCAGGCGAATAGCGGTGGCGGCGAAACGCGCAGCGGGCCAGCGCTTGGCCGGACCGTATTCGGCGCCGGGGTTCAGTCCCAGCCAGGTGGTTCCCGGGTCCAGACCGAACTTGCGGCGGGCGGCTTCGATCTCGTTTGCGGAGACGGCAATGGCCGGTGCCAGGGGTTCGGGATTGGCTCCGAAGGCGGCCGCCAGATGCAGGTAGTGATGGATCTGGTGGGCCCGGAGGGGGAGCGCGGTCCTGGCCGGCGCGTCGGCGCTCGAAGCGGCGGCAGTCAGAGCGCGGATCTCGGCCGGGGTGCGCTTCCGCATCCGCGCGCTCTCGGGCAGCGGCGGGATCGCCCGGGTGAGCAACCAGTTTCGCCAGGGAACTGCCACCCCGATACGGGTGGGGACCCGGCCCAGCCAGAGTTCGACGGCGGCGCGGTGGGAGTTGGGCAGGACCAGACCGGCGTCGAAGCCCTGCGCCCGAATCTGTCGGGCCACGGACGTCAGCGAACATCCTTTGGACACCGTCAGGAGGCTGTTGACAGCGGGGTGGCCGGTCCAGAGGTCGGCGAGTTTGTGGGGCGTCAGCAGAGTGATTCTGGTGTCCGGGAGGGCCTGGCGCAGTCGGAGCAGGGCCGGCGTGGTCATCACCGCGTCCCCCAGCCAGTTCACACCCCGGACCAGGACCCGGCCAGGCCGATCCGCATGAGGGCGCGCCTTCATAGGCGGGGCGTGTCGTCGAGGCGGGCGGTGTCGGGGGACGAAGAGGGGAAGGCGGGGGCCTCGCGTCGACGCGGTTTCCAGCGTCGGTGCACCCAGAACCAGTTGGCGGGATCGCGGCGGATCGCGGTCTCGAAGGCCGCGTTCAGGTCGCGGGTGATGGCTTCGATGGAACGGGCGCGGCCATTCTCGTGGGTGGGGATTTCGTCGCCGAACTCGACGCGCCAGTGGGCCAGGCTGGTGCGGTAGCAGATGGTGGTGGAGAGGGGGCACCCGTAGCGGAGGGCGAAGACGGCGGGAGCGGCGGTGGTGGAGCACTCGAGGCCGAAGAAGGGGCCCCAGACACCGCGGTGGCCGGCGTGTTGGTCGGCCAGCAGACCGAGGGCGATTCCGCCGCCGTGCATGGCGTGCTTCAGGGCTTCGGCATCGGTGCGCCGCTCGAAGAAGAGGCAGCCCGACCGTTCGCGCAGGGATTGAAGCAAGCGGTTCAGGGAGGGCTGTCGCAGCGCCCGATACGTCGTAGCCGACTGGTAGCCGGGGACGCGGTTTGTCAGGCGGGCGTAGAGTTCGAAGTTCCCAAAATGGCCAATCGCAAATACCCGGCTGGGCGGCGGCGTGGTCGGGTCGCGCGGCCGGATTTTCTCGGCGCCGGCGATCTCGAGGGCATCGCCGAGTTCCTCGATGGTCATGGCGGCGGTCTTGACAGCGCAGGCGAAGTTCTCGCCGATGCGCCGGAAGTTCTCGCGGGCGAGGTCGCGGATTTCGGCGGCCGTTTTTTCCGTTCCCAGGCAGCGGGTGAGGTTCAGGAGGGCGACGCCGCGGTGGCGCGCATCGAGCCAGTAGACCAGGGCTCCGCCGCGGCGCCCGAGGCGGGCGACGGTCGGCAGGGAGAGCGACTGGAGGAGCCAGACGCCCAGGCGGGCGAGGGGGTAGAGGAGCCAGTCCATGGGGGGCAGCGCCGGGCTAGCGGAAACAGATTTGCCGCACGCAATCCTGAAAGTCGCGCGCGCCGTGCAGGATCTTGATTTCGACGCGCATGAAGTAGATCGGGAGGTCGCGCCGGTCGATTTTGGGGAAGCGCACGGCGTCCTTTTGGGTGGTGACGATGGCCTGGGCGAAGCGTTTCTTGCTGCGGTTGATGACGTTGAGCACTTCTTGTTGGGTGTAGCGGTGGTGATCGGCGAAGCGTTTCGCGTAGACCAGTTCACCGCCCAGCCGTTTGAGGCTCTGTTCGAAGCTCTCGGGGAACGCGATCCCGCTGAGCGCCGCCACCTTCTTGCCCTGGATCAACTCGAGTCCGTGCCGTTCGCCCTTGAACACGTCCTCGAAGTAGAGCGGTTCATGGACACACTCGATGACGCCGGCTTCGGGGTTGTATTGGGCCAGGCGCCGGCGCAGGTCGGTGGTTTCGCCGTCGCTCTTGGTGATGAAGATCATGCTGGCGCGGGCGAGGTGGGACACCGGTTCCCGCAGGGTGCCGCGCGGCAGCAGATGCTCGTTGCCGAACGGTTGCTGGCGGTCCACGAGGACGATGTCCATCCTCCGCCCGCGCAGCTTCCAGTATTGGTAACCGTCGTCCAGGAGCAGGGTGTCGCAGCCGTATTTCTCGATGGCGTAGCGCCCCGCCTTGACCCGGTCCTTGTCCACGAGGACGACGACGTCCTTGAGATTCGAGGCCAGCATGTAGGGCTCGTCGCCGGCCGTTTCCGAATCGAGCAGCAGCGATTTGCCGTCGGACACAACCCGGGGCGGAGTGCTTTCCTCGCGGAGGAACAGTTTGTTGAGCAGGCGATGCGACAGCGGCGGCGGTTTCGAGCGATAGCCGCGGGAGAGCACGGCGACGGTGCGACCCTGGTCCTTCAGTTCGCGGGCGAGCTTCTCGACCACCGGCGTCTTGCCCGTGCCGCCCACCGTCAGGTTCCCAATGGCGATCACCTGCACCCCCAGCGTGGTGTCGCGGAGAATCCGTGCGTCATAAAGAGCCTGCCGGGCCTTGACCGCCACCAGAAACACCCGCGAGAGAGCGAACAGGACCCCCCGCATGATCGCCGCCCGTTTCCCCGGACGTTCCTCGAAGATCACCTCCAGGATAAACGTCTCCAGTTCTTCCACCCAGCCCTGGATCCGATCACGCATCGCGGCGCAGTCTGCCAACGGCGCGGGGGTGGCGCAAGCCTACCGGGGTGCCCCGGATCCTCGGCTAGCCGCATCGTTCACGCGCGGCGAGCGTGTGAAATATGCGGGCTAAAGGGAGCCGAGGAACCTGCCGATAGTCAGAGAGCATGATTGACGACCTGGATGATATGGTACAGTCCGCAGTGACTGAGGTGTTCTCCACCATGCTGAACACGAAGATTCAAGTGGAGCCGCCCGGGGCTGCGATCGCCAACGGCGAGCCGCACGTGGCGGGCTCGGTGGGCTTCAGCGGGGGGAGCGTTTGCGGGGTCGTTTACCTCTATTGTTCGGCGGTGTTCGCCCGCAGAATCACCTGCAACCTGCTCGGCTTGCAGGACAACGAGATCGAGGGGGACGAAATGGTGAACGACGCCGTGGGCGAGATGGCCAACATGGTGGTGGGCCAGTTGAAATCCCGGCTTTGTGATCGGGGCATCACCTGCGTGTTGACGGTTCCCTCCATCGTGCGGGGAACGAATTTCACCATCGAAGCGGTCAGCAGCACTTCGCGCCGTCTGCTGGCCTTCCGCAGCCAGGACAACCAGCAACTGGTGGTCGAGGCGCTGGTCAAACCTCCACTCTCCAACTAACGACGCCATGGGGCCCAAAATTCTATCTGTCGACGACAGCAAGACGATCCGGTTGATCATCGCCAAGGCGTTCAAGTCCTTCGACTGCGAAGTCCTTGAGGCGGCCAACGGCGTGGAGGGACTGGCGATTGCCACCAAGGAGAAGCCGGACATCATCATCCTGGATCTCACCATGCCGATCATGGACGGCTACGAGACCCTGACCAAGCTGAAGTCGGATCCGGATTTGAAATCGATTCCGGTGATCATGCTGACAGCGGAGTCGGGCAAGGAGAACGTCCTGCGCATCGCCAAACAGGGCGTCCGCGACTATCTGGTCAAGCCTTTCAAAGAGGAGATGATCATCGAACGCGTGGGCCGGGTCATCGACCTGAAGCCCAAGGGCACAACGCCGGTCAAGCAGAAGCGGTTCGACGATCCGATCAAGGTCCTGGTGGTCGACGACAAACCGGCCATTACCGAGCAGATCAAGACCGGCATGGCGGACACGACGTGGACCGTGGTCGGCGTGGCGCAAGGCGGCGAAGCCCTGGACACCTGCGCGCTGGCGGTGCCCGACGCCATCCTGATCAGCCTGACGCTTCCCGAGAACGGCGGCTTCAACCTCTTCCAGCTCCTGCGGGCCAGCACGAAGACCAAGAGCGTTCCCGTTTTCGCCATGTGCGTGAAAACCGCGGTCGACGACCAGGTGAAGGCCCAGCAGATGGGCTTCACCAGCATCATCACCAAGCCCATCGACATCGACGACGTGAAGGGCAAGATCTCGCGCGCGCTGAACCTGGACACCTCCTACAAGTACTTCCAAATCCGCAACGGAGTGCTGCTCCTCACCCTGCCCCCCAACTTCGGATCCGCCGTCGGCAACGAGGTTTCCCTCCACCTCCGCGCCAAGATAGCCGAGGCCGTGGACACGGGCATCGACAAAGTGGTGTTTGATTTGAGCGCGCTGCGGACGGCGGACATCTCGTTGATCAAGCTGGGTTTGGAGTTCATGCAGCTCTGCTCCGAGCTCTCGCTGAAGCAGCGGATGATTGGTTCCCAGGCGGTCAGTGCCGAGTGCAAGAAATACGAGGAAACCAAGGACTGGTCGTTCGTCGGTTCCTTCGAGGAGGCCCTGGCCGTCTTCGGTGGAAAGGAACTGGCGGCAGCCTGAACCGCTGCCCCTGGAGCTCCGGACAGGACGCCCGGAGCGACGGTGCACGGAGGCGAACATGGCGAATGCACTTCAATGGTTGGCGGGCGGACTCTGCGGCGCGACGCTCTGCAGCGCGGCGGGTCGGCCCTACCTCCCGGCCGCCGGCCCCACCGTCCTCCGCGTGCAGGCCGCTCCCGCGGCGCTGCGCCCCGCCATCTGGCCGGTGTTACGCCTGACGACGCCGCCCCCGGTGGACCCGACGGCGACCAACCAACCGGCGGCTTCCGCTCCGGAGTTGCCTGCGGCGGAGCCCGGGCCCACGCCCACACCCGAGCCCCCGCCCGTCGACTCCAGCGCCGCCGCGTCCACCGTGACCCCCGTGGTCCTCCCGGAAACGGACGTGTTCCGGCCGCACCTCTGGCTGCGCTACTTCGTGACCGGGCAAACCAACCAGGGGGCACAACCCGTGCTGGTGGCACCGGTCGACTTCACCCCGCCTCCCGCGCCGGCCACGCCGTCCAGCCGGGCAACCTACAGCACCACGCCGTAGCCCGGCACCAAACGGACCCAGCATGCTGCCCATGAACCGGAACGCCCAACGCCCAACGCCCAACGCTCAACATCCAACTGCCCTCCAGTTGAGCGTTGAACGTTGGATGTTGCATGTTGTGCGTTCCCGGGAATGGTGGTGGCTGCGCGGCGCGCGGAACGCCTGGTCCCGGGTGGCGGCACAATACGTCCCCGCCTGCCTGACCGTCTGCGTCTGGACGATGGCCGCCGCCGAACCGGCCCCCCCCCTGTTCGACCCCAAGACCATCCCGGCACCGCCGCATGTCCCGGGCGGCGCCATGCTCGCCTTCGCCCTCACCGAACCCGCCCTGCCGCAGTTGACGACCACCAACACCGCCCAGGCCCGACTGCAGGAGTGGATCGCCGACCTGCCGGACACGAATCGTCCCGCCCAACCCCCGGGGGGCGCGATCGGTATGCATGGCACCAACGCCGACGAGGCGCTCTCGACCCCGAACCTTCAGCCCGTGGCGGAAGAAGGACCGCAGTCGAGCGGGGCGGAGCGGCTCCAATTGCTGCAGACCCAGCTCGAACTGGCGCGCCAGCAACGGCGCCAGAAGGACTTCGACCAAGCCACCAAACACCTGACCACCGTGCTCAAGGCGGAAGCGCCGGAAGAACTGCATCGTGCCGCCCTCCTCGAACTGGCCTTCGTGGCGCAAGACGAGAAACACTGGGCGCGGGCCCAGCAGATCTTCGCGCGTTACCTCACAACCTATCCCCAGGACCCGTCGGTTCCCGAGGTCATCCTCCGCCAGGGCCTCTTGTATCGCGAGATGGGGGCGATGTCCCTGGCGATCGCCAAGTTCTACGCGGGCAGGACGAGCGCCGTGAACGTGAAACAGGATCGCATGGACTACTACGAACGCCTCGTGCTCCAAGCCCAAACCGAGATCGCGGACACTTACCTGATCCAGGGCCGGTTTGAAGATGCCGCCGAGTTCTTCCAGCGCCTGGTCCGCCGTGATTCCCCCCACCTCCACCAGGCGGTGATCCACTACAAACTCGTGCGGTCCCTCGCCGCCGCCGGCAAGCGCACCGACACCATCGCCCAGGCCAACCGTTTCCTCGAAGCCTACCCCGAAGCCCCCGAGATCCCCGAGGTGCGCTTCCTTCTGGCTACCGCCTACCGGCAGGCTGGACTCGACCGGGACGCCCTGCGGCAAGTCCTGCAGTTGCTCGAGAGCCAGCACCAGGCCGCCCGACAGAATCCCGAAGCCTGGGCGTATTGGCAGAAGCGGGCGGGAAACGACGTTGCCAACCAGTTGTACGCCGCGGGCGACTTCGAGAATACGCTCCTCATCTACGAGCACCTGGCACAACTGGACAAGTCGCCCGCCTGGCAAATCCCCGTCTGGTACCAGATCGGCCTCGTCTACGAACGCCAATTGCAGCCCACCAAGGCCGCGGAGGTCTACACCCGGATTCTCGACGCGCAAAAGGAGTTGACCGGCACCCGCCCCAGCCCCAGCCTCCTGTCCATCGTCGAAATGGCCCGCTGGCGAAAGGACTCGCTGGGGTGGATCGACCGAATCCAGGCCACCCAGCTCTCCCTCCGCGGCGAGGAAAAACCGACGAGCAATTGATGAAACCGGCGGCGGACGAAATGGCGCAAGACCTGCGCGGTTTCCTCGAACTCTACCGCGAGTTCCTGCGCGTCGTGGAGAAGGAGAACTCCGCCCTGCGCCAATCCGGCGACGCCGACCCCATCGGCCCCGGCACCGCCGCGCGCCGGGAACTCCTGCCGCGCCTCGACGAATCCCTCGAACAGCTCCGGCGACACCGCGCCGCCTGGAGCCGCGTCCCGGCCGAGGAACGCGCCCGGCATCCGGAGATCGCCACTCTCCTGCGCCAATGCCAGGACGCCGTCCTCAAGATCGTGGTGCTCGACCGCGAGAACGAGCAGGCCCTGCTCCGCCGCGGTCTGCTCTCCCCGCGCGATCTCCCCGCCCACCAGCGGCAGCGCCCCAACTTCGTGGCCAGCCTCTACCGCCGCCAGGGCGGAAGCTGAGAACCGGTTCTGCTTCAGAATACCCGCCTTCCGATCGGGGCGGCCTTCCCGATGGGGGCCATGCACTGCCGCCGGCCGAGGACGGTGTCGGCCGCTGGGCAGCGTCAACCCGGCTCGAACGCCTGCGTTTCCACCACTTCCCCGGCAACGCACTTCCAGCACCGCAACGTCTCGAACCGCTCCCGCTTCAGCTCGCGGAACGCCTCCGGCAATCGCCGCTTGGTCAGCCGACAGTCCCGCACCCCGGTGTCACCGCAGGCAAACACCAGCGCGTGCGCCTTGTAGACCCGCGGCCGACCCAACACCCGTACCACCCCCGCCGGCAACGGCGGCGGCGGCCGCCGGTCCAACACCAGATAGCTCACCGGCAGACTCCGCAAATCTATCCCCGCCCACCGGCCAAACCGCGCCCAGCCCCCATCCGTGAAGACCTCCGGAGGCGGCTCGACGAAATGGTGACACCAATGCGGGGCGTTCTCGGGAGCCAGCAGGCCGCAGGTGCTTTCATGCGGGCAGGGTGCCACCACATGAAAGGCCGCGTTCGCGTGCGGACCGAGTGGCTCGTGCTCATGAACCACAGATGGTAAGGCATGCCCTCCGGGCGCGCCGCCAGCCAGTGCTTCGGGGACTGCACCCCACGGCGCCCTCGGAGAGGTCTCCCTCACTGACGGTTCGGGAACCGGACCGCGCAGTCGCTCACGCAGCCCGATCAGACTCCGGCTGACGGCGTACGTTCCCGGCTCCACCCAGATCACCGCCGCCGCACGGTCCACCAGCTCAACCACGCCGCGCAGTTGGTTCTCGTCCAACTCTGTCAGAACATGGCTCAGAAGCAGGAGGCCGTTCACCGGGTCGGGGCTGATGTCGACCGGCGTCGTGGGGCACTCCTCACGAATCCGGCGCCGGGCAAACTCCCGAGCCCGGGCGGAGCGATCCCAGAGCGCCACCCGCGGCGCCGACGCGGGGCCGAACGCCTCCAGGAATGCACGCGCCGCCACCCCGGTGCCGCAGCCCCAGTCGAGCACTCCGCCCGACGGTGGTTGCCATCCGCGCCGCCGGAGTTCGCGCAGGACCCCATTCCATTTCCAGGCGATCCGTTGGCCGAAGGTCGCGTCGTAGCTCTCGAGGTCGCGCTCGCTGCGCCAGTAATCCTCGCGCCCGCCGGTCCCTGCGAGGAAGACCCCCCGCAACCGCTCGAGCGCGGCCCAGTCGACGGTTTCCCAGTTCATTGTCCGGCGTTCTCCCCCGCGTCCGGAGCGGGCGATTGCCCCGCCAGCCACGGATCCAACGCCTGGCGCGAAATGCCAAACAGCGCCTTCAGCGCCACGATCCGCTGTCGTGCCTCGGGATCCACAAACGCGCGCCCCCGGCGCACGGCGGAGATCATGAGATTCTTGGGGGTATGCTCCGACGGCACGAATTCGAAGGCCTTGGTCCGGAAGCCCGCCCATTCGAGGTGGAGCGTGCGCAGGGCGTCCGTCAGCCATTCGGCCATGCGCTCGGCCAGAATGCCGTGTCGGAGAGCGGCCGCAAACGGAGGGGGGTGGCGCAGTTGGGGGCGGAGCTCCTGATGACAGCACGGCGCCACGACGAGCAGGCTGGCTCCCCGCGCCACACCCTGCCGCAGCGCGTCGTCCGTTGCCGTGTTGCAGGCGTGCAGCGCGATCAACGCGTCCAACGCCGGCAACCGGACGTCAACAATCGTTCCCGGAATGAACTCGAGTCCCTCCGCGCCAATCCGCCGCGCCAGCGAGGAGGTGAACTCGACGAGATCGGCACGGCTTTCCACGCCGATGACGCGGGCCGGGATCCGCAGGTGATGGTGGAGCAGGTGCCAGACGCCAAACGTCAGATAGCCCTTGCCGCAGCCCATGTCCGCCAAAGTGACCGCTTGGCCTTCACGCCAACGCGCGTCCCGAACCAGATGAGAGAAGATCTCGAGATATCTCTGCACCTGCTGATACTTGGCTGCGCCGGACGGAAGCACCCGACCGTCGGCATCAGTCAGTCCGAGTGGGTGCAGCCAAGCCCGGGCGGCGGGGCCCAGCAGATCCCGCACGGACCGGTCGTGCGCCCTTGACGGCGCCACGCGCTGCCGCGCACGATGCGGCACGATTCGCGCCTCCCCTTTCGGACCGATGGTCAACTGCCAGTCGCGATGCACGGTCTCGAGCAGCGCGCTGCGGAAGTCCCATCGCAGCGCAGACGCGATCCACTCGTTCACCGCTGGCAGCGGCAGGTTGCGGGTCTCGTCCCGCTTCGGCAGTTCGCCGGGGCGGCGCGGCGACGAGAGAACCACCCGCACCAACGAGCCGTCGGCCAGGCTCTGCTGCAGCCGGCTGACGAACGCGGCGACTGGTTCGGACGAGGGGCCGGTCATCTGCTGCCAGGACGTTCATCGTCCGGGTGTGCCCTGGCAATCCTCAAGTTCGCGGTTTCCTCCGAGGACTTCCTTTCGCTGAAGCAACCACTGATTGGCCGCCCCTGGATCGCGGGCCAGCCACCAGGAGGCTGCCCAACTGATTTGGGAGGCTCTGGCCTGCGGGTTGGATATTCTCTCGGCCATCGACGCTGCCCTTGCCGGATCACGCTGCGTCAAGGCAGATACGCAACCCGCCAAGGCCGCGTCCCGGTCCGCGTCTGACGCGAGTGCTGCCAGCCATGCCTCGGCTCGTGAAGGGTCCACAGTCGTCCACGACCGCGCGATTTCCTCCGTGGCCTTGAGTCTCAACTCGCCCTCGGGAAAGGCACCAACCCAGGCAGCGGCCGACTCCGCGTCTCGTGAAGCCCAGCCCGACAAGACCGAGCTGAGCGCCTCAGGCACCAAGTCACCGTCCAGCTTCGTTGCAACATAGGCGGCCGCTTCGGTCGGCGACGCCTCCGCCCAACGCTCCAACACCGATTGCAGAGTCGGAGCCCGATCAGGCCCGGACATGCCTTGAGTCCAGGAGGCCGCGCCATTCGGATCAGCAGACGCCCAGGCAGCCATGAAGCGCGGCAGCATGAAGGATCGGAGAGTGCTTTCCTCCAGAGTGGCCAGAAAACGAGTCGCTTCGGCCGGGTCGCTCTTGATCCATTCCTCTCCGACAAACAGCAGCGCCTGTTCTTGTCCCCTGCCCGTTGGGAGATTCTTGAGCCATTCGACTGCCTCGGAGCAGCTTCGCTCGAGCAGTCCACCGGCAATGCACGTCACAGCTCGATCGCGCAGTTCCCCGGCTGGAAGCGACTCCATAATGCTGTTGGCCCGGCCCGGATCCGTTGTCGCCAGCGCACCGCACAAGGCTCCGATCACAGTGGGGTCCCGGGAAGCGCGAGGATCGTTCATGGCCCATGCCATCGCCGCCTCCGGATCCTTCCGGACCCAAGCGCCCGCAACGTCACCGAGTGGCAATGATGGAACAGTCGAAACCGCCGCCGCTGCTGCGGCAGGGTCCGCCTCCGCCCAACGCATGAAGATGCGTTGCTCGCAGGAGGATAGGCAGGGAAAGCCTCCAAGCCCGTGCAGATAGGCCAGCGCATCGCTGGGCGATTTCGCCGCGTAAGAGTCGATGAATGCAGTCGCGAACTCCCACTTCAGCTCTCCATTCGGAAGACCGCGTACCCAATCACCTGCCGCTGCCGGGTCGGATTCGGCCCACTTCTTCACAATGCCGCCCACTGCCAACCGCTTCTGCGCTGTTTCAGGCAGTCGATCCGCATAGCGCAGAGCAGAGAGAGGATCCGTCGCCGCCCATTTCGAGAGCAGCAGACCGCGAAGCGCGTCACTCACCTCCCGGTGACCACTGGCCTCGAGCCCGTCAAGAAGCTCGGGGATTGACGACGATGGGATCTTCTCCACCAGCGCCGCCAGGGCGACCTGTCTCGCTGTGTCATCCGGGAGATCCAGTGCAGCGGAAGCGATGGCCAGAACGTCGCGGAGGCAGTAAGAACTGAAGGGCCCGCCTCCTGGGCGGGCATTCCCGTTATCGAGTGTTGTCACACTCTCGATCGGTGCGGAGCGTGGCTCATCCACACCGCGGGGCAATGCTCTTCCGGCAGCGCGATCCTCACCGCACGGCGGCCATGCCCAGTGTCCAATCAGGAGGCCTGCCATAAACGCGAGCGCAACCGTGACGAAGGAGGAGCGCAACAGTGGCGTGTGCATACGGATTCCTTTGGATAGACACGGCCGAAGCCCTTGGCGTTCAAAGCGCCCCGTTCCCTCGGACGCGGCATCGCCATGCATCTGCTGCTGCCCGAGCCAGGTGGAGAAACACGTATGGTAGGGACGGCCGGCTCGGGCGTCCGCAGAAGGCGTGCGCCTCTGCATTCAACTGGCGGACGCGCGAGGCCGCGCGTCTCGCCTGCCGTTCACGGTTCATGGAAAGCGCTGCGGCGGCAGCGCACTCCAGGACGGCAAGCGCGCTTCGGAGGCGTGGTCGGGAACGAGCGTCGGGGAGTGCGGCACGGCTGTGCCGCTGTGGGTGGCGCAGGTCCAGGGAGAGGTTCTTCCGAAAACAGCCGCGCAAGTCGTCGGAAATGAACAAAACGACCATTTTCATCGGAAGTGGTATCCCCGAAAGGGATGGGGGCTACCCTGAAAGCTGGTAGGGTGCGACTCCGAGCAGAACTCGCGAGCGGGCTCCGAGCAGAACTCGCGAGCAGGTCCCCGCATCGCGCCGCAAAGCAATGGTTCGGATACGGCATCCTGCGGCGCCCTCGGAGAGGTCGCCCTACCTTTCATTCGAAGCGGTATCCCAGAATGGGTGGGGGGATTCATGGAAGCACCGACATCGAACAGCCGGCTACGCCAGGGAACCCTGAACCTCCCAACCCTGAACCCTGAACCTCCCAACCCTGAACCCTGAACCTCCCAACCCTGAACCCGGAACCTCCCAACCTTGAACCGTGAACCCTGAACCTCCCAGCCGTGAACCCTGAACCCTGAACCTCCCAACCCTGAACCTGGAACCTCCCAACCGTGAACCGTGAACCTCCGAAATAGTTTGGCATCCTGGGGGGGATTCGTATTGTTGGCGCCCGAAAACGAACTGACTTATGGCTAAGAAACCCGGATCGCAACGTCGTTACCGCGAGGATCTCTCCGAGACGCCCGAGTGGTTGAAAAAGAAAAAATGCCCGCAACGGGACAAGTTTCTATCCGGCAAGCGGATCCAGCCGCGCAATCTGACCGGCAAGGAGAAGTTGGCGGACCTGATGGACGAGACCTTTCTGGCCTACAACTCCGCCCGGCTCAAGGAGGGCTGCCAGTTGTTCGTCAACAAGATGCTCGAACCGGACGTCACCATCGGCATGACGTTGTCCGGCGCCCTGACCCCGGCCGGCCTCGGTTGCTCGAGCGTCGTGCCCCTGATCAAGGCGGGCTTCGTGGACTGGATCGTCGCCACCGGCGCGAATCTCTACCATGACATGCATTTCGCCCTGAACTACCCCGTGCGTGTCGGCAGCTTCAAGATGGACGACACCGACCTGCGCAACAACGACATCGTCCGCATCTACGACGTTCTCCTCGGCTACAGCGACTGCCTGATGGCGACCGACGACATCCTCCGGGCGATTCTCATCCAGCCGGAATTTCAGAAGGAGATGGGAACGGCGGAGCTGCACTATCTCATCGGCCGCTACTGCGCCGAGTGGGAACGGAAGAACGGCATCCGCGACGTCTCGGTCCTGGCCGCCGCCTACCGGGCCGGCGTGCCGTGCTACACCTCGTCGCCGGGCGACTCGACGATCGGGATGAACGTGGCCGGGGTCGAGCTGCGCGGCAACCGCCTGCGCGTCAACCCGTCCATTGACGTGAACGAGACCACGGCGTTTGTGCTGGCGGCGAAGCGTTCCGGCGGCAAGAGCGCCGTCGTGCTCTGGGGCGGCGGCAGCCCGAAGAACTTCATGCTGCAGACCGAGCCGCAGATCCAGGAAGTCCTGCGCATCAAGGAATACGGCCAGGATTACTTCCTGCAGGTCACCGACGCCCGGCCCGACACCGGCGGTCTTTCTGGCGCCACGCCCAGCGAGGCCGTCAGTTGGGGCAAGGTCGATCCCGACAGTCTGCCCGATGCCGTGGTTTGCTACACGGACACGACGATCGCGATGCCGTTGCTGACGCACTACGCGTTGGCGAAACACAAGCCCCGCAAGTACCGTCGCCTTTACGATCAGCGGCCGAAGATGGTCGAGGCCTTGACCCGCGAATACTTCGCGCACAACAAGGTCAAGATGATCGACGGCGCGGAGCCGAAGCTGGATTGAGGTCGGCGGCCGGTGTCACTGGCGGACCCACCGGCGCCGAACGACGGACGGAGCGCGACCGGCCTGCCAAGCCGTAGCCGTGGCGGAGGTTGGTCCTCTGGTCGCAGCAGCGGCGAGCGGACGGGAGGCGGCCGGCCTCGGCCGCAGAAGCGCACGGACGGTCAAGGGTGATCCGCGAAATCGGGGCGCCACTCCGCTGCGGAACTTGCTGCGGCCGAGACGGGCGCACCCCCGCCCCCGCGTCCAGGCGCGTTCTGCGTCGCGGGCTGCGGCTGGCGTTGCCAGTTCCGGACCGCGGGTCTTCTCGACCCGCAGCAGAGCGCACACGCCTTTTGCTGCGGCTCCAGACGAGCCGCGGTCCTAAGCCTGGCGGGCGCGCGGTCGCCCTGAAGGCCACGAGCGCCGCTGCCCCCTTCCGGACCGCGGGTCTTGTCGAGGCGGGAGGAGCATCCCAGTGTTTTGTCCTAGCCCGGACACTTCACGCTCCCTGCGTGAAATGTCCGCCCCCGGGGTCAGTCCTTTAGATTGACGACTCAAACCGGGACGGGCGCAGCCCCGCGCCGGAACGCCGCTACCCGCGTTGAAACTGGGGATGGCGCTGGAGCAACTCCCAACTCTCGGTTGAAAGCCGGTGCTGTTGGTAAGCGGTTGTTCGCAACGGCTCGGCGCTGCTCGATCGCCGCGCCCGCCGCAGCCAGCGCTCGTCCAGTGGCATCTCGATCAGTTCCGGAGTGTTGGCGGCGATGGTGGTTTCCTCCTTCTGACCCGTGGCGTGGCCGGCGCCAACCCAGAAACCGGCCAGCAGCAACGTGACGCGGAGCATCGTGCTGCGCGAGTAAGTGGGCAGCGCGCAAGGCCGCGCCGGATCCAGCAGGCCGTACAAGTTCGTGAACACGGCCAGCGTCCACATCTCGGGATTGGTGGCCGGAGAGAAGGCGTCGTAGAGAATGGCGTGCGGCTTGGGCAACAGGCCCGCCTCGGGCCGGCCCAGGAAGGTGGGGAAATCGGCGACGTGCACTTCCCAACTGACCTCGCGATGGCCGTCCCGAAACCGCAGGGGGACCTTCGGACGCGCGGCCAGTTGGTGGGCGTGCCGGGCGTATTCGCCGAGGTAGCCGAGCGCTTCCGCATGTTCGAGCGCGAACCGAAGCGGCTCGAGCGTGCGATCGAAGCTGAAGAGCCGGATCGGAGTGGGCAGGTCCTGGGTCGCCCGCAACGCCGTCACGGCGTTCGCCGCAGCGCCCAGGCCGACGTCCCACAGGACAAACGGGGTGCCGCTGGCGGCCACGCGTTCCCGGAGGCGAAGCTGCTGGACGTAGAGGGCTTCCGCTTCGGCCGCCGGCCCGATGACCGGATGAAACGTCTCGCCCTGACCAACGGCGCGGACGCTCCAGGTGCCGTTGGCGAGCCGGACCAGGTGGTAGTCTTCGGCGTTCACGGCTCGACGCGGACGGGCAATCCGATCCAGGCCAGCTTGAGGAGATGCTCGGCGTTCCAATTGGCCAGACGAAAGCAGCCGAGGGATTCGGCCTGCCCCACGCGCTCCGGGTGCGGCGTGCCATGAATCCCGTACCCCGACCGGTCGAGCCCAATCCACACGGTCCCGACCGGATTGTTGGGGCCCGGCGGGATGCGCAGTTCGCTGCCCAGCCCGCGCGCTTCGGGGGTTGCGGGAAAACGCGCCGGCTTGAACATGTATTCGGGATCCGACACGAGAACGGACACATGGAGTTCGCCGACCGGGCGGTTCTCGACCTCGCGGGCGATGCTGCAGGGGAAATGCGCCAGCAGGTTGGTCCGCTCGTCGTACGCCTGCAGAACGCGTTCGGATAAGAGGATGCGGACCCAGGCGGCGCGATCGGGAGGCAACGGGCTCGGCACATGGGGCACCATGAGACTGGTTCCGGCGGTGAGGTCGGGCCAGGCCACGGCCTGGTTGTGCTGCCGGAGGAACTTGGGATGGCAGCGCGACTTCTCCGCCACCAACTCGTCGATCGTCTCGTAATCGAGCCGCGGCTGGCGCGACTTCTCCAACCAGGTGGCGCCCACCGGCAGGAGACGTCCGAGGTCCGCGGCGGTGACGACGTGATTGGTGTAAGGCGCCTCGTGCAGAACCAGGCGGCTGCGCGTGCCGGCGTCGAGGGCGCCGGTGACCTTGAGGCGATTGGCCCTCTGGAACGCGCGCAGGGCGCTCTGCGTGCGCGGGCCGTCGAGGCCATCGATGGGACCCGGGGAAATGCCCAGTCGGGCCAGGACGATCTGCGCTTCGAGAATGTTGAGCACCGGCCGGGGTTTCCAGGATTGGGGCCGCGCGACGTGATTCGAGCCGTTGGTTGCAGTGGAGCCGGAAAGACCCGGCGCAACCGCGACGGTGTTCGACGGTGGCCACCCCGGCGGGAGGATCCGCGACCGTTGCGTGGACGTCCGCGAGATAGCGGAAGCGGTGGCGGGATTGGTTGTTCCCCTTTGGACCGGCAGCAGGTCCTGGGCCTCCTCCGGTTCCGGTGGTTCCCATTGCAGCCACCAGCCAATGCCGGCCAGCAGCAACACCAACCCCACCAGCGCCTTGATCGGCAAGCGTCGCCTCCGCGGCAGGGGTTGTCGGGGATTCCAGTTCACCGCAAGCCCCGATCAAACCACAGCCCGCCAGTCGACCCAAGCCGGAAAAGGTGAACAGTTGGCTGGGCACCGCTTCGGGCTATTGGAGTGATGCGGACAACTGGAGTGCCGGCGCGCCGGCGAACGGGGATACACCGGTGTTTCCGGCTGCGGCGCTCCATCGGCACAACACCAACGACCTCATCCTCCCCGACTTTCCCCTGATCCGCATCCTCGGGGGCGGCTGCGAGTTCGACGGCAATGGGATGAACGCCGAGCGCATCGAGGCGGCCTATTCCGATTACGTTCAAAGAGAGAATGGGTAGGCAAGTCACTCGCTTGAGAGTCGTTCGTTGACATCAAAATGATGGTGATGTAAACATTGCGTCATGGTGCGCACCCAAGTCCAGCTTCCGGATGAGCTCTACGAACGGACGAAACGTCTGGCGGAGTCGAAGGAAATCTCTCTGGCTGAACTGGTACGGCGTGGTTTGGAATACATGCTTTCCATCCATCGGCCGGACCTTGTCGTGCGGCGTGGCTGGAAGCTGGATGCACCTTCGGATGTCGGGCTGCTGCGAGATCCCTTCGCAGACGCTGACTGGCGGGTCGCGGCGAACATGGGGGTGAGCGACGGGACCAACGCCCACATGCTGCTGCTGAACGACGGCCAGGGAAGAAGGCCGTGATCTCCTGCGATACCAACATCCTGTTCCCTGCCCTCGAGGCGTCTCACGTGAACCACGCCCTCGCCCGGGCCTTCCTGGAATCGCAGGTCGAGAACTCCGACTTTGCGCTATGCGAGCTGGTGCTGATGGAGGTGTATGTGCTGTTGCGGAAACCGGTCCTCGCCGCACGTCCGTTGAACGCCGCTGCGGCCGTCCGCACGATCGACAATCTTCGCCGCAATCCCCGCTGGATGTTGCTGGACTACCCAGGAGGGCTGATGGACGAGATCTGGGAGGAAGCCGGTCGCAGTGCCGGCTATCGGAGGATCTTCGACATCCGCTTGGCCCTGACGTTGCGGCATCACGGCGTGGCCGAGTTCGCCACGGCCAACCCGAAGGACTTTGAAGGCTTCGACTTTCAGCGCGTTTGGAATCCGCTGACTGACACCTGAGACCGCGGAATACGGAATGCGCGAAAAACCGCGAATGGGCGCGGATAACCAGACACTGCTCCCGCCTCCGTAATCTGTAATTCGGCGGAAGAGGCGATATTGTCGGCGCATGAGCGTAACCGCTGAAAAGGTCGCCGAAGTGCTGGCTTTGCCGGAGCAGGGCCGGGCCTATCTGGGCAACGACTTCCTTGACGAGTTCGAACGCACCTTGCGCCGAATTGCAGCCGAGCCGGAACGCTGGCGCAAAACTCGTGGCGATAATCGCAAGCTCAACTTCCGCCGCTTTCCCTGCGCCATCGTTTACAGCGTTGGCACTGACGCCCTCTACATCAAAGCCGTGATGCACCTGCATCGCCGTCCGTCCCAGGCATTTCTGCAGTAGGCCGACGAGCGATCCGCCCAGACACCTATGCCTTGGCGATTCGGGGCCAAGCGCCTCTGGGGGAACCGAAGTGACGGTGGAGTTTGGGGAATCCGGGGGCGGTGGCGTCCGGACAAACCGGCCGGCCCTCAGCATCCAGGTACAGGCAGCCTACTTCTTCGGGGGGCAGGCGGCCAACCAGGTCACGCGCTTCGGTCAGCGCGACCTTCCACTGCTGTTTGAGTTCTGGCAGCGACGTCGGGTGCGTGAGGATCAACTCCGCCAGTTCCTCCGGCCGATAGACGGCGTTGCGCCCGCTCCACTCGAGAATGGCCTCCGGTGTCATCCCCGGGTCCTTACCAGTCCCCGCCCAGGCCAGAGCGCCCAGGTGCAGATCACGCGCGTGCAGCTCGAGAACGTCCACTAGATCCCGCACTTCCGAACGTCCGGCGAGAGCAAGCACCTTGTTCACGGCGACATCCCAGAAGTTAAGCCGCCAGCCTAGCTCCGGGTCGGCCTCGACCGGGAAGAACCGAAAGGCGCTGTCGAACACCCACTCGATCTTGGTCTGCATGCCTCCGCGCGAAACGACGGCGCGACGGAACGTCTCCTGCGGACGTTCCGACTCCACCGCATAACCGGCTGTGCGCAACAGCGCGATATCCGCCTCCGCCGAGATGGCCAGGCTTTCCAGCGTATCGTGAAACACATCCACGTCCCGGGAGGTGCGAATGGATCCAGGGCTCTGATGGAGGATCGTGGCGCCGCCCACGTAACTGTCCGGATTGCGGTTGCCCGCCAGGAGCCGTAGCAAAGACCGTTCGAACTCGGCTACCGGCATAGTTCGGCGGCCACCCGGTAGCCTTCCAGACCGCCGTGCTCACGAAGTCCTCGAATGACGAAGGGCACTTTGGACTCGGTGATCACGGCATCCTCGCGGTACGACCAGAAACATTGGGCATGGAAAGCGCGATAGGCCCGCTGCGCCAGGTCGACACGGCGGCGGATCTCCGCGGCCGGGTCCGTGGTCCCCTGGCAGTTCTCATTCACGCGGCCACGATAGCAAGTCCCTCCTGGCCCGGGCAAGGCTGCGTTCTGCACGGCGCTGTCTGCGGAACCCCAAACCGGCGACCCCACGCCAGTCCGGTGTCCCAGTCCCAGACTTCAGTCAGTCGCTAGCCGGCATGTTTCACACCCTTTCAGTGCACCGGTCCGTGTGCGCCCCCAGGATGCGCCGTATGCCGGCTAGAATGCAAAACCGCGCCTTCTCGAGAGAAACACCCCGCCGCGCTCCGAGCCATGGAGTCCACACGGTGTGCGCTATCCGAGGCGCATTGGATGGGCCGTTTTCTCTCACGTTCTTCACTTCCGGCGCGGTTTCGCTTGAGCCCGGAAATCTCATGCACTGATTCATCGTGAGGTTTCCGGGCTAGGGCACGACAACCCGATAGTAGCCCTGCGGCGAAGCGGATGCCGAGGGCGTGTAGTCCACCGTGCCGGTCAGGTTCGCGCGCACGGCAACCTTCGTCCATTGCGTCAGGGTGAGGCTTCAGGGTCAGGCATTAAGAATTAAGTGATCGGATTCGACTGGGCTTCTGCCTGGAACGGAAGCACCCGTTGCCTAATCCTTAACGCCTGACCCTGGCGGGAACCCAAGATTCGGCTCGAAGAGATCCAAGAACCCGTCGTTGTTGAAGTCAACCCAGCAAACTTGGTTCGCGTTGTACGTCGAGTCCTGGACTGGGCTTCCACAATTGACTCTCTCGAAGCTCCCATTCCCCAGGTTTCGCCATAGCCTCCCGGTACTAGGCGCAGTTGTAAACCAGTCCAGGTATCCGTCGTTGTCGAAGTCTCCCCATCCTTCGGCTACGCCCCAGCCGGCGGGCAGAGTGCCATCGAAGCTGCTGGGTTGGCCGGCCCAGGAAGAAAAGGTCCCATCTCTATTATTGATGTAGAAATGATCTTGGTCCAAGCCGTACGGCTGCGAGTCGTATCCTCCAAAGATCGCATCCAAATCCCCGTCGTTGTCGAAGTCGGCCCAGGTGAGGTACATGGCGTAATAGACCTCTGATCGAATCGGTTCTGGTGTGGCCTCAGCGAACACGCCCTGGCCGTCATTACGATAGAAAGCTGTGGCGAGGCTGCCTGTAGTGCGGATAAGGACGAGGTCGACGGCACCGTCGCCGTCGTAATCCTCGGCACAGAGATTGTTGACCAAGTGATTCCTGAGGTTAAGGACGCTGTTGGTTACCACGGCAAACCTCCCATCGCCGTTGTTGTGGAGGAGCGCGTTGGTGATGGCCGTTCCAGTGATGCCAGCAAAGCAACCTCCGAGAAAGGCATCCAGGAAACCGTCCCGGTCGAAGTCATTCCACGCCCAGAGCACACCCCGCAGGGGGATCTTGTTCGAGGTCCACGATGGGCCGACAGGTTGGCGGACGAAGTTCCCCTGCCCATCGTCCCAGTACATCGCCGGAGACTCGCTTGCGCTCCAGGTGGGACCGGCGTAGAAGTCCAAGTCGCCGTCGTTGTCGGGATCGCCCCAGACTCCCGGCATGCCTTGATTGTGCTGGCCCATGGCCCCGCTGGTAACCGTACTGAACTGGGCGCTCCCGTCGTTGTGGTAAAGGCGCCACTGGTTGGCTGGGCCCGTGACCAGCACGTCTAGCAGACCGTCGCCGTCGCAGTCGCCCCACATCGCAGTCACACTGTTGAGGCGATCGGTGACGAGCGGTCCTTGGGTGATCTTGGTGAAGGTGGGATCCACGTCCAGAATGGCGGGCTGGCTGGTGACCGAACCGCTCTGGTCGCTAACGACGACATAGTAGGGCCCAGCCTGGGCCAGCGTCACGTTGGTGAGGGACAACCGGCTGGTGGCTGCCGAAGGATTGGCCGCGGCGTCGAGCTTGGCATCTTTGAACCACCAT
>CAYSPU010000041.1:0-17433 GCA_964432995.1 uncultured Verrucomicrobiota bacterium
TCTATCGCGCCGGAGGACTGGGCGAGTTGGTCTACACGGAAGGGGAGTATTACCATTACATGCAGGAGCCGATCCCGTCGTTCCGCGACTGGCGCGTGGGGCTGCCGCCGCAGTGGTATCCGACCCACTCGAACGCGTATCACCTGGGCGTGAGCGGCGGCAGTTTCACGTCGGTCTCATGCCTGGGAATGCCGAGCAAGATCCCGCATCTGCTGCCGGCCAACAACCGCTATCGAAACGCGTTCGGCTCGGAGATCGCCCTCTTTCGCGCGCGCGAAGGCGGCACGTCGCGCATGGCCGTGAGTTGGGACACGCCGGGCGACGAAGGGGAGCGCGGGCGCGTGCGGGGGCAGCGGGGCGCCTACCACAACACCTACCAGGGCCTCGAGAAGAACCTGCCGAACACCAAACGTCCGCCGCTGCCGCCGGGTGTCGAGGCCGGCGGCCACGGTGGTTCTCACGGGTATTTGATGAACGAATTCGTCACGGCGGTGCTGCAGAAACGCAAACCGCTGGTGGACATCGCGCTGGCGCTGAACATGACCGTGGCGGGCGTCGTTGCCCATCAGTCGGCGCTCAAGGACGGCGAACCGCTGAAGATCCCGCAATACCGTTTCTGAAGCGCCGCCGTCGCGCGGGACAGTCCGTCCGGGACGGCAGTGGGGCGGAGTGTTGGCGGGCGGTCAGGGCTGGGAGGCAAGATCGACGAGGTCTTTGGACTGGACGAAGGTGACCTTCCCCGCTGCGGCGTCGAGGAATTCCAGGACGGGCTGCCAATAGCCGTATTTCGCGGCGTCACCGGCGTAGTAGCCGTGGAGCAGCACGACGAGCGGCTGTCGGGTTTCCAGGGCCTCGGCCAGGGCCTGGAGGAGTCCGTCCCGCCATTGGTCCGGCGTCCAATGCAGCACCTGACCACAGGCGAGGTCGCAGAGGTAGGCCCGGTCGCAGCCCACCGGGACCGTGGTGATGGGAATCACCGAGAAACTGTGACCGGTGGCGGCGTAGGGGGCGGCCTGCCAGGTGTGGCCGGGGAGGTACAATTGTCCCACCTTGAAGCCGCTGTTGTGCGTCAGGGCGAGTTCGTCCAGGACCCGATACGTGTCATCGTTCTGGCTGAAGTACTGGGGGCGGAAACCGACGATGGGTTTGTAGGTGCCGCAGGGTTTGCAGCCCTCGAGGGCGAGCTTGGCGCGCGCGAGCAGGTCCTTTTGCTGTTCGTAGGTCATGGAGGCAAGTTGCTCGCCGGTGTAGTAGCCATGGAGGGCGACTTCGAATCCGTGCTGGAACAACTCGGCGATGAGGAGGGCGTTGCGGTTGGCGTAATCCGCCGTCACATAGACGGTGGCGGCAATCTGGCGTTGCTCGAGTTCAGCCATGATGGTGCGGAGGCCCTGGGTGTCTTCGAGTTCGGCGTCGACCTGGAGGTTGACGTAGACCGGGGGATTGGTGGCGGGGCTTTCCCACAAGCTGATCCGAAAGAACGAAGGGCTTTCGGGTACGCCCGCCAAGCCGGTGCGCAGCGCCGACGCCCCCTGGACCTGGAAGGTCGCGATGGGGACCGGTTCCCAGGTGCGCAGATCCGCGCTCACCTCGAGTTGGTGGCGTCCTGCCGGTTCGGGGGTCAGGAAGTCAATGGTGGCGCAGCCGCTGGCGTAGTCCACGGCGGTGACGATCAGATCTTGCGCCGTCGCGGTGATCAGGGCGGCGTGGAGCAGAGCCAGGCCCAGGCCGAGCCGCCAGCCGCCCCGAGGCCGCCCGCCGTCCTCTGCGGGTCCGGGTGGAATGGCGGCGGATTGTTCATCCGGGCGGGGACAACCCGCCCTATCTTCCGCGAGAACTGGCACGCCGGAATGGGTATGGGGCTTCATGGTGATCGGGAGCTGCCGTGTTGCGGGGAGCGTAGCCAACGGACCTGATCGACGCAAGACACCGCCCGGGTCGACCAACCCGAAGCCCGGCGTGGCGCGGGCCACGCCGGGTGCATTCGGGAATGACCCTGGAGTCGATTCGACCTACTCCATCAGAGCGACGCGGTAGAATCGGGTGCCGATCGGCGCCGCCGGGTCGTGGATGGAGGTCACGCTGCCGGTGGCCACCACGTCGCCCAGGGACTGCCAAGTGCCTTCACCCAAGGCGGTGCGGAATTCGACGTGGTACTTCAAGTCGGCCGCAGACGCCCAGGTGAGCGTGGTGCCGCCGTTGCCGTCCGTGCCGATGACCAGGCCAGCCAGGGCGTTGGCCGTGGCGCGGACTTCGGCGCCGCCGCAGATGTTGCGGCCGGTGGCCACGATTTCCAGCGCCCGCAGTTGGCTCGGATCCAGAGAACCGATCTCGCCCACATAGACCTGGGATTCGCCCGGGGCGAGGTTGATGGGGCCGACGAGCAGGGTGCTCGAGCTGGGCAGGCTGCTGACGGCCACGACATTGCTGAGGGCGATATCACCCGAGTTGCGGATCTCGCCCCAGTACCAGTCCAGACCGCTGGCGAGATCGTCGCCCGAGGGGACGCCGAGGGTGACGAGGAGTTGCGGGTTGGTCTGGAACTGCACGACGACGGTGGAACTGCTGGCGACGCGCCTGCCGTCGCAGAGTCCGTAGCCGGAGGTGCTGAGGGTTATGGGCGCCTCGCAGCAGTTGCAGAACTGCGGCAGGGTGACCTCGTAGACGATATTGGTGACGGCGCCGGGCCGCAGGGTCATGGGCCCCGCCACGGCGGTTCCCGGTGTGGGCTGACTGCAGTAGACCATCACGTTGGTGAGGGTGACGTTGCCGGTGTTGGCCACGCTGCCCCGGCCGATAATCACGGAGCAGCCTTGCGGCGGGATGTCCGGGGGCAGGTTCTGCACCGCAATGCCGGGTGACGTCACCACGGGGCACGTCGAACTCACCGCGTCGCGCACGACCACGTTGCCGCACATGGAGACCCCTTCCACGGTGACGGTGTCCGACCCGCAGAAGTCGAACGGCACGGGGTAGCGGACCTCATAGGTGGCGCCTTCGCCGGGGCCGAGGGTGATCGGTCCCAGGGACGGGGCGTTGCTTCCCAACTGCTGGCTGTAGACCTTCACCTGTTCGAGCGTGATGTTGCCGGTGTTGGTGATCGTCCCGGTGTAGTGGTACTCGCCGCCCGGCGTCGGCTCGTCACCGCAGCAATACGTGTCACAGACCTTCGTGATCTTCACCCCGGGCGCGTAGCTCACCGGGCAGACCATGGTGGCGGTGTCCGCGGCATTTGTCTGGCCGCAGATGTCGACCGCCGTGGCGCGGAGGGTGGAGACCACCTCGCAGCAATTGGACGGGGCCAGATAGCTGCCGGTGAAGTTGGTCTCGTGTCCCGGTGCGAGCCGCGCGATGCGGAGGACCTGGGTGCCGTTGGTGGGCCGGCTATTGACCACGACCACGTTGGTGAGGGTGATGTTGCCGGTGTTGCGCAGGGTGGCGGAGAACGTGAGCAGTCCGCCTTGCGGGGTGGCGCTGGGCGGGCATTGCGTGCTCAGCAGGAGTGCGGGGCTGACCTGGACGGGACAGATGGAGGTGACCTGATCGGTTGCCTGGCGGCCGTCGCACTTGCTCTGGCCGGTCGCCGTCAAGGTCGAGGTGATGGTGCAGCCGTCGAGATCCGCAGGCACGGTGAACTTTCCGGTGAACGCGGCGGTCTGGCCGGGCAGCAACGTGACGGGACCGAAGACCGGGGTGCCGGCGCTGGGCAGGCTGCACGCCACCAGGACGTTGGTGAGGGTGATGTTCCCCGAGTTGGTCACCGTCCCGCTGAACACCATCTCTTCACCCGGCTTCGGAATGTCGACGGGACACGTGCTGGCCACGCCGATGCGAGGCGTCGGAGCCAAGGGGCAGGTGCGCACGAAGGAGTGGGTGACGGGCGTGCCCCCGCAGATGTCCGTTCCCCGCACCTGGAGGGTCACGGTGGTGTCGCAACTGTCCAGCGGAGCGGTGTAGCTTCCGGAGAAGTTGGCGGTCGCGCGCGGGGCCAACGACGCGAAGGTGGCGACCACCGTGCCGGGAGAGGGGAGATCGGCGGTGACGACCACGTTCGTGAGCGTCACGTCGCCGCTGTTGGTTACGGACCCTGTGTAATTGACCGCCGCGCCCGGGGCGGGGGCGCTCGGCGGGCAGTTCGCGCCAATTCGGACGCTCGGCGCGACGGCCACGAGGCAGGTGGTGGTGACTTCCGCCGACGCCGTACGGGTGGAGCACTTGTCGGTGCCGGTGACGAGCAGTGTGTCGGTGATGGAGCAGCCTTCCCAGTTGGAGGGGACGGGGAAGCTGCCGGTGAAGGTCTTGGCCTCGCCCGGTGCGAGGCTGGCAACGGTGTAGACGACGGTATTGGCGGTCGGCCGGCCGCTCACGACCCTGACGTTGAGCAGGGTGATGTTGCCCGTGTTCTGGATTGTCGCGGTGTAGGTGAGAGTGCCTCCCAGCGGCGGCGCCACTTCGGCACTCCTCACGGAGGGCCGCGGTGCCGGGAGGCGCGGAAGCGGTCGCCAGACGGATGTCGGTGACCGCAGGCTTTGGGGAAGGGCAGAGCCGCGTCAGGCCTTGCAGATCTCCGTGATCTTGATGCCGAAGTGGTCTTCGACGACGACGACTTCGCCTTGGGCGACGCGCTTCTGGTTGACGTAGAGGTCGACGGGGGAGTCGGCGACCTTGTCGAGCTGGACGACGGAGCCGTTATTGAGCTGGAGGACGTCGCGCATGGGCATCATGCAGGAGCCGAGCTCGACGGTGACGCGCACGGGGACGTCCATGATGACGTCCAGGTTGACGGAGGAGTTGGCGGTCGGATCCATAGGTGCTCTGCGGGGTGTTAGGCCCGGACGAATTCGGTGAGTTGCGCGGCCCACTTGCGGTCCTGGGTGCCGAGTCGGGCGCGGAATCTGGGAAGCCCGCCGAGCCGGATGGTGACGCCGGCGGTGCAGCGGGGGTCGAGCTGAAGAACGTCGCCCTGTTTCAGGTTGGCGAGTTCGCGGGCGGTGATTTCGAGCTCGTTCCATTCGGCGGTGACGCGGATGCGGACATCGCTCATGCGATCGTTCCAGGAGATGGCGGCCTTGCGGGCTTGTTCGGCTTCGCGCTCGTCTTCGGCGGCCTTGTTGATCTGGCGGATGAGGGGTTCGAGGGCGTGGGAGGGCATGGCCATCTGCATCTGTTCCATGCAGTCACCGACGCGCGCCTCCATGGACAGGACGAGCATGACGGCGTCCGGGGAGGAGGTTTGCAGGAAGCGGCCGCTGTTTTCGTGTCCGAGCAGGGCGGGGCGGAGGTCCATGACGCCCGCCCAGTGGGCGCACCATTCGCCCAGGATCACCTGAACGGCCTGGTCGAGCAGGGCCATCTCGATTTCGGAGATGTCCCGGTCCGGGTTGACCGAGTGGGCGGGGCCGCCGAGGAGGCGGTCCACGATGGTGAGGCCGAGGCGGGGGTGGACATCGAGGAGGCAGACCCCGCGGAGGGGCTCGACCTTGAAGAGGGTGACGTGGCTGGGGTTGGGCAGGGCCTCGCAGAACTTCTGGTAGGCGATGGTTTGCAGCTTCGACATCTGGAGGGAGAAGTCGAGGCGGAGGTAGATGGAGAGGCGTGCGGCGAGGGAACGGATGAACTCCTCGTGCCGGAGGCGGAGCTTGCGGAGTTCGCCGGCGGACAGGAAGACGGGGTGCCGGAAGTCGTACGGCTGGATCGACTCGGAGATTCTGCGTTCCTTTTCGCTGTCGGGCTTGTGGACGACGACACTGTTCTGCTCGACCGCGACCTGGGCGAGCAGTTGTTCGACCTCGGATTGGGAGAGGACTTGCTGGAGGTCGGCGGGGTTTTGCGTGGCGTCCATGTCCAGAGCGGCGGGCTATTGGATGGCCATTTCGGGGAGGTAGATTTCCTTGACGACGGTGTCGCCGAGCGCGTTGTTGATGACGGAGATCAGTTCGGTTTTGATCTGGTTGCGGGCGCCGGGTTTTTCGAGGTCGGCGATGGTTTTGCTGCTGAGGGTGCTGTTGGCCAGATCGAGCAACTGGTCCTTGTTGTCCTCGATGATTTTCTGGAAGTCGGGTTTGCTGCCGACGAGGGTGACGCTGGTCATGAGGTAGCGGGTGCCCATGGTTCCGGCGACGTTGACGACCATTTTGCTGAGGGTGACGGTTTGTTTGCCCTTTTTGGCAGCGCCTTCCTTGGCGCTGCCGTGGCCGGATTCCTTGGCGCCGCCGCCGTGGCCGGAGGCCCCCGGTTCCTGGCTCTCGGTTTCGTTTTCGGCGGCGGACTCCTCCTCGGCGTTGGTGGCGGTTTGGGCGGCCTGTTTGAGTTTGGGGACGAGGAGGAACTGGGTGGTGGCGAAGGCGAGGGCCGGCATGGCGACCAGGGTGACGATGAGAGGCAGCCAGGCACCGAGGCCGCCGCTCTTCGCGGGAGGCGCCGGCGTTTCTGCGGGCGCGGCTTCTGGTTTCTTGTCGGCCATGGGGGATTACCGTTTGAGGTTGACGAGTTCCTGGAGCATCTCGTCGCTGGTGGTGATGACCCGGGCGGTGGCCTGGAAGGCGCGCTGGGCGGTGATCATGTCAGCGAACTCGTTGGCGAGGTCGACGTTGGAAAGTTCGAGGTAGCCCTGGCGGATGGTGCCGACGCCTCCGGTGCCGGGTTCGGTGAGGCTGCCTGCGGCGCCGGCGCCGGTGCCGGCGGAGTAGAGGTTGCCGCCGACCTTGATGAGGCCCTGGTTGTCGTTGAAGCGTTGGAGGAGGACCTGGCCGCGGGTGAACTTGGTGCTGTCGGAGAGGGTGACGGTAATGACGCCGGCGGTATCGATGGCGAAGCTGGCGACCTGGGCATCCGGGGCGGCGGTGGCGGGAGCGCCGGTGGTATCGATGCGGAGGTCTCCGGTGCTGCCGGCGGAGAGACCGGAGGTGTTGTAACCCTGGAGGCGCTCGCCGGTGGCGGTGACCAGATAGCCGTCCTTGTCGACGCGGAAGTCGCCAGCGCGGGTATAGAACAGGGCGCTATTGCTGGGGTCGGCAACACAGAAGAAGCCGCCGTCCTCGATGGCGAGGTCGGTGGGGACGCCGGTGGCGGAGATGGCGCCCTGGTTGAAGTTGCTGACGACGGCGCTGGTGGAGAGGCCGGTGCCGATCTGGACGCCGGCGGAACCGTCGGTGGCCTCGCGCAGCGTTTGGCTGAAGGAGTCGCCGAAGTCGGTGCGGGCGGATTTGTAGGCGACGGTGCTCACATTGGCGATGTTATTGCCAATGATATCCATCTTGCCTTGGAAGCCTTGGAGTCCGCTGATCGCGGAGGTAAGGGAACGCATCATAGGTAGGGTCGGGGTCGAGGGTTAGGGTTGTGGTTCGCCCGTTGTTGGCCGGGCGGTGACCTGGGTGATGTCATCCATGTCGTAGACCATTCCATTGACTACGATTTTGGGCGTCCCTTCCTCCATTTGCACCGCGGTGACGACTCCGGAATCGTGGAGCTGGAGACCAGTCTGCGGATCCCGGAAGTCGATTTCCACGGTGCGTCCGATAAGTGTGTTTGCGCGGAGCAGATCGACGTCGCCGCGGAGGGCGCGGGTCTGCTCCAGGGCAGTGAAGCTGGCCATCTGGGTCATGGAACTGAGGTCCGAACTCGGGGAGAGCGGATCCTGACTCGTCATCTGCGCGACCAGCAGTTTCAGGAAGTCGTCCTGCGTAAGTTCCTTGGTCGGCACGCGATCGCTTCCGGAAGCGTAGGCGCTGCTGTAGACCGACGAAATGGCGGGGATGGCGGAGGTGCTCATGGATTCAAGCCCAGGATTCCCAGCCTTGAGCCGGCATCCGGCGCGTGCGGCGGTCGCCGCCGGTCGGAGGGTTGGCCGCGGGGCGAGGGGCAGGGCGGTCGGGTTCTTCGGCGGGGCTGTGGTGGTCGCCGTGCCGCGCGCGATCTTCGCGGCCCGTGGCGGCGTCGTGTCCGAAAGACGAAGTGCTGGCGGCGGAATCCACCGGGACCGGAGGCAGCGGGAGATTCTCCTGCAGCGGCTGCAGCCGCACATTCATCTGGGCGAGCGAATCCTGCAGTTGCGTCCAGTGTCCCTGGAATCGACGACTGACATCGGGGTCGCAGCGGAGTGTGGCTTCGATGGGACCATCGGGGTGGCGGTGCAACTGGAGCACCATCTCGGTGTGCTGGTCCGGCTTGAGCACCACCGTGAGCGATTCGGCGCGGAGCTTTCTCAGCACGGTGACTTCCCGGCTGACCAGTTGCTCCAGGCGCTCAACCGTCGCCGCGGGGGCTGTTGAAGCCGAGTCCGCCATCGGCGAGGTCGGTTCCAATGGCGTGTTGGCGGGAGAGGTCAGCCAGCTCCAGGCCTTGGCTTCGAGCAGAATCCCCAGGCCGCCGTTCGCCTTCGATTTGTCTATCCCGGCTGAGTCGTCACTCCGCGAGCGAACTCCAATCTCGGTGGCGGCATCGGCCAGGACGGTTCCCGAGGGGGCATCGCACTCGGGCGCAGCAAGCGGCTCTTTCCCGGACATTTTCATCTGCGGCGCCTGCGGAGCAACGGGCATGCCATCCGTCCGGAGGACTGTTCCCACAAGCACTTCGGCATCGACAACGCCAGCCCGAAAGGCCGCGGCAGGCTCGGGGACGAGTCCACGCACGGGTTCCGAATTCAGAGCGAGTTCCATCTGCGCGCGGACAGCGTTATGCACAGGAACAATCTGGCCCCCGGCAGGCAAGTTTTGCCGGGAAGAAGAACCTTGGCGAACGGCGCCAAGGTCAGCCGCCGCGACGGATGCCACCGCCGCCGTCGGTCGCGAGGTTGACGTCGGTCGTCCCGCAGGAATTGTCGGAACGGACGGAGCGACAAGCCCCGAAACGGCGGTCGCGTTGGCCCCTGCGCCTTGCCCACGCTCAGGGTGGCCAAAAGTCGGAGAGACGGGGCTGGAGCCGTTCGGCGCGGCGGAGGAATCGACGCGGGAGCTGGAATGAACCTCGGTGGCGTCCGCATTGGCGACGGACGACCCTGCGGCACGGACGGGAGTGGCTGTCGACGACGGTGACTGTTCGCTGGTGGCAGCCACGGGGCTGCGTTGGAACTCGACCTGAACCCGAGCAGGCGCGGAGGGCGCGGACGCCGCTGCGGCAGGGGCGGCAGCAGCCGCGGCGGGCAACGGTTGTTCGCTGGTGGCAGCTTGTGAGCTGCGATGAAGCTGGGCCGGGAGGCGAGTGGGCGTGGCGGAGGCCGACCGCGCGGCGGCAGAGACGGCTGCGACCGTGGCCGGAGGCGGTGGTTCGCCAACCGCGGTCTGGGGGCTGTGAAGCGACTCGACTGGTGGTCGAGTGGGCGCGGAGGGAGCGGACGGCGCAGCGGCAGGGACGGCAGCCGTCGTGGTCGGCAACGGTGGTTCGCTGGTGACCGCTTGTGAGCTGCGATGAAGCTGGGCCGGGAGACGAGCAATCGCGGCGGAGGCGGACAGCGCGCCGGCAGGGACCGCTGCGACCGTGGCCGGAGCCGGCGTTTCGCTAACCACGGCCTGCGGGCTGCGCAGCAACTCGGCCGGTGCGCGAGTAGGCGTGGCCGAGGCCGACCGCACGGCGGCAGCGCCGGCAGCAGCCGCGGCGGGCAACGGTGGTTCGCCGGCCACAGCCTGGGGACTGGGAAGCGACTCGACCAGTGCGCGAGGGGGCGCGGAGGGCGCCGACGGCGCGGTGGCAGGGACCGCTGCGACCGTGGCCGGAGGCGACGTTTCGCTAACCACAACCCGGGGGCTGCGCAGCAACTCGGCCGGTGCGCGAGTGGGTGTGGCGGAGGCCGACGGCGCAGCGGCAGGGACGGCGGCGGTCGCGGTTGGCAACGGTTGTTCGCTGGTGGCAGCTTGTGGGCTGCGATGAAGTTGGGCCGGGAGGCGAATGGGCGTGGCGGAGGCCGACGACGCGGCGGCAGGGACGGCGGCGGTCGCGGGTGGCAACGTCTGTCTGTGGGCAACGGGCTGTCGGTCGCGCTGCAGTTCGGCCTCGACTCGAGTCGGTGCGGGTGAAGCTGTGGCAACCACCTTGGCGGGTGCGGTCGACGATGGTGGTTCGCCGGGGAAAGCCTGTCGGCTGTGGTGGAATGCCACAGCCTGGGCGTGGGTGGAAGCGGGCGGTTGGGGTGCAGCGGGAGTCGTGTCTGAGGCCGGGAGTGGCTGCTCCTTGGAAAGCCCCGGCATCCAAGCGTCGGATGCGCCTTGGGTCCAGGGACGGGGAACGGCCGGGTTTCCGGCCGGCGTGACGCCGACAGGAACATCGGCGCTACGGTTCATAGAAGGAGAGTCGCCGGCGCTGGCGGGAGAAGTGGCGCGCGTGGCGAGTTGGGGAGAGGGAGCCTCTTCCGGCCCGGCATTTGGCATCCGTGGGGCCGCGGGTGGAGGCGCGACTTGGTGACGAGCGGTGGTGGCGGCGACCGGCGGAGGTGCGGGAAGCGGAGCGACGACCAGTGGGACGGTTGGCGTGCAGGTGGCGGCGGAGGCCAATGAATCGCGGCGCGTGGCGGCGACAGAGACGGCGGCTTGATTCGAGGTTGTCTTCGAAGGGGATTGAGTGGGTTTCGCGAGGGCGACCATTCCGACCAGTGGCACGGCATTCGCGATGGCCTGATCCGTCTGGCGGGAGTCATCGTCTTCAGGGGTGGCGGTGTTGGTCTGGGAACCGGTCACTTCAGGTTCGGGCTCGTCGGAGGGTTTCTGGGCGGGGGCGGTGATTGCCGGTGTCGGGGCCAGGGGGACCTGGAGGCAGGACGCGGTGTTTGCGTTGGGGAGAGCAGCATTGGAGGCAGCATCGCGGCGCGCTTCCCCGGCTGGCAGCGCGGGAGCAGGCGAGGCCGGCTCGGCGCTGGCGGGATTGGAGTGGGGAGTGGGGATCAGGCCGATCGGCAGCGGCAGCGGTTGGGTGGCGGGGAGTGTGGAATCGGCCACGGCCTGGTCGACGATGGTGGAGAAGACGCTGTTGCCGGCCGCGTCTGACGAGGGTGCGCCCGGAAGGGGTGGCGCGCTCAGGGCCGCGAAGGCGGCGGAGGCGGCGTCCGCGGTGGGGAGAGAGAAGGGCGTCATGGTGCGGGTTGTGCCGGTGCGGGCAGGAGTTGGACGGAGCGCGAGCGTTCGGCGATATCGGCGGCGCGCTTGCTCTCGGCGGGTCCGAGGCGCGTGAAGGCTTCGAGGATTCGGGCTACTTCGGCTTCCTTCATGAAGGCAATGATTCTGGCGACGTCAGCGTCGTCGAGGTTCTTGAAGAGGTTGGCGGCGGCTTCGGGGGCCATGGCGGCGTAGGTTTTGGCCTGGCGCTTGAGGTTGCTGATCTGGTTGGTCTGGACCTGCAGAAGGCCGCTCTCGATCTGGGATTTGACGACCTCGACCTGTTGGGTGATGACGTTGAGCTCGGCGCGTTCGGCCTGGAGACGAAGCTCCCATTCCTTGAGTTCCTTCTCGCGGTCGGCCAGGGCGGTCCGTTCGCGCTGGAGTTCGGCGATGAGGTGGTCGAGTTCGGCGTAGCTGGCGTTGTCGATGAGGGAAACGGTGGTGGGTTTGGGCGCTTTCTCCCCGCGCAAGCTTGCGGTGGGCAGCGGCACGCTTTTCCAGGAGACCACCATGGTGGCGGAGAACAGGATGCAGCCGAGGAGTGCGGACATCCATCCTGACTGGAGCAGCTTGATCATGACGGTGATGGGTATCTGGTGGGGTGAACCGGGTCAGGCGCCGCGCCAGGCGAGGACCGGGCTGGTGCGCCGGCTGGCGAACTCGTCCAACACCTTGTGTTCCAGCCGGAGGCACTCGCGCTCGTGGGCGAACCGCTGTTTCTCCCGCAGCGTATCGACGGCTTCGCGTTGGCGGCGGGCGTTGAGGGTGTCGACCAGGGCGCGTTGGACCTGGAGGACGGCCTGGTCGAGGGCATTTTGGGCTTCGAACCGACGTCGTTCGATGGCTGCGCCGTGGTTGCGGGACTGGAGGATGACGGCGGCGTCGCAGCCGCGGTCGAGTTGGGATTGGAGTTCGTTCCAGGCCCGGTTGAGCTGCTGTTCCACGCGGTCGAGCTGGGTGCGGGCCTGTTGCTGGTCGAGAAGGGCACGGGCGTAGTGTTCGAGGGCGGCGTGTTCCTGGCGCTGGCGCAAGGTGAGCAGGGCGTGGAGGGTGAAACGGAAGGGCTTCATGCGGCGGCGCGTTTCGGTGTTGGGGTGGGCGGGGTGAGCGTTTTTTCCAGCAGCGACCAACTGTCGTTCAGGGCGAATCCCTCCTGCACGGGTTGGCGGAGGAAGAGGTTGAGCGGCTCGTGGAGTTGGATGGCCTGGTCGATGGCGGGGTTGCTGCCGTGGGGGTAGGCGCCGATGTTGATCAGATCCTGGTTGCGGCGGTAGACGGCGAGGGCTTCGCGGGCGCGGCCTGTCAGTTCCTGTTGTTTGGCCGTGGTCAGGTCGCGGGTGAGGCGGCTGACGCTATCGAGGACGTCGATGGCCGGGTAGTGGTTTTGGGTGGCGAGTTCGCGCGTGAGGACGACGTGGCCATCCAGGATGGAGCGCACGGCATCGGCGATGGGATCGTTCATATCGTCCTGTTCGACGAGGACGGTGAAGAGCCCGGTGATGCTCCCCTGTTCTCCGGTGCCGGCGCGTTCGAGGAGGCGGGGCAGGAGGGAGAAGACGGAGGGGGTATAGCCGCGGGTAGCGGGGGGTTCGCCCACGGCGAGGCCGATTTCCCGCTGGGCCATGGCGAAGCGGGTGACGGAGTCCATCATGAGCAGGACATTCTGGCCGTGGTCGCGGAAGTGCTCGGCGATGGACATGGCCATGAACGCGCCTTTGAGGCGGGCGATGGCCGGTTGGTTGGAGGTGGCGACGACGACGACGGACTTGGCGCGGCCGGTGTTGGTGAGGTCTTTTTCGAGGAACTCGCGGACTTCGCGGCCCCGTTCGCCGATCAGGGCGATGACGTTGACATCGGCTTCGGCCTGGCTGGCGATCATGCCGAGGAGGGTGGATTTTCCGACGCCGCTGCCGGCGAAGATCCCGAGGCGTTGTCCGCGGCCGCAGGGGGTGAAGACATCCAGGGCCTTGATACCGGTGCGGAAGGTCTGGTGGATGCGCTGGCGTTTGAGCGGGTGCGGGGGCATGAGGTTCAGGGGAACGCTCTCCGCAGCGCGGATGGGGCCGAGATCGTCCAGGGGATTGCCGAGGCCGTCGATGACGCGGCCTTTGAGGGAATCGCCGACGGGCACCTGGAGGGAGGTGCCGAGGGCGATGACATCGCTGCCGGGGTGTATGCCGTGGGTTTCGCCGAGGGGCATGAGGAGGACGTGGTGGTTGCGGAAGCCGACGACCTCGGCGAGGGTGCTGCCGTCGTGCCAGGCGGATTCGATGCGGCAGAGTTCACCGACGGCGGCGAGGGGGCCTTCGGATTCGACGACGAGGCCGATGAGCTGGACCACGCGTCCCTGGTTGCGGCAGACGCGGGTTTGCCGCACCTGGCGGGTGAGGTTCGCCAGGTACTGGGGGGAACCGCTGGCGGGCGGGAGGAGCGCGCTCATGGTTGGAGGCTCCTCTGGAGGAGGTCGAGTTTGGTTTCCCGGCGGGCGTCGACGGTGCCGAAGCGGGTGAGGACGAGGCAACCGCCAGGCGTGACTTCGGTGGAGGCCTGAAAGCGAAGCTGGCGGGATTCGCTGGTCTCGTGCAGCAGGGGAGACCCGTGCTTCTCCAGGAGGGCGAGGTCGGCGGGGTGCAGTTGGACGAGGAATTCGGTGGCTTGTTCGACCTGGGCGAGGGCGTCGCGGACGGCGGCTTCGACCATTTCGGCGGAGACGGGGAGGCCGGCGACGAGTTTGCGGGCGATCTCGAGGGCGAGGGTGACGAGGTTCCGCTCGGCGCTGCGCACGACCTGCGGGACGGCATCGCGGAGGGCGCGGAGGACGCCGTCGGCGAGTTGCTGGGTTTCCTGGCGTTGCTGGACGAGGAGGGCGCTCAGGCTTTGTTCGCCTTCGAGGCGGCCGCGTTCGTAGCAGGCGCGCCGTTGCTCGTCGAGGCGCGCCTCGAGGGCTTGCTCGGGATCGAGCACGCGGCTCAAGCGGACATCACGCGGCGGGGCCGGCAGCCGCACGGTTTCATGCCACGGCTTCCTGGACATTCTCATTGGGGTTGCCGAGGTCGATTTCGCCTTCGGATTCGAGGCGGCGGACGACCTCGATGATGCGGCCTTGCGAGGCTTCGATATCGCGCAGTTTGAGCGGCCCCATGAAGCTGATTTCCTCGTTGACGGTCTCGGCCGCGCGTTTGGAGATGCAGGAGAGGAGGAGCTGTTTGAGGTTTTCGCTGGCGGTCTTGAGGGCCACGGCCAGGTCGTGCATTTCGACCTCGCGGAGCACCTTCTGGATGGACTGGGCGTCGAGTTGGGTGAGGTCCTCGAAGGTGAACATCTTCTGGCGGATGGAGGCGCCGAGTTCGGGGTTGCGTTCCTCGAGGGTGATGAGGAGGGATTTGCTGAGGTTCTTGTCCATGGCGTTCAACAGTTCGGCGGCGGTTTTGACGCCACCGGTCTGGTTGAGCGCGCGGGTGTGTTTTCCGCCCAGCTTGTGGTTCAGAACCTCGACGACGCGTTCGACGATTTCGATGGGAGTGGGGGCCATGGTGGCGAGGCGTTCGACGACCTGATCGCGCACCTCGGCCCGCAGCATGGGGATGAGGTGGGAGGCCTTCTCCGGGGAAAGGTAGCTGACGACGAGGGCGACGGTTTGGGGCTGTTCCTGTTTGATGAGGTTGTAGATTTGGCGGGGCTCCATCTCCGTGATCTGCTGCATGGCGGCGACCGGGGTGCGCATGGGGGCGACGCGGCCGATGATGCTGGCGGCGCGGAACATGCCGACCGATTTTTCGAGAGCGGTCTTGGTGATGTCGACGCCGCCGAGGACGCCGGTGCTGGCTTCGACGGCGACTTCGGAGAATTCGTGCAGGATTTCGCGCTGCAGTTCGAGGCTGATGAACTGCAGTTTGCTCATCTCGGCGGTGACCGATTCGAGCTCGTGTTCGTCGAGGTTCCGCAGGATTTGGGAGGCGCTCTCGGAGCCGAGCAGGATGAGCAGGGCGGCGAGTTTCTGGACCTTGGTCATCTTGGCGAACTCAGGACCGGCCGCCGCGTTTTCGGGGGTGTGGGCCATGGCGTTACTTGGCGGGTTTGCCGCGGGTGAGCCACGTGCGCACCGCCTGCGTCATGTTGGACGGATTCTCGCGGATGAGCTGGTTGAGGACCTCGACGGTGACGACTTTGGGTTCGCCGGGGCGGTGGATTCTGCCGTTGCCCCCGTTTTCGCCGCTGGGAGCGGGGGAGAGATCCATCAGCGGGATGCCGAGGGAGAAGTCCTCGGTGCGAGTGCCGCGGAAGGAGCGCCAGAAGAGGAAGACGACGGCCAGGCCGAGCGCGGGGTAGAGGAGTTTGTGGCCGAGGTCCAGGTAGAACTGGCGTTGCTGCTGGCGGTCGAGGGTTTGGGTGGCCTCGATCCAGGGCAGGTCATTGAACACGGTTTCCTCGAGCGTGATTTCGTCGTTGCGCGCGCCGCCGTTCTCCACGATGCCGAGCGCGCTTTGCACGACGCGGCGCAGCTTCTGGAGTTCCTCCGGGGTGCGGGGCAGGGGTTTCCGCGTGGCGCCGGTCCCTTCGAAGCGCTGGGCCACGAAGACGGCCGCCGAGAGGCGCTGGGGCTTGCCGCCGTTTTGCAGGAAGCTGCTGATGGTCTGACCCACGTCGTAGTTGTTGCGGGTTTCCTTTTCCTTGGTCTTGTTGTTGACGACGGGCGCCGTGGAGGCGACGGCATTGGTATCGGCCGTGGTGTTGGCGGAGACGCCGGGCGAGGCGCCGCTGGAGGAGGTTGCCGATTCCACTTCCTTTTCGGTGGTGGTTTCGGTGCGGACGACCTGGCCGGCGGGGTCGTATTTCACCTCGTAGCGGGTCAGGGAGTCCCAGTTGATGTCGGCGGCGACTTCCACCACCGACTGGCCGGGCCCGAGGACCTTGTTGAGCATGTCCTCGACTTTGCGGCGGAGGTAGGCCTCGTATTCGCGGCGGGCTTTGAGTTGCTGGTTGGAAAGGCCCGCCATCGAGTTATCCTCCTCGTTCTCGGAAAGGAGGTTTCCCATGTTGTCGACCACGGAGACCTGGTTGACGGAGAGGCCTTCGACGCTGTTGGCGACGACGAAGCGGATGGCGTTGACGGCGGAGGACGGGAGCTGGGCGTTGCCGCGGACGCGGACGAAGACCGAGCCGGTGGCCTTCTTGTCCTGGTCGATGATCAACCGGTTGCGGGGGATGTTCAGTTGGACCTTGGCGGCTTCGATGGCGTCGAGTTGGCAGATGGTGCGCGCGAGTTCGCCTTCGAGGGCGCGGTGGAAGTTCACCCACTGCGCGAAGTCCGACATGCCGAAGTTGGACCGGTCGAAGATCTCGTAGCCGACGCCTTCGCCGCGGGGGATGCCTTTGGTGGCCAACTGCATGCGGAGGGAGTGGACTTTGTCGGCGGGGACGCGGATGGTGCCGGAGCCGCTGACCTGGTAGGGGACTTTGGCTTCGTCGAGGGCGGCCACGACGCGGCCGGCCTCGGTTTCGTCGAGGTTGCCGTAGAGGAGGGAGTAACTGGTGCGGCTGGAGAAGAGGGTGAGGGCGGCGAGGCCGGCCAGCAGGGCGCCGGTGGCGATGACGAGGCTGACGCGCTGGTTGAGGCCGAGTTGTTTCCAGGCGCCGGCGAGCTGTGCTGCCAGTTGAGTGAGACCCTGTTTCATCGTCTAGGCGGTTGGCGGTTGGCGGCCGGGAGTGGTGGCGTCCGGGGTGCGGGATCAGACCTGCATCCGCATCAGTTCCTGGTAGGACTCGAGCAGTTTGTTGCGGACCTCGACCATGAGCTGGAAGGAGAGGCTGGCTTCTTCGAGGGCGACCATGGCTTCGTGCAGTTGCACCTGCTGGCCGCTCAGCAACGCCTGCACGGTCTCCGCCGCCTCCCCCTGCTTGGTGTTGACCTCGCTGACCATTCGGTCGAACACCTGTTCGAAGCTCGTCGGCGCCGCGGTCTTGCCGGGTTCCGTGATGGCGAAGCCGGGCTGCAACTGCCCGAGTTCGGCCGGCGAGATGGTCCGGGCGCCGGCTGCTGCGGCGCCTCCGGGAGCCGCGACACGGCCCGGCATCGTCGGGGGGAGGACGGTGCGCAGTGCGGAAAGGGGATCCATGGCAGTTCAGGGTTCAGCGTTTGCCGATCGAAAGGGTTTGCACGGCCATGCTGCGCGCCGTCTTGAGGGCGGCGAGATTGGCTTCGAACGCCCGGGAGGAGGCGATCATGTCTACATGTACATCGGCATGCGCCGCGGCGGGCGCAATATTTACGCCTTCGACCTCACGCCGGACCATACCCTGACCAGTCAGAACGACAAATCCGCGACGCCGCCCAAACTCATGTGGGTCA
>CAYSPU010000041.1:17443-29094 GCA_964432995.1 uncultured Verrucomicrobiota bacterium
GTTCGATCAGACCGCGCTGCGCGTCGTAGACCTGGCGCGGCGGCCGCGCGTCGCGTTCGATGCGCGCGACCTGGACGGCCTTGGGCTGGACGGAGGAGGCGCCGATCTGCTCTTGATTGCGGAGGACGGTCTCGAAGACGACCTTCTGCCTCTGGTAGGGCCGGCCATCCAGGCCTTTGCTCATCTCGGCGTTGGCAATGTTCTGCGCGACCACGTCCATGCGGATGCGCTCGGCGGTCATGGCGGCCGCCGTGCTTTCCACTCCATTCAACAGGTTGATCATGGTGACGATGGTTTCAGACCGGGCGCCCGGTGATGGCCAGGCGCATCTTCAACAGATGACTGGTGACCAGTTGCGTTTCCAGGGTGTGCTCCAGCGAATTCTGATACATCCGGGTCATCTCGTTCTCGAGATCGACCGTGTTGCCGTCGCTGCGGTTCGCGATGGCGGTGGTGTCCTCGGCCAGAACGGGCTTGAGACTCCGGAGCTGGGTTGTATCGCCTTCGGCCACCGCTTGCTGGAGTTGCGCCTCGAAAGCGGCGGGAACATCCAGCCGCTTGTAATTCGGCATCTCGATGTTCGCCAGGTTGGAGGCAATCGCCGCCTGTCGGGTCGCCGTCAGGTCGAGGAGGCGTTTTGCCGCGACGTAGTTTGATTGGCTGAACAGGGCTTCGATCATGGCCGTTACGAGACGGTTTGCGATCGGTTCAGCAGTGCGTGTGCCACGGGTTAAAACCGCGGAACATCAAGCCCTTACGCGCCCTGCCCCTCCGTCACCGGCAGATCTTGCCGGGCAGTCCGCGACTCCTCCGGCAAAGGATGACCACGCAGGAAAAAGCAACGCGGGGAACACGGCACCGGACCGTGTTCCCCGCGTCTTTCTTCGTGAGCTGACGAGCGACGCCGCCGATACCGGCCGCGTCAGATTCCTTTGCTCCCCACGACGAGGGTGGTAGAGCGCTCCGGCGCCGCCGCGGCGGGCTTGACGGTGGCGATCTGCCGCACCATTGCGCTTCTCTTGGCCGGAAGCGGCGTCGGCTCAAGGTCCTTCTCCTGGCCGTCTTCGGCCTTCTGCCGGGCGCCATGCACGATGTGCGAGAGTTCCTGGATGGCCTCCTGGAGGTGCGCGGCTTGGGCGTTCAACTCTTCCGCGGCGCTCGCGTTTTCCTCGGCACCCGCCGCATTGGCTTGGATGACCTTGTCGACCTGGGTGACGGCGGCGTTGACCTGCTCGAGGCCCTGGCTCTGCTCGCGGGAGGCCGTGGCCACTTCGGCGGCCAGTTGGTCCACCTGGCGGATGTTGGCGAGGATCCCGTCGAGAGCTTCGCGCACGCGCTGGGTGACTTCGACGCCGGCGGTGGTGGTGGCGATGGAGCCTTCGATCTTGGCAGAGGTCTCCTTGGCGGCCTGAGCGCTGCGCTGGGCCAGGTTGCGCACCTCATCGGCGACGACGGCGAAGCCCATGCCGGCTTCCCCGGCGCGCGCCGCTTCCACGGCGGCGTTCAAGGCCAGGATGTTCGTCTGAAAGGCGATCTCGTCGATCGCCCGGGCGATCTTGGCGACCTCATCGCTCGAGGTCTTGATGGCCTCCATGGAATGGACCATGGACTGGACCTGGTTGGCGCCGACTTCGGCGGCCTGCCGCGCTTGGCGGGCGAAATCGTTGGCCTGCTGCGCGTTCTCGGAATTCCGGCGGGTCATGCTCGACATCTCCTCGAGCGAGGAGCTGGTTTCCTCGACCGAGGCGGCCTGTTCGCTGGCGCCTTCGGCCAGGGACTGGCTGGACGACGTCAGTTGGCCTGAGGCCGAGGAGATTTGGCTGGTGCTGGACTGCAGCGAGCCGATAAGGCGGACCAGGGGGCGGGCGATGCCCTGGGCGACGAAATGCCCGACGAGACCGGCCAGGAGCATCATGATCCCCGCCGCGCCCAGGACCCAAACCACCATGTGCATCTGGGCGCCGCGCACCATCAACGTCGTGTCGCGAAAGTCATCCTCGTAAACGCTGGCGCCGATCACCCAATCCCAGGGCGCAAAATAGGTCACCGCCGCCACCTTCAAGCGGGCTTCCTTGTCCTCCGGGTTTTTCCACCCGTAGCGTTCCATGTTGACCGCCCCGTTGGTGGTCGTCAGCGCCTTCTCGATCATCGAGCGGATGAAGTAACGGCCGTCGGAGTCCTTGCTGTCCCAGACGCTCTGCCCGTCGCGCTCTCCCTTGTGGGAGATGACGTACTTGCCACGGCTGTCGCCTTTGCCTCCGAGGGCGAACAGATAGCCGGTCTTGCCCAGTTTCACCTGGGTGAAGAGCTTGCTGATCTCCTGGTTGATTTCCCCCAGGCCGACTCCGGTGTAGAGCATTCCGATTACCCGCTGCTTGTCCGCGTCCCAAATGGGTTCGTAAGCCGCGGCGTGCCACTCGGTGACGACGAAGGCGCGCCCCTGGTATGTGTCCCCGCGCAGCACGGCGGCGACGACGGCGTTCTCGGAGCCGTCGGCGTTCCGGCGTGGGATGTAGGTGCCCACGGCGCGTGTGCCGTCGGTCTTCAAGACGCTGGTGCAGACCCGCAACATGTCGCCTTCTTCGTTGATGCGCTGGAAGATGGTGCAGAAATCCCCGGTCATCCGCTTGGCCTCGTCCACGATCGGCGCTGGCTCGTTGGTGGTGGTCACCTGGCCCAACCAGTTGTTGCCCACCATCATCTTGGGGAGATCCACCGAACGCGCCTCGGCGGTGAACTGGTTGACCGCCTTCCAGGCAGCAGTCTCGGTCCCGAGGGAGACCTGGCCGCTTTTGTTCAGGAGGGCGCGGCAAGCCGACAGGCTGTGGGTCAGTTGCCGCATGTTGCGCGCCTCGGTGGCCGCGCAGGTGAGGTAGACGTCGTTGATCTTCTTGGTGGCCTCATCGTCCAACTGCTTCATGAACGTGCTGTCCAGCTTCCCTTCCAACTGCTTGGACTGGGTCAGCAGCACACCGACCGTGACGGCCATGCCGGCGAAGACCAACCCGATGCTTGACAACAGGATTCTTGTACTGAGCTTCATGCGTGCGCCTTTCTGATTGCTTCAGGCCACCTCGAGGCAGGACCACGACGCGTGCGCCCTGGTGGGATCAGGTCGCTCCAGGCGGAGCAGCCGCATCTTCCAGAGGGCGCCTGCCGCCTCGACCTGGTTGACGCGGACCGGCACGGCCACCACCGCCGGTTGGGTATCGGCAAAGGTGATCGCCAGTCGACGCCAGATCGCTTGTCGCTCGTTCTGCTTCATTCGTTTCGGCTTCCGTGCCTTCATGTGGATCCTTCCGGGCAGCGGGCGCATCGCCTGAAGGGTGATGGTGGGCTGGCCGCCAATGTCGGCGCGCGCCCTGCTCCCACTGCGCTGTCTCCTTTAACGGCACGAATCGGTGCGCACTTGAGCCGGCAGATCCCGCTCCCACGTGCCAAACCAGGGTTTCAGGCACTTTTCAGTGGCCTTTTGGCCCAAGGCACCCTATGCTGAATGCAGCCTTCCACCCGTTGATACGAGGCAAGCTATGGATGTCACGTTTCACTGCCCGAACTGCAAGCAGATCCTTGAAGCCGACGCTTCGATGGCCGGCGCGACCATTCAATGCCCGAGCTGTAGCTCGTCGCTGACCATTCCCTCGCCCGACCTGACCAACGTGAAGGTGCTGAACCCGATCTCGTCGTCAGCGGCGGCGAAGGAAGAGAAGCACTTTGTCGTCCCGGTGCGCGACGGTCCCACGGAGGTCCTGATTGCCCAGGCGCCCGTGCGAGAGGAGGATCAGCCAACCGCCGGGCCCAAACAGGTCCGCATCAAGACGATCCGGCGGATCGACTGCGTGGAGGTCGGCCACGATCGCTTCGACGAAATCGTCACCCACTTCCTGAACAAGGTGGGTGACGAGAACATCATCAGCATCAACACCGTCAGCTACACCCACATTGACATCGGCTCACAGAAGCTGCTGACCGATTTCGGGGTGATGATCGTCTACCGCCACTGAAGTGCGGGGAGGATCAGGCGGGGACCCGGTTCAGCCTGAGCGTCAGGCGGGATTTCTTGCGGGACACCGTGTTGGCGTGGACGACGCCGACCTTGGCCGCCTTGTCCAGCGCGGTCACCAGGGTGCACAGCGCGGCGGTCGCTTCGGCTTTCTTTCCTTCACTCACGCGCGCCTCATAGGCTCTCTCGAGCGTGCGGAGGCGGTTCTTGATGGCTTGGTTGTGTTGGTGCCGGCGCGTGCTGCTGCGCATGCGACGTTCGGCGGACTTCGTGTTCGGCATAAGGTCTCGAGGCGAAGGTTTGCAGCCCTGCCAAGGGGCGCAACGGTAGCGGATCAAACGCCTTTGTCAACGGGCCTTTGCCCCCCGGATCCTCTCCTCAGTGGCGCTGAGGGTTCGGTCGTCCCCGGTCCACGCGCGGTTTTCGCCCCTGCGGACGGGCGCTCTGCTTTTGACGTGCGGCGCGATCTCGGCGACGATGGACCACATGCATTCCAACTTTCTAACCCGCCGTGAGTTCGGCCGTCGGTTGACGTTGTGGGGCGCCGCCGGTTGCGCCGCGCCGGCCACGGGACCGCTCGGGGCCGGGGCGCCAACCGGCAACCAACCGCCGGAAGCGGTCCTGGGTTTCCCGGGACCGTGGGCGTTCCAATGGCCCAAAGGCGCGCTGATCCTCGTTTCCGATCAACAACTGCAGGACCTCCAGGACCCCGATCACGAGGTCGATGTCAGCCTGACCGGCACCCCGCGGCGCATCACCCTCCGCCGGTTCTGCCAGGAACAGCAAGCCCTCGGCGTGCGCACCGTGATCCTGGCATTCGACCATTTCTTCGCCCAATACCGACGCGGCCAGGGGGATCAGCCACGGCAACTGCTGCCCGACACGGACGCCTACATCCAGCACGTCGCGAAGATCAGCGAGACGCTGAAGGCATACGGACTGGGTTTCGAATTGAGCCTGCTGAGTCCGCTCGAACTGGGAACCGGGTATCGACAGCGCACCGGCGAGCAGGGACGCTGGGTACAGTATCGCGAGGGCCTGCGCGATCCCCGGACCGGTCGTTACGAAGTCCAACTCTGGGAACACCGCCGCTGGACCAACAACAAAGGGAGCATCGACGTCCAGCGCACCGGCGTCCGCGCCTTCGCCTTCCGGGAACGGCGGATTCCCGGCACCCCCTATCACGTGGTGGCGCCGGCCGAGATCATCCCCCTGCGGGAACCGCCGGAGGTCGAGGTCTGGGAAGGCGCGGAGGCAACCGCGGGCAATTCATGGGCGGCGCGGCGGATCACCGTGCGGGGTCGGGGCGAGACAGGGATCGGCCCGCTGGACCGCGTGCTGGTGGTGGTCGCCTATGCCACGCCGGAGATGGACTATTTCAGCCTGGCGGCGGCTCCCTTCCTTCAGGACCTGGTGCGGCGCTATCACGCGGCCGGTGTGCCCCTCCATGGCTTGTACTCGGACGAGATGCACATCCAGCAGGATTGGGCCTACCACGGGCACCATGACGAGGGGCAGTTCACCCTCCGGTACCTCAACAGCAGCCTGGCCGTCGCGTTCCTGGGACGCTACGGGCCCGAGTTCATCGACTTCGAGCGGTTCCTGGTCTACTTCTGCTACGGCCAGCACGGTTTCCTCTCCACCCTCGAGTCCCGCCTGCCGGCCCAACACGTCCTGGGCGAGACGCCCGACGACATCCAGCGCACGTTTCTCCTCCGACGGCGCTACTACGAACTGCTCAGCAGCACCGTGGTGGGTTTGTTCGCGCGGGCCAAGGAACACGCCGAGGAACTCTACGGACACGCGCTCGAAGCTCGTGCCCACGTCACCTGGGCGCAGAGCCCGACCATCGACGCCTGGGACACCGGCCCCACGCCGATGGCCCCGCGCCAATACGAATACACACCCAATTTCCTCTGGGCGAACACCGTCCACCAAGCGGCCTCGGCGTGCGACGACTACTTCCGCTGGAACGATTTCCTGACGGGCGGCGGCAACGACCACACCGAAGGCGGCTGGCTGGACCGCAATTACTACGCGCTGGCGCTGGCCTGCTCGACCGGGATCCTCAATCGCGTTCCCTACGCCTACGCGGCGCACTGGGGCATGCCCGCCGCGGTAAGCGAACGTCGCCAGGCGTTGGTCGACGCCTACGGCGCAGCCGCCAGCCCCCCCTTCCAGGCCGTCGAGGACTCGGAGCACCGCGACATCGAGGTGCTGATGCTCTACCCTATCTCGCTGGTCGCCTGCGAAGAGCGGTTCGGCTCCTGGATGGTCCAATACGGATACGCCAACTACGTGACGGCGGATCAGTTGCTGGCTCGTGGCCGGGTCACGGAGGATGGCCGGCTGGAGATGGCCGGCCGGCACTTCCGCACTGTCGTTGCCCTCTTCGAACCCCTTCCTCCAAGCGGTCTCCTGCAACTGCTCGAGGACTTCGTCGCCCGCGGTGGCCGCGTCATCTGGTCCGGACCGCCGCCGCGCCTGGCCTTCGACGGCACCGCCGTGCTCGAGCGGTGGCAGAAGCTGTTTGGCGTTCGCGGCATCCGCTTCGCCCACCAGGGCCTTCCCGCCCCCGGCGAGGACATCCGCTTTGGCGGAATCCTCCAGCGTGTGGTCCCGCAGACGATCCTGACGCACTTCCTCGTCGACCACATCTACCCTGTGGAGCCGGAAACCGGGAACGAAACTGTCGCCATCGTTGGCACCCACACCGTCGGCGTTTACGCGCGCCACTCCGAAGGCGGCTCAACCACATTCCTGGGCTTCCGCCCGCGCGACGACCAGTCGGCGTCACTCGGCTACGAGTCCCGCACCTGGTACGAGATCCTCAAAACCCTTGGCGCCTATCCGCCGTCCACGGGCGCGCTGCCGTTCAACGACAATCCGACGGTGGCCTCGCGCGAGAGCCCGTTTTTGGTCTGCCGTTTCCCGAATGGGACGACAACCGTCGCCCTGCACTTCCGGCATACGGTCGAGAGCTGGCCGGGGGGCTTTCAGCGCAACCCTCAGGAAGACGCGGCGCTCCTGGCCCGGAATCCACTTCCTCCCGACCGCCTCGAGCTGAACGAGTTCCACGTCAATGGCCACACCGTGAGCTACCAGGGCCGCCTGCTGGTCGCGTTTCGCCCCGGGCCCAACCGGGGCTTGGCCGCTTTCGGCGGCTACCACTGCACCGGCATCCGCCTCAACGGCACCGAACACCGCTTCGCCGAGCGGCCCTTCTCCTTCATCGGTTGGGCGCCTGTAGCCGAGAACCGCCGTGTGCCCGGTGGCGCCGCGCTCGAACTCTGGGTCCATGGCGATGGCGAAGTGCGCATCCCGCTGCCTGCGGAAGTCGCGGGGACAAGGCTGTTCTTCGCGGGGAACCGCCCGGGGGCGGTCGGAGCGGAGGTGCCGATGGCCCTCCGCGATGGTCACGCCGTCTTCACGGCCCAGAGCGGTTGGCCGGTCAAACACCTGTTCCTCCTGCCGTGACCACCAGGTTCACATCTCGGCCACCGACTCCAGTAGCGGAACAGTCGAAGACCATCTCGCCCCCAGCGCCACTCACGCGAGGATCCGGGGGGTGACCCCTCTTCTTGACTTCGGGCGCTTCGGCGGAGATGCCCGCCGGCGCGCGGGCGCCGCTTGGGGAAGCTGGTGGGATAACCACAACTCGGCGACCGCGATGGCCCCCCCGACGGCCAGCAGGAAGAGCAACGGCGCCGCCAGACGATGTGCCGGGTGCAGCAGCGGTATCATGGGCATGTCCTACCTGGAAACTCCCCCGCCGCCCAGGAGCCGGGCAGGCAGGTAGAGCACCGCCTTCAAGAACGCGAAGGCCGAGCCGAAGGCGATCCCGAACAGCCGGAACGGCAACGCCACGATCCAGACCAGCGGGAACGCCACCAACGCCAGCAGCGCCACCGGCCAGGACAACAAGAACAACCCGCACCAGATCAGGAAAACCAGCAGCAGTCTCATATGATTGCGCGGGCGCCGCTCGATCGTCCGGCACCCGGCCCTACTCCAGGACACGGGAGGCCGGGAGAAAGTTGCGGAGAATCGGCACACGTAGGCTCTGCGCTTGCGCGCCCGGAGTCCGGTTGAGCCCCGGCGCAGTCGACCGGGGTGGACGTGGCCTTCTCCGCCCTGCCCCCAACCCGGTTGCCCGGTCCTGACCGCACATTGGGCGCTCCGTCGGCACCGCAGCAAAGGGTGTATGTGCTCTGCTGCGGGTCGAGATGACCCGCGGTCCGAAAGGGCTGGTTGGCGTACGGGTGTGGTTGGGCAATCGAAAGCCCGCAAGGTTCCGGACCGCGGCTCGTCTGGAGCCGCAGCCAAGAGCATGTGCGTCCTGCTGCGGGTCGATCCCGCGGCTGCGGGACGCGGTCCGGAACCGCCTCCGAACCTGCGACCACGTCCCACCCACTCGCCGCTGCTATCGATTCGGATCGTCCGGAATCGCGTCCCCATCGTGGACGGGGGCGGGGTTGGATGATTCCCGCCCCGTTGGCGCGGTTCGATTGCCGGGAGGGTTGACCACCCGGACCAGTTCCTCCTCGGAAACCAGGATTGGCCCACGAGCCAACTCGGGGACGTTGAAGTTGTCGATGCAAGTGTCGTAGTAGGCCGGGTCTTCCTGGGGCAGCAGCAACGGTTTCGAGAAGCGGGCGGCCGAATCGACGTGGGAGATCAGGAGCCGCGCGAAGACGCCGTCGAGCCCTCTGCTGCCGAAGACCAGCCAGCGCCCGTTGCTGGACCAGCAGGGCCAGGTCTCCGCCCGGTCGCTGTTGATCGGGAGTCGCTCCAGTTCCCGAGTGTCCAAGCGCAGCAGGTAGAGGTCACTGTCGGAACGGAAGAGCGGGAAACTGCCGCATGCGCTGACGGTGAGCGCGAGGTAACGACCGTCGGGAGAAGGTCGGGGCTGATGGAAGCTCAGGCGGCGTTCGGCGCCGGAGACGAGGGTTTCCGGCTCGCCCCACTGGTTCTTGTCCGGGTCGTAGGAGACGCGGAGGAGGTCGTAGCGGAGGTTGGGGACGTCGCGGAGGCCCAGCACGGGGCCGCTGCAGTAGTAGAGGTGGCGGCCGTCCGGCGCCCAGTAAGGCCAATTCTCATTGCGGTCGGGCGGATTGATCGCCGCCGGCTTCTCCACCTTTCGGTCGTCCACGTGAAACACGTGGAGGTCCGAATGGGGATCGTAGACTTCGCGGGTGTCGGGTCCCGCGAGATGGAAGAACTGGGAGATCACGTTGGCGGAGAAGACCAGGAGCTTGCCGTTGGGGTGCCAGGAAAGGTATCCCATCTTGGTGTCGATCCGGGAAATGCGGTTGCTGTCGACCAGAAGGGTGGGAGTCCCGAAGCGGCCGCGGAAACTGATGGCGAAACGCTCCGGAGCACCGTGGAGGAACGCGTGGCAATTCACGCATCCGTGCTCGATGGTGGCATTGCGGAGGACTGGCTTCTCTTCGAACGTCTCCAGGTGGCGCTGATAGACACCGAGGTGCCGGTAGGAAGAGTAGAGCGGCCGGAGCCGGCGATAGAGGATGTGGCTGTCGATCTCCTCCTCGGCAACCTGATTCTCAAACGGGGTGTAGGAAATCCACTCGCCGGACGAATTGCGGACGGCGATGTCCCAGCACAGTGTGCCCCCGCGGTTGGCGCCGAGGAGCTCTTTCCACTCGCGGAGCGGAAGGCGCACCTGCGAATCCGGTTGCCGGAGCTCGAGGGGCTGGCCGCGGGAACCGCTCACGCGCAGCCGATACTCGGCACCCGGTTCCTGGATCGTCAGATTCAGTGGCGCCAGGTTGGGAGGAATGACCACCCCGATGTAATCCGGGGCGACGTGCGGCAACCGCGGAGCGTCCGGCGGCGGCATCGACTGACGGACGCCGGGAAGCGACGTCTCGCCAGAGGGGGACGCTGGTTGGACGGCAGGGCTGGCAACGCCCCGGGCGCCAGCGCCAGCGAGGCACCCGCACGCCAACCAGACCCGCAGGGAACGCCCCAGCCGCGCGGCGTGCGGCCGACCGCTCGGGCTTCTGGCCTGAGGCTGACGGGGCGGGAGGCGAATCATAGGATCACCGGTTTCCAGCGGTGGCGAGAGGGCCTGCCGAATGACGCGGCCCGAAAACGTGGTAATACCAATAGGTGTTGCCAAAATCGCGCCAGGCCTGAGCCTGGACGGTCTCGTCCGCGCGCGTCGCGCGATTCATCATTTCCTCGAACGCTCGGAAGCGCGTTTCCACCTCGACAGGCACGCGCTCGAGAAGGGGGCCCACGGCGATGCCCGGGTACAGACGCCGGTGGAGCAGCAGGGCTTCGGCATAGTGGCGCGGCAAAGGCCCCTCCCGGGCGTGCGCGGACGTCGCCAACGTCTGCCGGGCCTGGAGAAGCTGTCGCATCAGGAGTTGATGAGCCATCAGATACTGAGCGGCCATGGGGTTTTGCGGATTGGATTCGAGCGTCTGACGCAACAAACGCTCCGTCGTGAGCCCCGAAGCAATTCGGTCCCGGGTCACGAGGTTCGCGTGGATGCGGGAGATGGCGGGGTCGGCGGCGGCGGGTGAGTTGGTGGCGAGTGCTTCCCGGAATCGGAGAGCCCAGGCGGAGTGTTCCGGGTAAGCCTGGAGCCGGTTGAGGAAGATGCGGGCGGCATTGGTGAATCCCTTGACCACATGGAGGCGGACCAGGGCGCGCAACACCGCCGGGCTTTCCCCTTCGAACTCCAGCGAGTCGAAGGCCAGTCGTTCCGCCGCGTTGACCTGTCCCAGGTGCAGAAGGGTATCGGCGATCTGCAACGCCCCGGCGTATTGTCTCAGGTCGCTGGTGGACAGGAGTTCGGGGCCGGGGCAGTGAAACCAGGAAAACAGTTCCTCAGGGAGACGCCCCGTTTCATAGAGGGCTCGAACGGTGATCAACCTTGCGGTTGCGTTCGTCAGCGGGTCGGCCGTCAGGCTGTCCAGGACCGCGTGCCAGTCCTCCATCGCCAGGGGACGTTGGGCCTGGACGGGGAGCGGAGGTTGCGGCTCCCCCGCGTGGCCTGGCGACCGGACACCGCACGCCAGCAGCGCGCAGACCGCGAAGACCCAAACCGGGCACCGGTGGTGGTGATGTCTCATCGCTGCTCGCCCTGGTACGGCCCGCAGCATGATCCGGATGAGACGGCCGATCAAGGTGGAAGCGGATTCGCCTCATGGCGAAGGGCTCCCCTCCCTTGGGTGGCAGCGGGCGTGGGTCTTCTGGAGGTCGACAATGGTCAGGCGGGTGCAGTGCCGGCGAGGTTCAAGGTTCGGGGTTGGGAGGTTCACGGTTCGGAGTTCGATTGTTCGATTGTTCACTGTTCGTCAGGTCGAACAAAAAACGTTGAACGAATGGCAGGTTCCAGGCGGGCGCTGTCCCGGCTCTCGTGCCCCAACAACTCCTTGACGTGGTAGAGGTTGGCTCCGCCTCGGTTCAACTCGGTCGTGATACTGCGCGGAAACGTGTGCGGCGTCACCGGGAGTTCCGGGTCCAGTGTTTGACCCCATCGCCATGCTGGCTGCTGGGGGGCAGGACGGATTGGAACCGATAGACCTTGTCTCCGGGGAAGGTGATGGCGATTGGGCACGGCTGGATGGAATCGAGCGCGTAACAGCCGCTATCGTAGGTCACCCAAACACCCCCA
>CAYSPU010000042.1:0-28714 GCA_964432995.1 uncultured Verrucomicrobiota bacterium
ATTCGCATGTCATCGGCGGACTGGCCGAGGTGGCGGTCACGGTGAACTGGGCCGTTGCGCCCAGGCTGACGGAGGCGTTCGTAGGGTCGTTCGTGATATATGGTTGGGCATTGGCCCAGTGCCACGCAACAAAGACTGCTGAGAGCGCTGCGAGCCTTGTGCTTCTTCGGACCGGCCTGCCGGTCAGGACCGTCGGAACTGTCAGTTGGAAAGGCGTTTTCATAGTCGGGCTGTGTTCATCACCCTTTTCTTAGGGAAACCGCGCAGCCGATAACGAGAATTCGACTCGCCAACCACGGGGCTTTCAGATCCCACGGGGGAAGAGGAGATTGTGCACGAGAGCGCGCTGTTCGCTCGTCCGCATACATGGCGCTCGCTGAAAAGGAATGCAGCGGCTGGCTACCTCACGGAGGATCCGAAATCCCGCGGGATAGGCGAAGGACCCGCACCGATCCCCCGTGTGGTTCATCTGCATAGTTGCCAAAGTGTCCCAACTGGCCCAGCTTTGGCACGTGAAGAGAATGCAGCTCACAGCCCTGCTCGAACGGGAAGGAGACGGTTACGTGGCGTTGTGCCCGGAGCTCGACGTCGCCAGCCAGGGCGACAACGTCGCTGAGGCCCTCAACAACCTGCGCGAAGCCGTCGAGTTGTTCCTGGAGTGCGCCCCGGCGGAGGAAGTCGAATCCCGCTATCATCCCGAGGTGTTCGTGACCCGGTTCGAAGCGGCGTATGCCTAAGCTCGGCATCTTCTCCGGCGACGCAGTATGCCGGATCCTTGAAGAAGAGGGCTTCCAGAGGGTGCGGCAGCGCGGAAGTCACATCGTCATGCAGAGACGCACGGAACGTGGCTGCACGACGGTTCCGGTCCCCGACCACCGAACGATCCGGATTGGCACCCTCCAAGCCATCATCCGGCAAAGCGGCCTCGCCAAAGAGAAGTTCATGCGCTGAACAGCTCTCGTCGCCGTCTCCTTTCTGGCTGTGGCTACGGTGCCGACGCCGTCGAAGTTCAGCACCGCCTCAGCTCGTGGTTGGACCTACGATCAAGCTCTTTGAAGGGTTTTGCACTGAAGACCCGTCCCTTTGTATTCCCGGCCGGGCGCATTTGCACACGCCCGGCGCGTGGGAAATATGCGGGCTAGGCGGCTGCCGGGACCCCGGGCGGCCACACGCGGGAGCGTGGGCGCAGCGGTCACGCCCCCTCGCGGTCTCGCCATTGCTGCAAACCCCCGCCCAGTCCTTTCGCAGCCTGTGTGCAACTTTTTGTCGTATATGCGACAAGAAGTTGCACACCACGCCGGGAAGATAGGTGAAGGCTTGCCCGCCGAGCACCGCTGAGGGGGCAGACTCAGATCAACACCCCGCCTGCGCATGGGCGGGCGATCGCCCGCAGGCGGATTAGACGATCTCTACGGGGCACTTGGGCACGGCGTCGAGAAAGGCCTGGCCGTAGCGCTTGGTCAGAATCCGATTGTCCAGCACCACCACGATCCCGCGGTCGGTCGTGGTGCGGATGAGCCTGCCAACTCCCTGTCGGAACTTCAGGATGGCCTCGGGGAGTGAGAACTCGGTGAAGGGATTGCCGCCACGCGCCTCGATGGCCTCGATGCGGGCTTCGATCAACGGATGATCCGGCACGGCGAACGGCAGCCGGGTGATGATGACGTTCGAGAGCGCCTCGCCGGGGACATCGACCCCCTGCCAGAAGCTGTCGGTTCCGAAGAGCACGGAATCGACGTCCTCCTTGAACTTCTCGAGCATGGTCGAGCGCGGGGTGCCGGTGCCCTGGATGAAACACTCGAGCCCCAGCTTGTCGAAGAACGCCGCCATCCGCTCGCCCACGTCCAGCATGAGCCTGAAGTTGGTGAAGAGAACGAACGCCTTGCCGTGGGTTTGCCGGACGAAATGCTCGATCCAGTGAACCAGGGCGTCACGGTATTCGGCCGAGCGCGGGTCGGGCATCTTCTGCACCACGTACACACGCATCTGGCGTTCGTAGTCGAAGGGGGATCCGACCTGGAGGGCGCGGGCCTCTTCGCCGCCGATGCGCTCGAGGAAGTAGTGCAGGCCGGGCGCGCGGTCGGCATCGGCGGGGGGCGATGCGGGTGGGGAACCGCGGCGCCGGTTGCGGGGCGGGCGCGCTGCCGGCGGTGGTTCGGCTTGGCCGGCATCCGGGGCTTCGGGAGCGCTCGCGGGCGCGCTGCGCGACGACGTGGAGAGGGTGGCGCTGGTGAGGATCACCGAGGTGTCCGCGCCGAAGAGCCGCTGGCGCAGGAAGGCCGCCACGTCCACCGGCGCCGCGTTGAGCGCCAGGTTCTGACGCGCCTTGCCGTAGCGCTCGACCCAATAGACACAATCGTCCGCCCGATGGCTGAGGAAGAGGGCGATTTCCTCCCGCAGTTCGGCCAGGCGCCGGTTGCATTCGGCGAGTTCCTCGGCGGTTTCGCGATCGTTGCTCCCCTGGATCAGCTCGCTGACGGACTGGCGCAATCGTTGCAGGGGCAGCGTGACCGTGTCCGGCGCGAGGTCGGGGCGGCGCACCCGGAGTTCGGTCCAGGAACGCGGGGGCGGGGAGTCGTCGTTCTCCTCCCCGGTCGTCCGGCGCCCCGACGTTCGGCGCTGCTGCCGGTGGAGTTCTTCGCAGGCGTCTTCGACGGTCTGGAAGAAGCCATCGGCTTCCTGCAGCAGGTCGGCCACGAGTTGCTGGGGGCGATCCTGGCGGAGGGTGGCGAGGAGGCCTTTTGCGGTGCGGGGATTCCAGAGGCGCTGGAGCGTATAGCGGACCTGGGCGCTGGAGACATTGAGGCCGATGTGATGGGAGGCCACGGTCTCGAGGTGTTGCGCCTCGTCGAAGACGACGAAGTCGTTTCGGAACAGGAGGCCGGTTTCGACTTGTTCGTCGACGGTTCCCAGGAGCGTGAAGAACAACGTGTGGTTGACCACGAGGACGTCGGAACCCAGGACCCGGCTGCGGGCCCGCTGGAAGAAACAGGGGCCGTGGTCCTTCGCGAAATCGGATCCCGAGCCGCACAGTTTGGTCGAGCAGACGCCGCGTTCCGAACAGACTTGCGCCCAGACCTTGGGGTCGGGCTCAAGGTCGAAATCGGAGAGGCTGCCGTCCTGGGTGGTCTTGGACCATTCGTAGATGCGGTGGAGCTCCTGGGTTTCGGGGGAGGTGAAGAGGGTATCGGCCTGCTGGAGCACTTTGTGCAGGCGCCGGGTGCAGAGGTAGTTCTGCCGGCCCTTGAGCATGGTGTGGCGGAAGTCCACGGGCAGGACCTGCTGCAACATCGGCAGATCTTTCTCCGTCAACTGTTCCTGCAAGTTGATCGTGTGGGTGGAAACGATCGCCTTCTTCTTGCGGGCGGTGGCGAACAGGATGGCGGGAATCAGGTAGGCGAGGCTTTTTCCCACGCCCGTGCCCGCCTCGACGGCGAGGTGCTCCCCCTCCACGAGCGCACGCGCCACGGCCACCGCCATCTGCTGTTGCTGGGGGCGGAACTCGAAGTTGCGCGCCCGGGAGAGCAGACCGCTGGGCGAGAAGATCTGTTCGACCTCCGCCACCAGGTCGGCAGTCTCGCGGCCGCCGGCGCCTTCGACCAATCGGATCATTCCTGGAGGCGGCGGGCCGCAATCTCGACCGTCGCGCGGTTTTTGGCGATGTGGCCGGGAGGGAGAACGCCGCGCCAGTTGGTGTTCGGATAGATGACGGAGCCGCGTCCCACGACGCTGCCCGGGTTCAGGACGGCGTTGCAGCCGACGTCGGTGCGATCGCCGAGCAGGGCGCCGAACTTGCGCAGGCCGGTGTCGTGGCGCCGCCCCTCGAACTCCACGGCCACCGCGGAGCCATCCAGCTTGAAATTCGAGATCTTCACCCCGGCCCCCAGGTGGGCGCGATGGCCCAGAATCGAGTCGCCCACGTAACTGAAGTGGGGCACCTGGGCGTTGTTGAACAGCACCGCGTTCTTCAGCTCGCACGAATTGCCCACCACACAGCCGTCGCCCACCAGCACGTTGCCGCGGAGGTACGCGTTGTGGCGAATCGAGCAGTTGCGCCCGATGATGGCCGGACCCTTGATCATCGCGCCATCCTCCACCTCCGTTCCTTCGCCGATGAACACGTCCTCCGCGATCCAGGCGATGCCGTCGCAGCGGTTGTGCAGCCCCGGGCGCAAGTGCGCGCGCGTGTAGTCCCCGATGCGCGACAGCGCTTCCCAGGCATAGGCGCACCCAGCGAACAAGGCCGCATGCTCCGTCTGCGTCAGATCAAACAAGTCAGCCGGTGCAAACATGCGCGGACGATAGCGGGCCCCGAACGGTTTGGGAAGCCGCGTCCGTTGTGCCGCGGATTCCCCTGCGGATCCCGGGACCGCCCGGGGTATCTGCCTGGGTTTTGACCGCGGACAGCGGATGGGCACGGATAGAAACAGGAGACCCAATTCCCTCCCGCCATCATCCGCGCCATCCTGTGATCCGCGGTTCTCCGCGAGGTGCCCCTGATCCGCGGTTTACTGGGGCTTCTCGATGGTGAGGAGTTCGACGTCGAAGAGCAAGGTGCTGCCGGGGCCGATCTTGCCACCGGGACTGCGGTTGCCATAGGCGAGCTTGGCCGGGATGAAGAGTTTCCACTTGTCGCCTTCCTTCATCAACTGGAGGGCTTCCACCCAACCGGGGATGACCCCCTCCACCTGGAAGCTGACCGGCTCGCCGCGCTCGACCGAGCTGTCGAACACGGTCCCGTCGATGAGGGTGCCGTGGTAGTGGACCTTGACGGTATCGGTGGCCTTGGGGGTTTTGCCGGTGCCGGACTTGACAACCTTGTACTGGAGCCCGCTGGCGGTGGTTTTCACCCCTTCGAGCTTGCCGTTCTTGGCGAGGAACTCGTCGCCCTCCTTGACGTTCTTTTCGGCGGCGACCTTGTCACGCGCCTCCATCTTGGCGGCCAGTTCGGTGCGGAACGCCTCGAGGGCTTGGCGCAGTTCGGAGTCGGACAGCGCCGGCTTCCCGGCGAAGGCGTCGACCAGACCGGCGGCCAGGGCTTTGGCGTCCAGATCGAGGTCCTGGCCCTTCAGGTTCGTGGCGATGTCGGCACCGATCGCGTAGCTGGCGCGCTGCCGGGCGTCTTTGAGGTCGGGTTTCTCCTGGGCCAGAGCCGAGCCGGCGCAGAGGCCGACGATCAGGAGACCGGAGACGAGGGATCCGTTCATAGGGAGTCAGGTTGCCGCAAGGGAAGCGCGGACGGTTATCATGTGAGGCTGCGCATTCAGGCTGCGGCATGCCTTGGACGCAGCGGCGGCAGCATCCACAGGCCCCCCCCGGGCGTCAAGCAAATGCCCGATGCCAACTGCCCAAGCCAACCGGCGGCCGCAGGATTCCCACGTGCGGAACGGCAGGAGGGCTTCCGGTGCTGCGGCGTCAGCCCCGCCGGTCGGCGCGTGGCTTGTGTCGGCGTTCGGTTCGCCGCCATTGGCCCTCGCGGCGCCGGGCTTCGGTGCGCAGGAGGAACTCCGCGGACCACCCGTTGGCCTGGGCCGCCTGCGCCAACTCGAAGAGCTGTCGCGCGAGCGCGGCTCGCGTCGGGCGCGGGCGGGGCGAGACCGCGGGCGGGAGCAGACCCGCCTTGCGCGCCTTTTTGACCAACTTCTCGACGCGCAGCAGCGCCGGCAGGTGGCGGGGAATGCCGTCGAGGGCGGAGCGGCGTTCGTGGCGGGTGCCGGCCTTCTCCGTCTGTTTGATCCGGTCCCATTGGGCCCAGACGGCCTGGGCCGTGCGGGCGGTGGAATTGCCGAAGACGTGGGGATGCCGCCGGATGAGTTTCTCGTTCAAGACACGACAGACGGTGTCGAAGTCGAAGGCGCCGCGTTCCCGGGCCAACTGGGCGTGGAAGACGATTTGGAGGAGCAGATCGCCGAGTTCCTCCGCCATCTGGTGATCGTCGCCCGCCTCGATGGCGTCGAGCAGTTCATAGACTTCCTCGACGGCGTGGTAGCGCAGGGTGCGATGGTCTTGTTCCCGGTCCCAGGGACAGCCGTTCGGGGCGCGCAAACGGGCCATGATCTCGAGCAGTTGCCGGAGGGGATCTCCGGCGGTGGGTGGCTTTTGTTTCATGGGGACTAGAGCACCACCAGGTTGTCGCGATGAACCACCTCGACGCGCTGCAGCGCCCCCGCGCGGATCTGGTCGGAGCCGAACTCGGCAATGCCGCGGGCGAACTCGGTCCCTTCGAGGTCGCAGATGCGGACGACCTCGCCTTCGTCGAAGTCTCCTTCGCAGCGGGCGATGCCCGGAGGCAGGAGACTTTTGTTCCGTTCCCGGAGGGCTTTCCTGGCGCCATCATCGACGAACAGCGTGCCGCGCGGGTGATGGAAGAAGGCGATCCAGCGTTTCCGGCCGCGCAGTTTCTGCGGTGCCGGCAGGAACAAGGTGCCTTCTTCCTGGCCGCCCAGGATACGTTCCAGGACCTGTTTCTTGCGGCCGCAGGCGATGACCAGCGGGATGCCGGAGCGGACGACGATCTTGGCGGCCTGGATTTTGGTGGCCATGCCGCCGACGGCCGTGGCGCTCCCGGTGCCGCCGGCCAACCGCTCGATCTTCTCGTCAATCGTCGGCACGCGGCTGATCGTCCGCGGCTGGGCTTTGCCGAAGTTCTCGATGACCCCGTCGACGGTGGTGAGGATGGCCAGGAGATCGGCCGGGAGGAGGCAGGCAACCAGCGCGGCGAGCCGGTCGTTGTCGCCGAACTTGAGTTCGGTGACGGAGACCGCGTCGTTTTCGTTGATGATGGGGACGACGCCGCGGTCGAGGAGCGTGACGAGGGTATTGCGGGCGTTGAGGTGGCGTTCGTGATGTTGGAGGTCGTCGTGAATGAGGAGGACCTGGGCGACGGCGAGGCCGTGGCGGGCGAAGAGCTTCTCGTAGGTGGCCATGAGCCGGCACTGGCCGACGGCGGCGCAAGCCTGCAGTTCGGAGAGGTCGGAGGGCCGTTTCACGTAGCCCAGCGCGCCCATGCCCGCGCCGACCGCACCGGAGGTGACCAGGACGACTTCGCGACCGGCGAGGCGCTGGGTGGCGACCTGGCCGACCAGTTGCTCGAGTTGGGCCAGGTCGGGCTGTTTGCTGCTGTCGGTCAGGACACCGGTTCCGAGTTTGACGACCAAGCGGTTGACTCTGCGGAGGGCCTCGCGCTGCATGCGGAGTTGGTAGCAGAGGGCCGCCCGGGTGTCGAGGGAGGGTTCGCGGTCGAGCGCATTTCGCGCTGGCGGCGGCCGGAATCCCGGCTAGCCTTTCCCCATGCGCGATGCCTCCCTGGATTTCCTCAAACGGTTGGTCAACACCCCGAGTCCCGTGGGACACGAATACCGCGGCCAGCGCGTCTGGCTCGACTACGTCAGCGCGTTCGCGGAGGAGACATCGTCGGACGCCTATGGCAACTGCGTCGCGGTCCTGAACAAAGGCGGTTCTCCGCGGGTGATGTTGGCCGGGCACGCCGACGAGATTGCCCTGGTGGTCAGTTATGTGACCGACGAGGGGTTTGTGCATGTGCGGCGGATGGGGGGTGTGGACCCGGCGATCACGCGGGCGCAGCGGGTGGTGGTGCACACCCGGAACGGCCCCGTGAGAGGGGTGGTGGGCAATGTGCCGCCGCACCTGACGAAGTTCGAGAAGGACCGCAAGCTGCCCGAGATCCAGGACCTGTTCATCGATTTGGGGGTGGCCAGCCGGAAGGAGGCGGAGAAGCTGGTACGGATTGGCGATCCGATCACCTTGGTGGACGAGTTCGAGTTGCTGCGGAACGACCTGGCGGTGGCGCGGGCCTTTGACAACCGGGTGGGGACCTGGGCGGCCGCGGAGACGCTGCGGTTGTTGCGGGAGAACCCGAAGCGCCTGCGGGCCGAAGTGTGCGCGGTGTCGAACATCATGGAAGAGACCGGCCTGTTCGGCGCCCGCCAGATCGCGTACAGCCTGCGCCCGGACATCGCCCTCGTCGTGGATGTCACCCATGCCACCGACTACCCCACCGTGAGCAAGACCCAGCACGGTGACGTGCGCGTCGGCGCCGGCCCCACGCTCACCCACGGCGGGTGCAACCACCCCGAAGTCGTCGCCCGCCTGGAAACCGTCGCCCGCGCGCGCCGGATCCCGCTCCAGCACGAGGCCATGTCTTCGACCAGCGGCACGGACACCGACGTGATTTTCTGGACGCGAGGTGGAATCCCGAGCGCGCTCATCAGCTTGCCGAACCGCTACATGCACTCCCCGGTGGAACTGATCAGCCTGAAGGACCTCAATCGGATCCCGGATCTGATGGCGGCGTTTGCCCTCTCTCTGAAGCGCGGGGAGACGTTCCGGGTGAAGATCTGACCGGCCTACGGCGGCGGGCGGTTGCCGGCGGGCGGCTGGCCCGGGGCGGCTTCCTGGGGTCGCGACTGGGGCAGCGGCACCAGCCGCATCCCGGCGTGGCGGGCGAACGCCACGTAACGGTTCGACAGATCGTGCACCGTCAGGAGGTTGGCCGCGCGGTAGTCCTGGATGCTCAAGTGCAGCTCCTGGCTGAGCCCCATTTGGGCATAATCCAGGTACTCGTAGTTGCCTTCGACCGACAACCGCAGGAGATCGACCCTGGAAAACTGAATCACGTTCATGCCCAGGAAACGGAAGGAGCCGAACCCTTCCGGATTCGTGTTTGCCAGGTCACGGAGTCGTTCGACCAGGATCTGCTGCGTGCTGCGGCCGTCAGTCGAGCGGGCCATCGAGATGGCGGTCACCTTCAGGCGGAGTTCGCGGGCCCGGAACTCCCCATACGTCAGCGCGTCCCGGTCGTAGACCACCCGGATCTCCGGTATGTCCAGGAACGGCCGGCCGTTGATCAGACCGCCGGGATTCAGAAGTCGCACATTGCGGGCGGTGACGACCGGTTCGTGGAGGGAGATCCGCAGGGTGCCGACCACGGCTTCAAATCCGAGGGTGTGCTGGAGCCAACGCTCGAGGGCGGACCGGCCCAGGACGTTGCGGAACAACACCAGGACACCCCCGATGAGGACCAACGCCACCGCGAGGAGAAAGGTCCATTTGAAGAGCTTCTTGATCACCGCGCTCCTTCTACCACGCTACCAAGCCACGGCTCAACGATGAAACGGGTTGCGGGCGCGATCTGCGCCCGCCGGGGAGGCGGCGTCCGGCTGGAACGGATTCGCCCCGGCGGCTGACGCCACCTGACGACGCGGCAGCCAGAGCGGCGCTCCCAGCAGGTAAACCCAGCCGATCACCACGTGCACGACCAGGCCCAGCAGCAGGCCGGGCAGCGGAAGCCGGTGCAGCCCGTAGAACACGATGACGATGGACATGACCGCCGCCCCCGGGAGCAACGCGGCCGCGCCCAGCCGCCAGCAACCGCCGAAACGAATCTCCCGGCGCAGCAGACGCGCCGCCCCCTTCACCAGAAACCCATACGCCACCGCCAACAGCCACCACGCGATGAGCAGCGCAAGCATCGAACCGAACAGAATGCCCATCAGCAGAAACGGCTGCCGCGCCTCCCACCACGGCCCCATATCCGAACGCGACAAGTAGAAGACCCACCCTTTCGGATAGCGGACCGACCAATGGCCGAGCAGCGATTCCAGTCGCAACGCGGTGGCGCCAAGAACGACCTTGACGTCCGCGGCACTCGCCGCCGTCGATCGCGCCTCCAGATCGACTGCCACGGAGAGGAACGAGCTGCCCGCCAGACGAGCGGGCGTCTCCCCGCCCCACTGCAGACGGCCGCCCCGAATCTCCGCCTGAACGGGAAGGTTCCTGATGGCGGCGTCCAGAACGGGAAACCACGCGGAGGTGAAGAACCAGAGCAGACAGAGCGCCGCTCCGAGCGCCACGAGCAACTGGACCTTGCAGAGCTGGCTGGTCCGCCCCAGGGCGAAGGCCGCCACTCCGCCGAAGGTCAGCGGCTGCCACGGAGACGATGTCGACGGAAGATTCATGACACCGGCCCGGCGCACCGCTCCGACACCCTCACGGGGTGGACGGCGGCGGCGCCGGATTCGCTGGCGGCGGAGCGCCGCCCCCCTCCGGGGCGGCCCCCGGCGGCCTGGCCCCGGGCCCGCCGCCGCGGTTCGGCGGGATCACCACCACCGGCAACGGATAGCGCAGCTTCATCACGTCCTCGATGAGCACCTCGATCGAGTAAACCCCGGGCGCCGCAAACGGGATCTGCTGCAGCACCGTGACGTTCGTCATGTTCTGCGCCGGGTCGTCGAGCTTGAACTTCAGCGGGTTTCCCTGGCGCACCACCGTGGTCTGGTCCGGCGCCACCAGGCGGACGACCTCGACGAACTGGCCCACCCCGGCCGTCCAGCGGTTGAAGACGAACAACCGCAGCGCGGTGATCGGAAGTTGCGGGACCCGGATGTAGCTCAGGATCCCCGTCACGAAGAAGTTGCCGTTGGCCTCCTGGCGAACGTCTTCACAGAGGAGCGAGCACTGCAGATCGGGGAGAATGCGGGAAGGATTCATGCGGTGGCAGCGGAAGGACCGGCACTGGCAATTTCGGCGGCACGGACGGTGTTGCGCATCAGCACGGCGATCGTCATAGGCCCGACCCCGCCCGGGTTCGGCGTGATGCGCCCGGCCACCTGACGAACGGCCTCGAAGTCCACGTCGCCGACAAGCCGGGTCCCCCCTTTGGCCGCGGGGTCCGGGACACGGTTCACGCCGACGTCAATCACCGTGGCGCCGGGGCGCACCATGTCCGCCTTGAGAAAGCGGGCCACGCCCATCGCGGCGATCACAATGTCCGCTCGGCGGCAATGCGCGGCGATGTCGCGGGTCAGGGAGTGGCAGAGGGTGACCGTGGCGTTCGCATGCGGCGCCTTCTGCAGGAGGAGGGCGGCCATCGGCTTGCCCACGATGTTCCCGCGGCCGAGGATGACGACCTCGGCGCGTTCGGTGGTGACCCCGGAGCGGATCAGGAGTTCCAGCACCCCGGCCGGCGTGCATGGGACAAAGCCGGAGCGGTCCCCCAACATCAGCTTCCCCACGTTGACCGGATGGAAGCCATCGACGTCCTTCGTCGGCGCCACGCTGGCATAGACGGCCGCGGCGTCGAGATGACGCGGAAGCGGGGCTTGCACCAGGATGCCGTGGTATCGGGCATCGGCGTTGAGCTCCTGAATCCGGCGGAGCAGCTCGTCCGGCGCCGTGGCCTCCGGCAGGACGTGGGTGGTCGAGAAGATGCCCAACCGCGCGCTGGTGCGTTCCTTCATCCCCACATACACCTGCGAAGCGGGGTCTTCGCCCACGCGCACGAACGCGAGACCCGGCTGGATGCCGCGCCGGCGGAGATCCGCGATGCGGACGGCGGTCTCGCTATGGATCTGCTCGGCGATGCACCGGCCGTCGATCAAGCTGGCTTCGCTCATGGAGAAATGCCGTGTTTCACAACCGCGCCTCGAATCGGCGTCGCCGCCGGAGACAGAGCGCCCTCTCCGGACCGCGCCGCGGGGAACCGGTCCGCTGACTCCACCCTACGGTGCAAGCTCGATGTTCTCCACGCTGAGGATGGGGATTCTCTTCCAGCGTTGATCGAGCAGTTCCTCGCCGGTGACGAAGACTTTGCGCCCGGCATAGCTCTTCAGGCTCAGACCCACTTCCTCCGTGGCCAGCCAGTTGATGGTCCGACGCGTCTCAAGGCTCTCCAGCGCGAACTTGGTCGGAGACTGAACGCTCCGGGCGTAGATGACAATGCCTTCGCGGGTGACGATCCGGCGGGCGGGCGTGCCGTTGTCCACCGTCGCCGTCACCGGCGGCGGTTCGGCGGGCACGGTCACGGGTGGGGTGGTTGGAGGCGCCGGGGGAGGCGCCGTCGGAGCCGGGGCGGGCGTGGTGACGGCGGCTCGGACTGGCTCACCCGGCTTGACATCCACGGGCGGTGCGGGCGCCGGTTCGGTCGTCACGGTGTGCACGGTCGTGGGCGGCGGCGGCGGGGTGGTGACCGTGGGCTGCGGGGTCGGGCGGGGTGGGGTGGCAACCGTTGGTTGCGGAGCGGGTTCGGGCGGGGCCGGCGCCGCCTTCTCCAGGTACTCCAGCGCCACGAAGGCATAGGCGCCCTCCGGCGGCTCGATCTCCATCCAGTTGTCCGCGGTGCGGAGCTCCTTGACCGGCGTGCCGCGCTCAATGCGGCCCAGAATGCTGTAGTTTTCGCCAGGACCGGCCCGGAGGTTCAGGCGATTCACGTTCACGAACTTGTCGGAGGGTTCAATGAACGGTGCGAAGACCCAAACGGCGGTGCCGGCCGGGAGCTGGATCTTGGCCCAGCGCTTGGGATCCCCCTTCTTGGGTTTCACGGCGTCGATCTCCTCCAGGATCACGACGCTCTCCCCTTGCTGCAGCCGGGTGACGACTTCGCTGTTCATCAAGGGCTGAGCCCGCACGTTGACCTTGTCGGCCTTCACCGTCGCGGTCTCGGCGGCGGCGGCCCGGAAAGCCAGGAGGCCGACCAGCAGGGCGGGAGACCAGAACCACAACCGCTTGGTATTCATAATATGTGGTTGAAGTAGAGATACGATTGCCCGTGATGTCAATGCTGTGGAAACAACCCGCGCTTGCGCGGACCGGCCCGGGAGGCAATGCTCCCGGCGTCGTCGCGCATGATCGCCTTTCTCCACGGCACCCTGGTCGATGCCCTGCCCACGCAGGTCACCGTCGACGTCCGCGGCGTCGGCTATGAGGTGCTCATTCCGCTCTCCTCCTTCAGCCGGCTGCCGGCGCCGGGACAGGAGGTGCGGCTCTTGACCCACCTGGCCGTCCGCGAAGATGCCCACGTGCTCTACGGCTTCATGACCGCCGCAGAGCGCGATCTCTTCCGCCTCCTGATCACCACCGTGAGCGGCATCGGCCCGAAGCTCGCCCTCAACGTCCTGAGCGGAATGAACCCGACGATGTTCCGGGGGGCGGTCGCCAACGGCGACGTCAAGGCGCTTTCGCAGATCTCCGGCGTGGGGAAGAAGACGGCGGAACGCATCGTGGTCGAACTGCGGGACCGGATTGGCGCGGCGAACGCCTGGGAGGCGAGCAGCGCGCAGCGGGCCTTGGCACCGGAGGAACAGAAGGCCAACGACGCCGCGCTGGCTCTCGTGGCCCTGGGTTTCAAACAGCCGGACGCCCTGGAGGCGGTCCGGACCGCCCAGCAACACCTGGGACCTCAGGCCACCGTCGAAGACCTGGTCCGGGTCTGCCTCAAACGGGGTGGCGGATGAGCGCTCCGCAAACGCCGTCGGCCCGCTCACCGGCCAGAAGACGCAGTGGCGTCGTGGTGCCGCACCGTGCCACCTGGCGCCAGCGCATCGCCGCCTGGGCCGTGTATGCCGCGCTCCGGGTGGTGGCGCTGACCGTGCGCGTCCGCCTGCACGATGCCTCCGGCCAGTTCACCAACATTCCCGCGACGCCGTTCATCTTCGCCGTCTGGCATAACCGCCTCGCCTTGTCGCTCCCTCTCTATCGCCGCTACGTGCGACGGCTGCACCCCGGCCGCCGGATGGCGGCCCTCGTGAGTGCCAGCCGCGACGGCGCGTTTCTGGCGCGGATCCTCGAGCTGTTCGGCGTGCAGCCGGTGCGCGGCTCGACGAGCCGACGCGGTCCGCAGGCCTTGCGGGAACTGGTCTCCTGGAGCGAGCGCGGCTATGACCTGGCGATCACGCCGGATGGCCCGCGCGGCCCGCGCTACACCGTTCAGGAAGGGGCCGTCGCCCTGGCACAACTGACCGGTCTGCCCGTGGTCCCCGCCTCCTACCGATTGCGCTGGCGGATTCGCGCGCCCAGTTGGGACCGCTTCGAAATCCCCCTCCCCTTCACCCGGTGCGACCTCCGCGTCGGCTCGTTCCTGCGGGTGCCCCGCGAAGCCGCCGGCGCCGAACGCGAGGCGTTCCGTCAGCAACTGGAAAACGCGCTGCGCGAACTCACGGGGGAGTAGACCCGGCGGCGCGTCCCGCGAGTCCCCGAACGGCGCCGCCCGGAGGCCAGAACCGCGCCTGCCGCCACGGTGTCCCAAACCGCCTCAGTCAAAGTCGCGCCGGTAGACTTCGGCCCGCCGCACCACGTTCTGGATATAACGGCGCGTCCCGGGAAACGTGACCTGAGCCAGGAACTCGATGCTGTTGGTGGCCGCCGCGCCCTTGTTCCAGCGAAGGACGTTGCCGCGCCCGGCGTTGTAGTCGGCCAACGCGTAGGGGACCGGATCGTCCGTCTGCTGGTAGCGCTTCAGGGCCATGGCCAGATACCAGGTGCCGGCCTCGATGTTGGTCCCCGGATCCCGCAGTTGCTCGAACGCAAACGACCGAATTCCCTGCGACGACGACCAGTCGATCGCCGCCAGCTCCCGCAATTGCATCAAACCAAGTTCGCCCACCCGCCCCCGCGCCTGCGGATCAAACCGGCTCTCCTGCCAGACCACCGCCTTCACCAGAGCCGGATCGATGCCGTTGCGCCGCGCCGCCTCCCGGATCAGACGATCGTAGCGATGGGACCCCCGTTGCCGCAGGCTCCACACGCCGAGCACCAGCGCCAGCACCAGCGCCGTCAACGTCACCCAAGGCCAGGCGCGCTTCATGCCGCGCTTATAGCCGATGTGCCTCTTCGCGTCGAGCACGTCGGCGAGCCAGGGCGTGCCGGGTGTGATCCAAAGTGACGGACACTGGGCGGCGCGCACGACCGCCCGCCGTCCCGGCGGGCAGCAGCCCCATGTGGCGGACACGCTTTCGAACCCTCAACGCCCTCTCGCCTGTTGCGGCTGCTGCGACCCGAGACGGGTCGCGCTCCGCTTCGAATGGCGACTTCGCGTCCGCCTTGTTCATACGCACACGGACGTCCCGCGCGGCTTGACTCACCTGCCGGCTGCCGCAAGCTACCCCCGCAAGACCATGATCGCCCGCGTCACCCTCGAGATCGCCCTCCGCAAGGAGTTCGATTACCTGATCCCAACCGAACTGGCGGGATCCGTCGAGGTCGGAACGCGCGTGCGCGTGCCGTTCGGTCAGCGCGAGGTGATCGGCGTGGTCACCGCCCTCGTGGAGCAGTCCGCACACCCGCGATTGCGGCCGGTTCTCCAGGTGATCGGGCGCCCGGCGCTGATCACGCCCGCGGTCCTGCGGCTGGCGCGCTGGATCGCCGAATACTACTGCTGCCCGGTCGAGACCGCCCTGCGCAGCGTGTTGCCCGAAGCCGTGCGGAAGGAGGAAGCCGGCTGGCGCGAACGGCTCCACGTATGGGCCCTCCCGGTTTCGGGCTCGTTCCCCCAGCTCACCAAGCGACAACAGGAGATCTGGAACATCCTCGAAGAATGGCGCGAGTTGCCACTCCAGGAACTCGTCGCCCTGGCGGGAACCACTGCGGACACCGTGCGCCGGCTCGAGGACAAGGGCCTGCTGCAGATCGGCCCACGGGTTTCCGAGCGCGATCCATATGCGCGCGAGCAGTTCATGCCCACCCAGCCGTTGGCGTTGAACCCGGACCAGACTGCCGCCCTGGCGGCCATTACCGCGGCCTCGGAACGGCAGGCGGCGGCGTTCCTCCTGCACGGCGTGACCGGCAGCGGCAAGACGGAAGTCTACCTCCAAGCCATCGCCCACGCCCTGGCCCGCGGTCGCGGGGCCATCGTGCTCGTCCCCGAGATCTCGCTCACCCCGCAGACGGTCGAACGGTTCAAGGCGCGGTTCTGCTCCGGTCCGCTCCAAACCCTGGTCGCCGTCCTCCACAGCCACCTCTCCTCCGGCGAACGCCACGACGAATGGCACAAGATCCGCCAGGGCCGCGCCCGAATCGTCATCGGCGCCCGCTCCGCCATCTTCGCCCCCGTCGAACCCCTCGGCCTCGTCATCGTCGACGAGGAACACGAGCATTCCTACAAACAGGAGGAAGCGCCCCGCTATCATGCCCGCGACGTCGCCGTCCTCCGCGGCCGGATGGAAGGCGCCGTCGTCGTCCTCGGCTCCGCCACCCCTTCGATGGAGAGTTACCACAACGCGCTTTCGGGAAAGTACACGCTCCTGGAGCTCCCCCGCCGCGCGGACGACAAGCAGATGCCGCTCGTCCGCGTCGTCGATATGCGCCACGAGGTCCGCAAGGACCGGGGCGTTCCCATCTTCTCCCAGCGGCTGCGCGACGCCATGGCCCTGCGCCTCGAGCGCGGCGAACAGACCATGCTCTTCCTCAACCGCCGCGGCTATGCCACATCCATGCAATGCCCGAAGTGCGGTTATGTGGCCGAGTGCCCGAACTGCAGCGTCGCGCTGACCTACCACCGCCACAACCAGACCTTGCTCTGCCACATCTGCGGTCACGGCGCCCCCGCCCCCACCCTCTGCCCCAATCCCGACTGCCGCAACCCGGCCATTCGCTACGCCGGCCTCGGCACCGAACGCGTCGAAGAAACCCTCCACCGCCTCTTCCCCCAAGCCCGCGTCCGCCGGATGGACTCCGACACCCTCCAACGGAAAGAGGACTATCGACGCGTCCTCGGCGACTTCCGCACCGGCAAGATCGATATCCTCGTCGGCACCCAGATGATCGCCAAAGGACTCCATTTCCCCAATGTCACCCTCGTCGGAATCGTCTATGCCGACCTCAGCCTTCACCAGGCGGACTTCCGGGCCGGCGAACGCACCTTCCAACTCCTCACCCAGGTCGCCGGCCGCGCCGGCCGCGGCGAGGTCGAAGGCGAAGTCTTCGTCCAGGCGTTCACCCCCTTCCACCCGGCCATCCAATACGCGCGCCGCCACGACTACCGGGGCTTCTACGATCAGGAGGTCGAGTCCCGCCAGCAACTGAAATACCCTCCCCTCGGGCGCGTCGCCCTCCTCACCCTCAAAGGCCGGAACGACGACAAAGTGCGCTTCACCGCCAACCACCTCGCCAAGGAAATCGAGAAGGCGCTCGCCCCTCTCCGGGATTGGATCCTCGCCGGCCCCGCCCCCGCCCCCCTCCTGCGCGCGGAAACCTTCTACCGGCATCAACTCATGATCCGCACCCCGCACATGAGCCGCCTCAGCCGCATCCTCGCCCCTCTGCTCCAAGGTTTCCCCTTGCCCGACGACCTCGCCCTCAGCATCGATATCGACCCCGTCAACCTCTGGTAAACAGTGGAGACGGTTGAACGGTTACCCTGAAAGCTGGCAGGGCGCGACTCCGAGCAGAACTCGCGAGCAGGCTCCGAGCAGAACTCGCGAGCAGTGCTCCGCATCGCGCCGGTAGCCAGTGGTTCGTGCATGGATACGGCATCTCGCGGCGCCCTCGGAGAGGTCGCCCTACCTTTCATTCGAAGTGGCATCTCAGAATGGGCAGGGGGATTCATGGTTCGGAGGCTCGGGAGCCTGCCGCCACGAACAGAAGCGCATGGACACCGATCCAAAAACGGGGGCCCTCTCCCCTCGCTTTGCGGTTCTTGGCGAGCTTCTGTTCGGAATTGGAAACAGCCTCCGTTTTCTGATCGCCAAGGCCGCTCCTTTCCCGGTTAATTCGGCCCCATGCACTCCGGCACGACCGTGCTCCCAGACCAACCGGCCGCCTGGCCGGCGCGCCCGCTGCTCGCCCTCCTGCTGTCCGCCGCCCTTCCCCTGCTCGCGGCCGAGCGGCCGACCCCCCGCCACTACGCGCCCGACCGCGAAGTGGACCTCCTCCACCTGACCATCGACGTCACCCCGGATTTCCAGAAACGCACGATCGCCGGAACCACCAGCCTCCGGCTCCGGCCCAACGTCCAGCCGCTCCGCGTCCTCCGCCTCGACGCCGTCGACTTGCGCGTCCGCTCCGTCGAATGCCCCGTGCCGATCCAGGCGTGGCACCTGACCACCAACCAGATCGTGGTGACCTTCGCCGAGGCCTTGCCGGCCGACCGCGACACCACCGTGCAGGTCTCCTATGACGCCGAACCCAAGGAAGGCCTCTACTTCCGCACGCCCGAGACGGGCTACCGGGAAGGGGAAACTCACCTCTTCACCCAGGGCGAAACCGACCTGGCGCGCCACTGGTATCCCGGCATTGACCACCCCAACGAACGCTTCACCTCGGAGGTGGTCTGCCACGTCCCCACCGGCATGACCGTCTTCTCCAACGGCCGGCTGATCTCCCAGGAACCCGATGCCCACGGCCGCATCGCCTTCCGCTGGCTCCAGGATCAGACTCACGTCAACTACCTCGTCGCCCTCGTCGCCGGCCACTTCCGCACCATCGCCGATCGCCACCGCGACCTCCCCATCGCCCTGCACACCCTGCCTTCCGCCGCGGGGGAGGCCGCCGGCACGTTCCGCGGCACGGCCGACATGCTCGCCTACTTCGAAACCGAAATCGGCGTCCCCTATCCGTGGGCCAAGTACGATCAGGTCTGCGTCAATGATTTCGTGGCCGGCGGCATGGAAAACACCAGCCTCACCATCCTGACCGACGGCACCCTCTTCACCGACGCCACGGAGAACATCTTCGATAGCGAGGGGCTCGTCGCCCACGAGTTGGCCCACCAATGGTTCGGCGACCTCGTCACCTGCAAAGACTGGAGCCAGCTCTGGCTCAACGAAGGTTTCGCCACCTATTACGAAGCCCTCTACACCCGCCACGCCCGCGGCCGCGACGCCTTCCTCTACGAGATGCACCGACGAGCCCGCGACCTCGTCGCCCAGGCCAACGACGTCCGGCCCATCGTCCGCCGCACGTTCGCCGACTCCGGCGAGATGTTCGACCACCTCACCTACCCCAAAGCAGCCTGGGTGCTTCACATGCTGCGCTCCCAACTCGGCGAACCGCTCTTCCGCCGCTGCATCCGCACCTACCTCGAACGCCACGCCTACGGCAGCGTGGAGACGGAGGACCTCAACGCCGTCCTCGAGGAATTGTCCGGACGCTCCTGGGATCAGTTCCTCGACCAATGGATCTACCACGGCGGATACCCCGATCTCCATGTCGACTACTCCTGGAGCGAAGCCCAGCGCCTCGCCCGCATCTCCATCCGCCAGCAACAGCCCGTCAACGACCGCGTGCTCCTCTTCCGCCTGCCGCTCACCCTGCGGTTCGAGCTCCCCTCCGGTCGCGTCGATCACCCCGTCGAATTGCGCACCGCCTCCGAGGACTTCCACGTGCCGCTCACCAGCGCCCCCGTCACCCTGCGCATCGACCCCGAACTCACCCTCCTCGCCAACATCCGGTTCGAGCCGCCCGCCTCCATGCTGCACGCGCAACTCACCAACACCGGCGATGTCGTCGGACGTCTCCTGGCCGTTGAAAGCCTCTCCCAAAAGCAGGACCAGGACGCCATCGCCCGCCTCCAGGATCGACTGAACCACGATCCCTTCCACGGCGTGCGCGTCGAGGCTTCCTCCGCCCTGCGCCGCATCCACTCCGACGAGGCGCTCACCGCCCTGGCCGCCTCGCGCGGCCAGGAGGACGCCCGCGTCCGTCTCCAGGTCGTCCAGGACTTGGGCGCCTTCTTCCACGACAACGCCTGCACCGCCCTGCGGGAGGTCCTGGCCGCGGAACGCAACCCGGAGATCATCGCCGCCGCCCTCGAGGGCCTGGGCCGCTACCAGCAGCCCGAGATCCTCAACCTCCTCCTCCAGCAGCTCGGCGCCCCTTCCTACCGCGAACGCATCGCCCTGGCCGCCCTCCGCGGTCTGCGCCGACAGGACAACGCCGCGGTGCTTCCGGAGATCCTCGCCTGTCTGGAACAACGGGCGTCGGACTTCCCCGCCGCCAACCTGGGTGAAGCCCTGGAGATCCTCGCGTATCTCGCCCGCAACGAGGAGCAACGGGAACCCGTGTGCGCGTTCCTGCTCGCGCGGGTGAATCACCCCCGGCGCGCCATCCAGTTGGCGGCCATCGGCGCCCTCGGCACCTTGGGCGACCCCCGTGCCATTGCCCCCCTGGAGGCCTTCACCCAGGCCGGACCGGAGAACCGCCAGCGCCGCGCCGCCGAGCGCGCCCTGGCGGAAATCCGTGGCCAACGCAAACCGGCCGAGGAACTCCCCGACCTCCGCAAGCGCCTCGACGACCTCGAACGCGAACACCGCGACGCCCGGAAGCAGGTCGAGGAATTGCGCAAACGCTTCGACGCTCTGCCGCCGTCCCGCACCGAGACTTCATCCCCCGCCGCAACCAACGCGCCTCCGGACTCGACCGACTGACGCGTACGTTGCGCCGCCGCACCTCCCGCGTTCCTTTGCGTGGAGAAAGCAGCAGCAGGTAGGGACACGCGGCCTCGCGTGTCCGCCGCTTGCTCACCACCGATGCATGCCCTTGCGGACGCCCGGGGCCGGGCGTCCCTACCCTCCATGATTCCTTCGCGTGGAGCCGTGGAGCAACCGTGGTGTGTCGGCAGAGCTCCGAATCCCCGAGGGGGTCACGAACCGATTGGCGGTGCCGCAGTGACGTGCGGAGGGCGGACCCGCCGTGCAAAACTTTGTTGCAGGTGCAACAAAGTTTTGCACGGGCGCCAACCAGGCCCTTGACGCCGGTCGCACGACGCCAACCCGCGCCAGGCGATCAGGAATCCACTGAACACTCACCCCTTGTCGCGGCGGGATTCCCTGGTTCCTTTCACACGCTCCTTTCACCCGCTCCGCGATCGGATTTGCCTTTTCGCGCACGGGCCGTTATCCACACCGCTGTGGCCGAGCGCGAACCCAGCCTGCTGCTCTTGATCCCCGCTTACAATGAGGAGAAGCGGATCGAGCCCGTTCTGCGCGAGTTCCTCGCTCACCTCCGCCAACACGGACCGCGCCAGTTCCGGATTGTCGTCGTCCTCAACGGGTGTCGCGACAATACGCTCGACGTCGTGGAGCGTGTGGCCCGCGAGTTCCCGGAGCTTCAGTATCTGAACTTCGCCGAACCGATCGGCAAAGGGGGCGCCCTCATTGAAGGCCTCAAACTCGCGCCCACGGCGGATCTGGTGGGCTATGTGGATGCCGACGGCGCGACCGGTCCGGCGGCGTTCCTCAAGCTGGCCCACTTGACCGCCCAGGCCGATTGCGTGATCGGTTCGCGGTGGTTGCCGGGGGCGGTGCTCCACCAAAGCCAGCCATGGATGCGCCGCTTCTTCAGCCGCGCCTTCCATCTCATCGTCGAGCTCCTCTTCTGGATGCACATTCGCGACACGCAGTGCCCGGCCAAGGTGCTGCGGCGCGCCGCGGTCGAGCGGATTCATGATGCCCTGCGCATCGCCGATCTGGCGTTCGACGTGAACCTGCTCTACGCGCTGAAGCGCAACGGGCTGCGGGTGCTGGAGGTGCCGATCGAATGGACGGACAAGGCGGGGTCCACCGTCACCAACAGCCTGCTGCGCAACTCGCTCGTGATGTTCCTCTCGGTCGTCCGGGTGTGGCTCATCTACTCGCGGCTGTACCCCTGGCTGCGGCCGTTGCGTCCGCTGGAGACGTGGGTCTACGCTAAGCTGCGGGCTCCCCCGCCCCGACCGGGACCTTCTCCCGGAACGTGAAGAACACGGTGACGGCGAGCAGCAGCAGGTTGTAGCCGCCCAAGGTGCCCAACACGCACCGAAACGCATCCAGCGGCTCGGCGAAGGCCAGCAGATGCGGCCGGAGCCAGACCAGCGTCACCCCGTAGGCCACGACCAGCAAGGTCACCCAGGGCACCACCCCGAAGCGCTCGCGCGCCAGCAGATTCCCCAACAGCACGTTCGCCACGATCAACGGCACCAGCGCCCAGGCAAACCACGGCACTAGCGGCGCCGCCGCCCAATACTGCGGACTCCCCACGTAGATGATCTGCAGCGGCAGCTTCGGAAACGCCGTGCACGCCAGCGCCGCCAGCGCCCCCAGCGCCGCCGTCGCCCCCAGCGCCAGTTGCACCGCATGCGTCCCTCGCGTCAGTGCCGCACTGCGCGCCACTTTCGGGAACATCACCGCCGCCAACGGCGTGGTGACACACACCAGGGCGACCCCAATCATCGCCGCAGGCATGTAGAGGGTCGTCTGGTCGACGTGAAAGATGCTCTGCACATACACCACGTCCGCGTTCGAGATGAACACAATGGAGCCGGCTCCGAGGCTGAACGGCACCACGCGACGCAGCCACGGACCCCACCTGAAGCCGCGACCGCTGTCCAGCACCAGATGCCGCAGCAACCAGACCCCGACGACCAGGGCCGCCAATTGGCCCAGCAAGGCCCCGGTCATGCCGCCCGCCGCCTGGCCCCCCAACCAGAGAAGGACGGTGACCGACAGGAACCGCCCCACCCCGTCCAGAATCAGCGTCCAACCCAGACCCGCGAACCGCTGGCGCCCCTGCAACACCCCCTTGAACACCGGCAACCACAGCGCCGCCAGCCCGATCATCACCGTCACCCACAGCGCCGCCGGATTCCCGATCTTGAGCCGCGTCACCCACGTTTCCTGGGCGAACGCCGTCACCGCCCCGATCACGCACCACACCACCAGGGTGGCCGCCAACACCGCCCGCACCGTCGCCGCCAGCACCAACCGCTGCTCCGCCGTCACCGCCGACGCCGTCTGTTGCGCAAAAACCGTCTGCAAACCGGCCGAGGGAATGCCCATCAGCAAGAATACCCGCAGCAACGCGCAGAACACGACATACTCCCCGGGCACCATCCAGTGCTGGGCTACCACCTGTGTCCCCATCATGAACACCCCGCCGGCCACCGTCGCCACCACCAGCCAGCTCCCCTGTCGCAGAAACGTCGTGTGGCTTTCCACCTCGGTGCCCGACGCCGCCTGTTGTCCGTTCCTGGATTCCATCTGCACGACGTTTCCTTGCGTTCGCCTGCCGGGGCCATTCGCCCTCCACACCATCTCAACCGCTGCCGGCGTTCGCCGCCCCGCGCGCCGGCCTTGATCGCCCGATTCGTTCCACGAAGTCAACCGCCTTCGCGCTGATCACCCCCCAATCGAGGTTCTGCCGAACCCGCTCGCTGGCGGCCTGACCCCACGCGCGCCGCCGCGCCACCGGCTCCTTCAGCCAGGAGAGAATCTGCCGCGCGAATCCCTCGCCCTCGAACTCCGCAAAGCGCACCATCGGCTCGTTCGCGAAGTAGCGCCGGGCGCTCTCCAGCGGGGTGCTGACCACGGGCAACCCCACGCCGAGGTACTCGACGGTCTTGGCCACGAACGCGCAGTGAACCCCGGTCGACTCCTCGTACGGCACCATCCCCACGGCGGCCCGGGCCAGTTGCCCCGCCACTTCGGCATACGGCATGAAGCCCGTGACCTCCAGCGCGACCGGCGGCTGCGCTCCGGCCAGGCGCCGCCGAAACGCCGTCAGCGTCTCCGTCTCCCGTCCCACAAAACGAAACCGCACGTCCGGTCGCTCCCGCGCGACCACCCGAAGCGCCGTGGCGGCAATCGGTCCCAAATGATGGCGGTCGAACGACCCGTGCATCACCACCACCGGCGGCCCCCCCTCGAGCGCCGCCGGATCCGCGTAGCGAAACAGAGACGCGTCATACCCATAGTAGATCGGCAATACCCGGTCCGGCGCGCACCCCGCCGCCACCAGCCGATCCGCCAGCGGATCCGAGACGGCCAGCACGCCGTCCGCCCCGTGACGCCGCGGTAAGGACAGCTCGTAGCGCATCAATGCCCGCACCAACGGACGCGGCGCCGTCCACCAGGGCCAGGTCTCCATGAACGCCGTCAGGTGATCGAGGAAGTTCATCACCACCGGCACGCGCAGCGAACGCCGCAGACCACCCGCCGCCACCGCCGCGATCGCGTGCTGCGACAACACCAGGTCGAAGGAGACCGCGCGCCCCACCCCTTCAACCAGGCGCCGGAGGAAGAACGGATACAGGAGGTACTTGGGCGTTCGCAGGGACGTGTACCGCCCCATCGCCCACCGCCGGAACGGATGCACCGTGATCCCATACTCCGCCGCCACGCGCTCGACGTCGGGAAACTCCGGGGCAAACAGATGCACCTCGTGCCCGCGGCGCACCAGCTCCCGCACCAGATAGATCGCCTCCGCGGACCCGCCTCCCGATGGCGGGTGGAACGGCTCGTGCGTGAGGAACGCAATGCGCATCACGGCAAGGACTCGAGGAACCGCCGCAACCGCGCCGTCGCTCCGTCGACTTGGCGGAGCGAAATCCATTCATCCGCCGTGTGCGCCTGCGCGATGTTGCCCGGACCGAAAACCACGCTCGGCATGCCGCCCGCCGCCAGGATGGCAGCGTCGCAGAAGTAGTCCGCGCCGGCCGGACCCGTCTGGTCCGCGGCCCGGAGCAGCAGTTGCACCATCGGCTGACGGTGGTCGGTTTCGAGCGGTGGACATGGCCCGTGCGGGAGATTCGCCACCCGGGCCGTCGCCCCAACCCGGCGCAGCATCCGACGAATCTCGCGTCGCACCCCGGCTTCCGTCTCGCCCGGTATCGTCCGCCGATCGACGCGGATTTGGCAACGATCCGGCACGATGTTCGGTTGCACGCCCCCCAGTATCGTTCCCACATTCACCGTCGGTGAGCCCAGCAGGCCGTGCCGGCGCCGCCGCAAGTCCGCCGCGTAATCCCCCTCCAGCGCCCGCACCACGGTGGCCATCGCCACAATCGCGCTCTTTCCCAGCTCCGGTCGCGATCCGTGCGCGGCCCGCCCCCGTGTCTCGATCTCCAGCCAGAGATCCCCTTTGTGGGCGGTCACCACCTTGAGTCCGGTCGGTTCGCCCACCACCGCGAGATCGGCGCACAGGCCACTCGCCGCCAACGCCCGCGATCCCGCCTGCGCGTCCTCCTCGTCCACCAAACCCGCAAACACCACCTCCGTTGCCGGCGGGCGCCGCTTCGACTCGACCAGGGCGATCAGGGCCGACAGCATCGCGGCGACGCTGCCTTTGGTGTCGCAGGCCCCGCGGCCATACAGTCGCCCGCCAACGAGGCGCGGCGTGAAATGGTCGGCGCTCCCGCCTCCGACCGTGTCCAGATGCGGCGCCAGCAACACCCGATGCCGGACCCGGCCGCGCGGCAGGCACCGGGCGAGCAGATTGGCGCGCCCGGGGAGCACCGGCTGGAACTCGATGTCCAGCCCCGCCTTGGCCGCGGTCGCCGCCAGGAACTCGGCCACCTGCCGTTCGCCTCCCCCCGGATCGTCCTTCACGAGAAACGCCGGGTTCACGCTCGGCAGGGCGATGAGTTCGCACAGCAGCTTCCGAGGGGCGTTCACGGCCTTCCTCCAGAGCGCACGGTCCCACACCGGTTCCACGGAGCTGGTCTTTCGCTCCGCCTGAGCCGGTGTGTCGGAGGCCGGCACGGCGGCGAGTCGGCAGATCGGTTCATGACCCCAGGCGCGATGCGCCAAGGGCTTCGGCGTGAGGTGGCAGGATCCATGAAAGGCATTGTCAGTCGCTGCTCCGGGCCGGCATCCCGTCACCGGCCGCGGAACCATGCCACGAACTTCGGGATCCCTTCCTCGATCCGCACGCGCGGGTCGTAGCCCAGTTGCGCGCGCGCCTGGGTCACATCGGCGTAGGTGATCGGCACATCTCCCGGCTGGGGTGGCTGGCGGTCGATTTGCGCCCGCTTGCCCAGGCTTTCTTCCAGCAACTGAATCAGCCGGCTCAACGTCACCGTCTGCGATTCGCCCAGGTTGAACACCGCGTAGCCAAACTCCTTCCGGGTGCAGGCCATCACCCCGTCGACGGTGTCGGTCACATAGGTGTAATCCCGCGCCGTCGAACCGTCGCCAAACACCGGGATCGGCTTCCCCGCCTCGATCAGCCGGGCGAACTTGTGAATCGCCAAGTCCGGGCGCTGCCGCGGGCCGTAGACCGTGAAGAAACGCAGCATGATGATGTCCATGCCGTAGACGTGATGGTAGACATGTCCGAGCGCCTCGCACGCCAGCTTGCTGGCCGCATAGGGGGAGATCGCGCGGAAGATGGGATCGCTCTCCGCAAACGGCACCTTCGAGTTCACGCCATAGACCGACGACGACGACGCGATGGTGACCTTGCGCACGCCGTGGCCGCGGGCGGCCTCGAGGAGGCTGGCGGTTCCCTCCACGTTCACCCGCTGGTAGAGCGCCGGCTCCTGCAGGCTGGGGCGAACGCCCGCCCGCGCCGCCAAGTGGATCACCTGGTCGAACTGCACGCTGCCCAACACCTCCTCGAGCACCGCGCGATCCACCAGGTTGCCAAACACGAACGCAAACGGCTTGGCCAGCGCCTGGAGATCGCGCAGGTTCGCCTGCTTGATCGACGGCTCGTAGAAGTCGTTCAAGTCGTCGAGGACCCACACGGCGTGGCCGTCCCGCAGCAGCCGTTCGCAGACGTGGAAGCCGATGAATCCGGCGCCGCCGGTGACCAGGACGTTCATGCGCGGAAGGTAACAGATGCCGCATGGCTCCCAAAGCGGAAACTGGTGTTCCCGCCTTCCGCCCCGCGGCTACGGCACCCGCGCCCAGAGGACTTTCAGATAGCGGCTCTCGGGACAATTGGACATGACCGGATGATCGGGGCCGGCTCCGGTCCGCTCCAGGAACTGGATCCGGCGGCCGGCGCGGTGCGCGGCGCGAATCACGAGGCGCTCGAAGTCCTCGGCCGAAAGCAAGCCGGAGCACGAACAGGTGACGAACAAGCCGCCCGGCGCCACCAGGGACAGCGCCAGTCCGTTCAGATCCTCGTACTTGCGCATCCCCTCGTCGGTCTCGTCGCGATGGAGCAGAAGCTTCGGCGGATCGAGCACCACAGCATCCCACCGGCGCTCGTTCTTCTGCATCTGCCGGGCGTAAGCGAAGGCGTCGCAGTGGACCCATTCCACCCGCACCTGGTTGAGATTGGCGTTCCGGCGCGCGCGCGCCACCGCTTTTTCGTCGAGATCCACGCCCGTGACCTCGGTGGCGTGCCCCAGGACCTTGGCGGCGAGGGCGAAACCGCCGGTGTAACAGCAGAGATCAAGGACGCGACGGTCGCGAACCAGGTCCGCCAGGCGCCGGCGGTTCCCGCGCTGGTCGCAGAAGAACCCCGTCTTGTGGCCTTCGTCGAAATCCACTTCGTAGCGCACGCCGTGTTCACGGATCAGCACCGAGCGGACGGCGTCGGAGACGAACTTCCGGGTGGCGATTCCTTCCGCCCGGGCGACGGCGGGTTCGACCTCAACGACGGCGCGCTGGGTGCCGAGTCGCGTGTGCAGGTGGGGCAGCCATTTGGGGAGGCGCTGGAAGACTCCGAGGCTGTGCACTGCCGCGCTGAGCACATCGCCGTAGCGGTCCACGACCAGTCCGCTCAGACGGTCACCGTCGGAGTGCACCACGCGGAAGGCATCCGTTTCTTCCGGCAGCCGGAGGAGGTCCAGACGCAGGGCGACCGCCTGATCGAGGAGGCGGACGAAGCCGGTTTCGTCGAAAGGTTCGGTCCCGTGATAGCAGACGCGGAGGGGAACGCGGGCTCGGGGATTGTAGAGCCCCGCGCCGAAGGGTTGGCCTTCCTTGTCGTAGACGGCGACCAGGCTGCCGGGGCAGGCGGTTGCGGAGGCCTGGCGGATCATGGCCGGGTAGATGGTGGGGTGGTAGGAGAAGGTCTTGAGTTGGACCCACGGATCGCGCCAGGAGGCGCTGCCCGGGGGTGGCGTCGGCGGCCGCCGGCGAGGTTGGGGCTGAGGAGTGGGGGGAGCCGTTGCCGCGGGGCGGTGCATGGGTGCCTCGCTAACCCAAGATGGCGTTGGCTGGCAATCCTGAATTCTTTGGCCGACGGCCGGGCGCCGCAGTGCCAAGAGCGCCCTGCAAAACTTTGTTGCAGGTGCAACAAAGTTTTGCACGGGGGGGATCGCATGATGGCAGCACGACGGCAGCGCGCGCGCCCCGGTCTTGAACGCCGGTCTTGCTTGCGTTCGGGGCGACGGGCGATCCGCTCTCTTGGGTGCTGCTCTTTTGAGTCGATGCTCCCGAGCGGTTCTGGTTGGATGCGCGGTCATGCGGAGCCGAGTGTATGTGATTACGGGGACGGACACGGGGGTAGGGAAGACGGTGGTGGGGTGTTGGTTGGCAGCCTGGGCGAGGGCGCAGGGGTGGCGGGTGCTGGCCGTCAAGCCGGTGGCCTCCGGGGGGCGGGGGGACGCGCGGGCGCTGCGGGCCGCGCTGGGGGGGGCGGTGTCGTTGGATGCGGTCAATCCGTGGCATTTCCGGCGGCCATTGGCACCGGTGCTGGCGGCGCGGTTGGAGGGGCGCCGGATTCGGAAGGGGCCGGTGCTGGCCTGGTTGCGGCGGCTGCGGCGGCGCTGCGACTTCCTGGTGGTGGAAGGAGCGGGCGGGTTGCTGAGTCCGTTGGGCGAAGGCTGGAGCACGCGGGATTTGGTGGCGGGATTGAGGGCGGTACCGGTGGTGGTGTGTCCGAACCGGTTGGGAGCGGTGAATCAAGTGCGGTTGGTGCTGGCGGCCCTGCCGCGCGGGGCGGCGCGCCGGGCGGTGGTGGTGCTGAACGCCACTGGCACGTCGGATGCCTCGGCGCCGGCGAACGGCAAGTTGCTGGAGGAATTCCTGGGGAAGGGGCGGGTGTGTCGGTTTCCGCGGTTGGGGGAAGCGGCGTCCGTGGAGGGGGTGCGGCGCCAGGTGGAGTTGGCGCAGGCGTGGCGCGGCTGTCTGGGGTAGCTGGAGGTCTTCGGCCGGGGGGCGCGTGAGATTTCCGGGCCAGCGAGGCGGCGCCTCAGACCATGGCTGTTCAACTTGACTCGGACATCTGACGGCCATTCGGTTCCGCCTCTGCCGCCGCCTCGCCTATGGAGTCC
>CAYSPU010000043.1:0-23572 GCA_964432995.1 uncultured Verrucomicrobiota bacterium
CGGTCTTGAAGATCTGGCTGATGAGCGAGTAATGCGCCAGGCTGCCGACAAACTGGTGGACGAGGGCCAACGTCGCGCGCTTGGAATAGCGCTGCTGCAGGAAGGGCTCGAGCACCCGCGTCAGCTTGGTGCCGAAGACCGGGCCCAGTTCGTGGACAAAGGCACGACCGATCTCCTGGTGCCGGGCGCTTTCCGCCAACACCACCCGGATGATATCGCTGTTCTCCGGCCGCCGGGTCTCTTCCAGGAGCTGTTCCGCAAGGTTCGTCAGGGTCTGTCGGAGACCTGGGGCCGACTGAAAGGAGAGCAAGGTGTGCGCCTGCCGCTGCCAGTGAGCCCGCAGCGTGGCCAGCAGCACCGAACGCTTGTCCTTGAAGTAGTAATACAGGGTTGGCTTGGTCAGGCGGCACGCCGCCGCGATCCGGTCCATGCTCACCCGGTCATAACCGTACTGCGCGAACAGTCGCCGCGCATGGCGGAGGATCTTGGCGATCTGACGCCGCTGATGCTCGGGGTCCGCAGGCCGCATCCGTCAATTATCTTACCAACCGGTAAACAAAAGCCAGCGGAAAGACCGGCCGGCACCGCTCGCGGGCGCATCTTGACACTGCCCCCAATGAGCCTGCTCAGCATTTTGGGGCGCGGGTCTTCTGACCCGCAGAGCCCATCCGGCGTGCGGTCGCGGTCCGGCTGCGGCTCAGAAGAGCCGCGGTCCGGGGGCAGTGTCAAGATACGCCCACCGCTCGCGCGGCCGTTGCCGCCGGGCAAGGGCGCAAACTGCGAGCGTGCTCATTCCCCGAATCGGTGTTGGTCCTTTCTGGGAGCCACCTTTCTGTTGTTTGTTCTTGCTGCTTCCAGAGCCGCCCGCTGGGCGTGAAGGAATCGCCCAGTCCCAGGTTCGGTGTCCGGGTCGTTATGGTTTGGGATGCGCCAACAACCAGTCGACCAGCCGTACGCGAGACTCCGCCGAATCCGTGGGGGCATGCCCGCCGCCGTTCACCGTCCACAGTTCAACGGCGCCACGAGGCGGGCATTGGGTGTAGCGCAGCACGGTGGTGTCCATTCCAGCGGCGGAGGTCGAGAGATCGAGCGAGGGAGCGGCTTCCATCACCGGCTCATGGCAGCCATTCAGCCTGGCCCAATTCTGGACGGTTCTGACCGCGCCGGGGGCCTCGGCGACCACGGGCAGGCCGTAGGCATCGCCCGTCCAACCCAGGTAGTTGTCGGCGCTACCGTCGATCTGCAACACATGCACGGGTTGCGCGGGATGACAACGGTTGGGATCGTAGTACGTCCGTCCGGAAACGCTGGCGATCCCGGCGATCAGATCGGCGTGTTCGCAGGCAAAGCGGTGCGCCATCGCACCTCCGCTGGAGACCCCAGTCAGGTAAATGCGCTTGGAATCCACCGCGAACCGGCGCTGGATTTCCTCAATCACCCCGCGCAAATAACCGGAGTCATCCATGTTCGGATCTGAGAAACTCAGGAAATCGGGTCCGTTCCAAAAGCGGAGCCCGGTGGTGGAGAGCCCGGACGCGTCTATGGTCCCGTTGGGGTAACAGAGGAGGAAGCCTCTGGACTCGGCCAGGGGCTCGAGGGGGAACCAACTGCGCATTCCGGCAGCGTCTCCGCCCAACGCGTGGAGCACCAGGATCAAGGGCAGCGGGGTCTGGTCGTCATAGCTGGCGGGCACGTAAACCTCGGTCGGGCGGCTGCATTGGATGCGGTAGAAGCTCCGGCGGAGGCTGGGCTTCATCGCGTAGGGGCTCTCCTCGCCGGGGAGGTCTTCCCAAGGACCGTCCACTTGGTCGGACCGTTGCAGCGCCCCGTCTCCGTGCCAACTCAGGAGCAGGACACCAGCCTCCGCGTGCAGCTCGGGTTCGGCGTCCATCGGCGGGAGAATGGGGTGGTAACCTCCGGGGTTGCAGAGATTGACCGCCGCGGTCGCAGTTCCCAGAGGGATGCCGTCCGACGGGTTGCTCAACAACACCCGGAAGGACCTGCGCCCCGCGGCCGTGGAGTCTTGGAGGAGCGGAATCGCAATCGTCTGCAGAGTCTCGTCGGCCGCGAACTCCACCGTCCCCGAACAGGCTTGGTAATCCACGCCCGCGCGGGCCGAGGCATCCACCGTTCGAAAGTCCACCGTGAACGGACCCTTCGGTTCGTCGTGGCCCCGCCTGACGGGGACTTGCGCCACACGGGCGCTCCTCGAAGCGAAGAAGCTGTTGGCCGTGAACCCAACTCCGGGATCGTTGTCGGAGATCTGAACGGTTGCGGTTCGCTGACTTCCGAGAGCGGCCCCGCCGGTGGGATTGCTCAAGGCAACGCCAAAGGACTTCGTGGCCTCCTTGAATCCATCATGGAGAATGGGGATCTGGATCCATTTCTGCCGTTCGCCAGGAGCAAAGTAGGCTGTGTTCGTCATGCCGACGTAATCCAGACCGGCGATGGCCGTGCCATCGGTCGTGACGTAATCCACCGTTGCCGATGTGTCGTTCTCCCCTCGGGTGATGGGCACCTCGACAAACTCCGCATCCTCGCGCACCTGGCAATTCCTGGGGTTGAACTCGAGTTTCTGATCGGTGTCCTGGATGGTCACCGTGGCCGCGGAGGGCGAACCCAACTCGCCACCGCCGGTGGGATGAGCGAGCGTTACGCGGAAGAACTTGCTCGGCTCCGTCAGGGCGTCGTTGGGAATTGCCACCAGGAATGACTGCAGCACCTCCCCGGCCTCGAAGACCAGGGTGCCGGACGTGCTCGTGTAATCCGGACCGGCTTTGGCGGTGCCGTCCGTGGTGGAGAAGTCCACGCTTACCCGATTCTCGCCGTCGTCGCCGCGGGCGACCTTGATTTCCACCGTGCCCGCGTCTTCGTTGACCGAGAGACTGGGCACATAGAAATGCAGACCCTTGTCACCATCTTGGAGGTTGACGTTGGCAACGGCGCGCGTGCCCAGGACCGCGCCGTCCGTCGGACTGCCCAGAATCACTTGGAACCTCCTCGTGCCTCCGACCAACCCATCATTCCGGATGGGCACGAAGATGAACTGATTGGTTTCTCCCGGCGCGAACGCCAGGGTGCCGTTCGTGGCGACATAATCCGCGCCTGCTGTGGCGGTGCCGTCGGCAGTGGCAAAATCCACCGTCACGGCGTGAGTCGAATCTCTCGAGCGGTGGACGCTGAGGCTGATGGTGCTATCCAGCTCGGGCACCGTGCAACTCGACACGGCGAACTGAATGGTGGGCTGGCTCAGACCGGTAATGCTGGCAGACGCCAACAACAGCAGCCGGCACAGGCCCGTTTTGATTGTTCTCGTCGGCGTCGGGTTGGATCGAGTGGTATACAGGGTCTTCACAAGCTCTGCCTTTCCATTGGTGTTCCATGCTGCGGCTGGCTCCGCCTGCTACCACCCGACCCGGAAGGCAGAGTGGCACCGGCGACACCAGACCCAAGTGGGTTCATCCGCCTTCTTGCCTTCGCCGCTCGCGTGAGCGGCGAAGGCTTTGGCGCCGGATCAGGGAGCGATGTCGTCGCCGGTGGTGGAGGCGTGGTTCTTCTTGATGACGGTCGTAGGGTCGCAGTTGAGGGTTCCCGGGGCATACACATAGACCCCGCCGCCCGCGCCTTCGCCTCCGGGACCGCCGGCAAGAGCGAGATTGTGGGTAACGGTCGTACCTTCGAGGGTGAGCGTGGCGCTGCTGACCGTGCCGACAATGAGCCCGCCGCCCCAACCGGGGCCGCCGGGGCCCCCGGGGCGGCCCTGGCCGCCTTGGGCGTGGTTGTGCGCCACGAGGGTGTTAAGGACGTACACGTCCGACCCGCCCCCGCTGGTGAGCCCACCGCCGAGACCTAGGCCGCCATTGGCCCCCACCCCCCCTGGACCGCCCAGGGCTTGGTTGTGTTCGAGCCTCGAGTCGCTGACCGTCACGGACGCACCCTCCATCTGTAGGGCGCCGCCGTTGCCCCAGCCACCTTCGGCCCTCGGAGCCCCGGCGCCCCCGATGGCCATGTTATGATCCAGCGTGCACACGCTGATGGCCCCGGACGCATAGGCGAAATGGACCGCGCCGCCCATGGCACTGCCGCTGAACGCGCCGCTGTTGCTGTTGCCTCCAACGGCTTGGTTGTGGTCGAACCGGCTGTCGGAGAGGTCCAGCAAGGCGGGGCCAAGGTCGAAGGTCTCGGTGTGAATGGCGCCGCTGAGGGCGAAACCGCTGCCGTCTCCGAAGTTGTCGTGGCCGGACAAGGCCTGGTTCCGGCTGAACGTGCTGCCGGTGATACTCAGGGTGCCATTGTTCGCGATGGCCCCACCGCTACACCCACCCGCGAAATCGCCGGTGCAGCCGTTGCCGCCCTGGACCACGTTGCCGATGAACTCGCTGCCGGTGATCTCGCCCTCGCCCCGATTGTTGAGGGCGCCAGCCATGCCAAACCCTTGAGCCAGACCGCTGCCGCCGTCGGCGCCCCGCGACAGGTTGCCGATGAACTGACAGGCGGTGACCCGCAGCGTGCCTAAGTTGACCACCCCGCCGCCCCTGGAGAAGCCGGCGAAGAAACCAGGAAAGCCGAACAGGCCCTGGTTCGGGTCACCGAGGGCTTGGTTGCCTGACACCACATCGTTGGACAGAGTCAGGATACCGTAGTTGAGGACGCCGCCGCCGGTGCTCGGCGGATCCGAGCTGCCGTCGGCCAAACCGTCGCTGATCGTGACTCCCGCGATCGTCACGTTTCCCCTGTCGATGACGAAGACCCGGCTGGCGTGATTGCCGCTGATTCTGAGCTTGTTGGGGCCGGGACCTTCGATGTCCAGGCTCTTGTCGATAACCAGTGCGCCACTGGTGAGGGTGATTGCGCCCTTGATGCTGAACTGAATGGTGTCCCCTCCCGCGCTGGCATCAGCGATCGCCTGGCGCAGAGACCCGGGACCGCTGTCGTTGCGCGTCGTTACCATCAGAGTGCCTGCGCGGGCGCTGCTCCCGCTGGCCAGTGCGGCCAACGCAAGCGTGCAAAGGGTGAGGGTCGTGATCCCTCGCACTGATGTTGATCGTTTCATATCTGCTAACCTTTCTGTTGTTTGTTGTCTTTCCTGTTTTTCTTCTCCGCGACCCTTCGTGGGTGGCGAAATCTGTCGGCGCCAGACAACACTCCACGCGTGAGGGCCAGTGGCCCCTTTTCAAAGGAGTGAATTCTGTCAGCGCGGCAGGCAGAGGCGGTTCAGCCCTCTGCCCGAGATTCGAAATCTAAGACTGAACTCTTGCGCTCATGGATTCGACTCGACGGTTGCGAGTTTCACCAAGGTCTGCGGCTCGGTTCATTGCGGAATCGTCTGCTGCAAATCGCGCAGGTCCGCCAGGTCCCGGTCATTGGCGGCCGATTTCATCCATTCCAGGTCGGCTGGACGTTTTGGCCAGCGCCACGTCAACCGCGCCGCATGGCCATCGGCATACGACAGATTGCCGCCCTGGCCATGCCGATCCGCTGGTGTATTGATCCAGCGTGCGTCCGGCTCAGGGAATAGGCCGAAAGCGCCGTCGTCGATGGTATTCTCGTGTTCATCCAGAAAAACGAAAACCTGGGCTGGGGGCGGATGGACCAACTGCGAGGCGCGCACAAAGCGGCTGGGTGTACCGTCCCCGGGATTCGCGCCGTTGAGCCAGCCATTCAGCGAATAGCTCCGGGTGCGAAGCGGCGTGAGCCATTTTCGGCTCGCAAATGAACTCTCGATCTTTGACCGGTCCGCGAGGCAGTGGTAAAGCTCCACCGATCGAAGGTAGGGGAACAACACGCCGTTCTCGATGTTCGTCGTGGTCCGATCCACGCGGGCATTGCCGACCAGCCAGGAGTTGGTCGCGCTGAGCGGGATACTGCCGCTCCAAATCGTCTTGTTTGGCACCATGACGTCGAGATTGTCGTCGGCGTACATCGTCCAGCAGAGCTGGAGTTCTTTGAGGTTGCTCAAGCACCCGATCATCTGGGCTTTGGCCTTGGCTTTACCGAGGGCGGGCAGGAGCATCCCGGCCAGAATGGCGATGATGGCGATGACGACCAACAGCTCGATCAGGGTAAAGCCCGCGCGCATCCACGGATAGAATCCTTGAAACCAGGCGAGAGGGGGTACAGACAACACTTGACTTGATCGCGTCATGTCTGGGGTTTCAAGGATTCTATCTGGCCGGTCCGAAATACTTGTCCAGCCAGGCCACCGACTCCCGGCTAAGTCTGTCTCTGGGCACATAGTGACCGGTATCATCGAGGATCAACCGCTTGTCTTGCTCCGGAGTACCGAGCAGGTTGAATGCGGGGCGGACACACGTTTCCAGCGGGAAGGTCAGGTCTTTGGTTCCATTGAGCATGAGGGTGGGGACGGTGATGTGTGAGATGTAGTTTAGGCCATGGGCTTCCGGCCGGGCGAAGTTGGCCTCGAATCCGCCCAGGATGAGGATGTTGGCGCGGACCCTCGGCTCGACGGCGGGGATGATGGCTCCGATAATGCCCCCCCAACTGGCGCCGCAGAAGGCGATCCTCTCGCGGTCGAAATCGGGTCGGGTCTCGAGGTAGTCCACGCAACGTCGGAAGTCCTTCACCCATTTGGCCAAGTGGTCCGTGTAGGCGTGCTGGTACTCTTCCATGGGCCAGCGTTTCAGCACGGTCATGTCCCCCGTCCTTTCATAGGTTCCGTGATAAACGGGAAACACGAACGCCCGCCCGCTCTTCACAAAACAGTCCAAGCCCATCTCAAAGTACCCCCGGGTCGAAGCGGGCATCCACCCGCCCACGGCGTCGGCGGCGGGAAACAAGATGACGGATTGAAAAGGCTTGCGGCCGTTTCGTGGCAGGTAAACTTCGGCCATCACGCGCTCGTGGTCATAGGCAGCATCGAACGTGACCCGCTCCACGACCCAGTCGGCCGCGCTTTCGTCCCGTTTCTCCACCGCGGCCTTGAGTTCGCTTCGATCGTAGTCGAACCGGGCCCTGTAAATCTGGAAGACCACGTCATCCGCCGGTTTTTCTTTCCTGAAATCCCGCTCCCGCCACAGGCCCTTCGGCTCAAAGAGCGTTGGCGGAGTCTCGTCCCGATCCAGATAGATCACACAGCGGAAACCGCTTTGGATCGAGCGATCCCATGGAGACTGCTGACTCTCGAGGGTATAGGTGTACACCAGATCGTTCCAAGCCCCGCCCCGGATGAACCGCCCGTCCGGAGATTCATTCCAGCACCACTCGCGGACGTTGCCCGCCATATCCAGCGCGCCGTAACAGCTCATGCCCTTGTGACTGCCCGCCGGGGCCGGTCCGTCTTCGTGAAACCGGCTGACGGCGGCGATCGCGCTGGGAAAGGCAACAAAGAGGTCACTGATATCGAACCCGGCCGCCAGGGCCCAGTGATCTTTGGTGGGCAGGCGTTTGCCGGCAAACTCGGCGTAAGCCGCGGCTTCATACCAGCTCACCCCGGCGACCGGGTGGTCGGCACGACCCTCGGGGTAATCACCGGACACCCAGGTGGCCGGACCGGGTCGCTCGGTCCGGTCGCGGAAAACGGACATGGCTTCTTCCCAGGCCAGGGTCTTGCCATCGCGAAGGAACGGCTCTCTCCAGTAACGAGGATTGTGATAGCCGCCGGCGTCAACGAACTCCTTGAACCGGCGGTTGGTGACTTCGAACTGGTCGATGAAGAAGCTGGGGACGTCGCCAATTCCGGCGATGGCCACATTCCTGCCCGAAACACGGACCATCCCAGGGGGGATGGTGCCCGCTGGATCGAGTTTCCTGAATAGTCCACCACCGCCCAAGCCCGCTACCGCCTCGACGGGTTCATAGCCCGTCTTCTCGAGCCTCACGCGGTAGAAGCCCCGCGCCAGTCGGAGGTTCTGCATCGGGGTCTGACCCAGAGCCTCCCAATCCGCACTTGGGTCGTCGTAGGGCTGGATCCTCACCCGCGCCCCCGGAGGATCGGATTTGATTGACCAGAGACCCGAACAGGCCTCCATGGCCTTTTTGAGTCTTGGCTCATCGTTGAGATATCGGGAGGCGCGTTGACCGATTTGGAGAGCCTGTCGAGCCTTGGAATAGTCCCAAGTCAGGGCGCCCTGTTCGATGAACCGCTCCATCTCAGGCAGCGCCTTGGTCTTCGCCTGCTGGACACGCGTGTTGCGGAGCCAGAAGACGGCCCCGGCGATGGTGACGGCTGCCAGGCAGAACGCCATCGCCACCCCAGTCACCATCACCCGGTTCCGCCGAATGAACTTCCGAGTCCGATAGACAGTGCTCGGCGGGCGCGCCGCCACCGGCTCGTGCTTCAAGTGCCGTTCGACGTCCTGCGCCAATCCGTTTGCGGTCTCGTACCGTCGTGTGCGGTCTTTCTCCAGGCACTTCATCACGATCCAGTCCAGATCGCCCTGTACCAAGTGGATCAACTTCGGCGCCTCCGTTCCGCGCCGCCTGGCGGTCGTGGTTAACTCCTCGCCCGGCAGCGTGTGCAATCGCGTGCTCGGCCGCACTGGCTCCGTGTCGCGAATCGTCCGGCGCATCTCGTCCAGCCCGGCTGCGAGCAGTTCTTTGGCGTCAAACGGCGTTTTGCCCGTCAGCAACTCATAGAGCAGCACGCCTAGGGCGTAGACGTCACTTCGAGTGTCAATATCCAGGCTGGTCATCTGCGCCTGCTCCGGGCTCATGTAGGCCGGTGTGCCGATGAATTGCTCGAAGGCGGTGTAGATCGTCTTGTGCGTCAAACGCTGCTGCGCTGTGGCCTTGGCGATCCCGAAGTCGATCACCTTGGGCACGGCCACTCCATCGTTGACCGTCACCAGGATATTCGACGGCTTGACGTCGCGGTGAATGATGCCTTTCTGATGCGCGTGCTGGATGGCGCGGCAAACCTGGATGAACAGGTCCAGCCGCTCCCGGGTCGAGAGGTTGTTCTGGTCGCAGTAGTCGGTGATTTTGATCCCCCGGACCAACTCCATGACGAAGTACGGCCTCCCGGTCTCGGTGGCACCGGCGTCAAAAACCCTGGCGATACTGGGGTGGTCCATGAGAGCCAGGGCCTGGCGTTCGGCTTCAAACCGAGCAATGACCTGCCGGGTGTCCATGCCCAACTTGATGACCTTGAGGGCCACGCGCCTTCGGAGCGGTTCCTCCTGCTCGGCCACATAGACCACGCCGCAGCCCCCTTCGCCGATCTGCTGGAGCAGTTTGTAGCGGCCAATCTGATCGCCGGGCTTCTCGGAAACGGGGAGGACCGCGGTGGCGTCGTCGGTATCGTGCGGCAGCGCTACCATGGGTGCATCCAGGAAGTCACCCGCGTGGTCATGTGCCCGGAGGAGGGCCTCGATTCGAGATCGCAGCCCGGCGTCCCCGCGGCAAGCGCCGTCCAGATAGGCAGCGCGATCCGTCGGGGCGACTCTGGCCGCCGCCTCAGCCAGAATTTCCTTGAGCCGTTCGTGTTCGGCATTCATTGGTCGTTCGATCCACGGCGCTGACCTCGAGTCTGGCTGGCGAACGGAGGTCCCCGCGCGTTGCGGCGCGCAGCCGGGAGGGCCTTCAGCGGAGCCGTACCCGTGGCCGCCAGCTATCCATGCGCCGGTTCCGGTCGTTTTGCTTCAAGGTTCTGACAGGTTCCTGTCAGCTGGCGCCCGAGGCGGAGCGAGGGGTGCCGGCATCCGTCTCGGGCCTTGGGTCGCATTCGGTGATCCGCTTGCGGGGTTCACCGGCGCGGAGCTGCTGGAACAACCAGGCGCGTGCAAACACCCACGTTCGATCCGCGCCACTGCGACTCAGGCCCAGGATCTGGGCTGCGTGGGCGTGCCCCAGGCCGACAAAGAAACGCAGTTTGACCAACTGGGCTGCCGGCGGGTCCAGGTCTGCCAGGCGGCTCAACGCCTCGTCGAGCGCCAGCAGGTCGTCATCCGGCAGCGGCGCGGCGATCTCGACGGCATCCAGCTCCACCCGCTGGAGCTGTCCGCCGTGCCGCCGGCGTTCTCTACGTCGGGCCTTCTCGATCAGGATGCGGCGCATGGCTTCGGCGGCGGCGGCAAAGAAGTGGGCGCGATTCTCCCACGCGGGCTGGGCGTCGCCGCCGAGCCGCAACCATGCTTCGTGGACCAAAGCGGTCGGCTGCAGCGTCTGGCCCGGGGCTTCCTGCGCCATCTTGTGGGCGGCGAGCTTGCGGAGTTCGTCGTACACCAGCGGGAGCAATTCCTCGCCGGCCTTGGCTTCGCCTGGCTGCCCGCGGTCGGGGACTCGGGGGAGGTGGTTCAAGCGGCCTTTCCGGCATGGCGGTGTCGCCAGCCCCGATCGAGAAGATGCCGGCCGGGGAACATTCAACCGTATCGATACTCGGAACGTGACGGTTTGAGAAGCCGAAAAGCCGGTTTTCGGAGGCGCATCTCGGCACTGCCCCCAATTCGCCTGGTCGGTCCTTCGGTCCGCGGGTCTTCTGACCCGCAGAGCCAGTCCGGCGTGCGGCCGCGGTCCGTCTGCGGCTCAGAAGAGCCGCGGTCCGGGGGCACTGTCGAGATACGCCTGGTTTTCGGGGCGGGGTGTTTTGCTGCTGGAAACAGGGCCAGGGGGCTGTTACGTTGAGTTCGATTTCGCGATATGAGGTACCGACCTGTGGCACGAGATTGGGTTCGTTGGCGACTGTTGTTTGGCGTGGCGATGTCGGCGCTGGTGGCTTCGCTGGAGGCCCAGCAGCTCGATTGGTTTGTGCATGACACGCCTTCGACGAATCTGCTGCGGTCGGTCTGTCGCGCGCCGAGCCGGTTTCTGGCGGTGGGCGACGACAGCACGGTTCTGACGTCTCCGGACGGGGCGGTCTGGGAACTGCAGGAGGTGTCGATGGGGCGGCACTGGCTGCAAACCGTGACTCATGGAACGAACGGCTACGTGGCTGCCGGACTCGCCGGGGTCTTGCTCACGTCGACGAATGGCATCGATTGGACGGAGCAGAATTCGGGGACGGGCTTCTATCTGCGCGGGGCGGCATTTGGGGGAGGCAGGTATGTGGTGGTTGGGGACGGCGGGACGATTCTGACGTCCCCGACTGGTCAGGTGTGGACGAGGCAGGAGTCGGGCGTGGAGGTGCAGTTGGAGGCGGTGGCCTCGAACGGGGAGTTCTTTGTGGCGGTGGGCGACCAGGGGACGGTTCTGCGTTCGAACAGCGGAGGGACGGGATGGGCCATGGCCGATGCGCCCACCGCGGCGTGGATGCATGGGGTGACGTTTGCCAACGGGAAGTTCGTGGCAGTGGGCGATTCGGGAGAGATTCTGACCTCTGCCGACGGGGGGGAATGGATGCCGCAAACGTCGGGGACGTCGCAGCCGCTGTACGGCGTCAGTCACGTGAATTCGAACTATGTTGCGGTGGGCCGCGCGGGGACGATTCTGGTGTCGGCAGACGGTGAGGTCTGGACCGCGAACGCGTCAGGGACGGACAGCTACCTGTTTGGGGTGGCGACGACGGGAGCGGAGGTGGTGGCGGTGGGAGGAGCGGTGGTGTCGACGGTGCGGGAGGTGGTGGATCGCACCTATCGGTTGACGAACCCGATGTGGCAGGGCGACGGCCGGTTTGAGTTCCAGGTGGAGGGTTTGTTGTATGGGGAGCAGGCGGTGGTGGAGGCGGCGTCCTCGCTGGATTCCAATTCTCCGGAGTGGCAGGTGGTGGGCTCAGTCACAGGCACCGGGTCGGTCCTGGTGTTTGCGGATTCTTCGGGGATTACGGGGGGACGATTCTATCGGTTGGTGGTCCCTTGACCTGCGGAATGTCCGGCTGCGGTGGGGGATGTGGAGATGCGCCATGAGGCTGGACCAGGCAAGGTTTCTGAAGGAGGCAGTTCCTCTGGCGGGTGAGCCGGCGCTGCCGGGGGGACGCGCGGGCATCGGGAGGATCTGGTGGCGATTCTGGATTGTGATGTGGGCGGGCGGGGTCTGCGGGGCGTGCCTGGCAGCGGCGGGTGTGTGGCGGCGGTACGGGGTGGAAGACGGGTTGGCGGATGCCATTCCGGTCGCCGTGACGGTGAGTCCGCGGGGGAACGTGTGGGTGGTGCACCCGGGAGGAAGGGCAGTGAGCTGGCTGGACGGATTCAACGTCCGGGCCATCAGCGTGGGGCCGCTCGGGAACTACCCCGTGTATGAGAGTCGGTCGGGGCAGATATGGGCGTTGCACGGGGATGGGGTGGCGGAGTATCGGGCGGAAGAATGGCACTCCTATCTGGTTCCCGAGGTGCGCGCGGAACGGGAAGCGCATCCGTTGCGGATCCTGCGCGCGGTGCCGCTGCTTCCGGCGGAGCGCGATCGGGTGTTGGTTCTGCTGCCGGAGCAGTTGGTGTCCTATGAGGCGCGCCGTCGTCGTTCCCTGGTGTTGCGCCGGGCGTCCGATGCGGGCCTGGGACGGTTTGTTGACATCCTCCAGACGCGTGAAGGGGACTTGTGGGTGGCCGGGGCTCGAGGAGTGGCGAAGCTGACGGGACCGGTGCGGCGGTTGACGCCGGAGACTGCTTGGGAAGTGAGGCTGATGCCTGAGGAATCGCAGCACCAGTTGGTGGGACGGATACACGAGGACGAGGAGGGCGGTTTGACCAGCGTTGCCGAGGCCCCAGACGAAGTCCGGGTGGTGGTGCATTTCGATGGGACCGCGTGGCAGCCGCCGATTCTGGCGCCGCCGGGGACGCGCGGTGCCTGGCGCGGGACGGAGGGCACCGTTTGGGCCCACACTCGTGCGGGGCTGTTCGTGCATCGGGGGGATGATTGGGAGGCGGACCCCGCGCCGGAGTTGGAGGGCGCGCAGATTTACGAAGTGGCGCCCGAGGTAGGAGATGCGTTCTGGCTGGCGACCTCGGCAGGTGTTCTCCGCCACAGTCCGAATCTGTGGCGCGCCGTGGGAGGCGCGGGGGCATCGACGGAGCCGGTCCGGTCACTGCTCGAGGCGGCGGAGAGCCGGATCTGCTTCCTGGAGGATCGCGGCCTGCGCGTCAGGGAGAATGAGGCGGAGCGCTACATTCCTTTTCCCGCGGAGACGGAATGCATGCGGGAGAGTCGTCCGGCGTGGCTGTGGGGGGCGGTCTGGTTTGTCGACACCGGGGGGATGCTGAGGTGGTGTGACGTTCGCACCGGGGAGTTTGGGGCGACAGCGCATCCGGTGGAAGGTCGCCGGATTCGCCGGATCCTGGGGGTGTCGCGAGACGGTCGGTTGGCCGTGCAGATGGCGACGTCGGGTCCGGGGGAGGCGCTGCGGATGGAGGCATTCGACGGCGAGCGTTTTGCGGACTACGGCAAGGTGGCGGGGTGGCGGGGGGAAGCGGAGTTGGAGTTTCTCGTGGAAGGGCCTGGGGGCGAGCGGTGGGTGGGGGGCGGTGGCGGGTTGTATGTGTGGGAGCCGAAGGCGCAGGAGTACCGGCGGGCGGACGGGTGGCCTGAAGTGCCGGCGCGCTGTCTCTACGCGGAGCACGCGGAACGCGTTTGGTGTGGATCGGATGATGGAGTCCATTTGCTGGAGGGCCGAGGCTGGAGATGGATGCGGGCGGGTTGCGGCCGAGTGCGGCAGATCGCAGGGGCAAACGACGGCAGCGTGTGGCTTGCGGCGGGGCAGCGGGTTTCGCGTTACGCGCGGGGGGTCTGGACGGACTACGGGGTGGAGCACGGTCTTCCCGGGGCGGAGGTATGGGACTGTCGTCCGGACAGTCGTGGGGAGGTCTGGGTCGCCACGGATTTGGGGGCGTACCGGTTGTCGCGGGAGGTGGATGTCGATCCGCCCCGAACCCAGACGGTGCTGCTTGAGGGCGGGGTCCGAGAGGTTTCGGTGCGGGAACATCCGACGGTGACTTTTCGCGGTCGGGACAAGTGGGACCTGACGTTGCCGGAGCGGCTTCGGTTTGCGACGCGGTTGGACGAGGGGCCGTGGTCGTCTCCCGAGGTGGTGACCTCGGTGACGGTGTCGGCGTTGACGGCCGGGCCGCATCGGTTCTCGGTGCGGGCGACGGATGAGGCGTTGAACGAGGAGTTCCAGCCGATGGTGCTGGAGTTCACGGCGTATGTGCCGTGGTATGCCGAGCCACGGCTGATGGCCGTGACGGCGGCGGCGGTTTTGGTGGCGCTGGGTTTGGCGTGGCTGGCGGTGAACCGCCATTTCCGCCTGGTGCGGAGCTATGCCGAGGTGGAGCGGATTGTGGCGGAGCGCACGCGGGAACTGGAGCGTGCCAACCAGGAGCTGCTGCACAGTCAGAAGATGCGCGCCCTGGGCACGCTCGCGGCCGGGATTGCCCACGATTTCAACAGTATTCTCTCCATCATTCGGGGGTCGGCCCAGATCATCGAGACGAACCTCGAGGATCGGGAGAAGATCCAGACCCGGGTGGACCGGATCAAGAAGATGGTGGACCAGGGGAGCGCGATTGTGCGGGCGATTCTGGGTCTCACGCTGACGGGGCGGCGGGCGGCGCAGTCCGTGGATCTGGTGGGGTTCCTGCAGGAGACGGTGCGGCTTGTTGCGGATCAGTTGCCGGACGGGATCCACGCGGAGGTCGAGGTGAGTCCGGAGGGCGTTCCGCGGGCGTGCGCGATTCGCTCCGATCTGCTGCGGCAGGTGCTGCTGAATCTGCTGTTCAACGCGGCCGACGCCATCTCGGGGCCCGGGCGGATCCGCGTGCTGGCGGGGCGGACCAAGGAACTGCCGTCCGGCCTGGTTCTGACGCCGGCAGAAGCGGCGGAGCATATTGCGGTTCGGGTGATCGATTCCGGTCACGGAATCGCGTCCGAGGTGCTGCCGCGGATCTTCGAGCCGTTCTTCACGACCAAGGCACTCTCGACGCAGAAGGGGACCGGGCTCGGGCTGACGATGGTCTACGAGATTGCCAAGGAGGGCGGGTTCGGCCTGCGGGTGGAGTCGGTGGTTCAGCAGGGGACGACGTTTACGGTCTTCGTTCCGCTGGAGTCTTCGCGGGTTGCGTGAGGCTCCGGCGAGCTTGAATTTTGGACTCGGCGCGGACTAGGATGCCTCATTCCATGGCGGCAGCCGCCCACATCCTGATCGTGGAAGACGATGATCTGCAGTATGAGATCTACGAGGAGGCGCTGCGGGATTACACGTTGACCCGGGCGAAGACGGGCACCGAGGCGCTTCAGGCGATCGCGAAGTCGTTGCCGGGAATCATCATCCTGGATCACATTCTGGCGGAGGGACAACTGGGGCTGGACTACCTGGCGGAGCTGAGGGAGTTGTTACCGTTTGTGCCGGTGATCATTGTGTCGGGCGCCCTCGAGGTGCACGAGCAGATGGTGGCGCTGCAGGGGCCGCGGCGGGCCCACTACTGCCTGACCAAGCCGGTGGATCTGTCGGAGCTGACGCAGACGATCGAGACCGCGTTGCGCGAGTGCGGCGAGCAGGAGGTGGTGCGCCAGTTTGAGGCGCTCGAACGTTCCAAGCGGGTCGATGTGCAGGAGCTGTTAAGTCGGTCGACCGACCGGTTGGCGCGCCAGACGCAGATCCGGCAGCAGTTGGCCGAGGCGAGCGACCGCCCGAACATCTCGGCGCTGGCTCGCCAGTTCCGAGTTGCCCGTCGTACCATCATCCGGGACCTGCAGGAGCTGATCCGACGGGGGGAACTCCCGGCGGACGTGTATCCGCGGTCCTCGGCGGAGAGCGGCGACGACGAGGAGGCGGGCGGCTAGTGCTTCGACCCGCAGTTCGCTCAGCACGAGTGCTTCGACCCGCAAGGAATGAAACGACAACGACCGACCCGCAGCTCGCTCAGCACCAGTCCTCAGCCAGAAGTCCGTTCGCGAACTTGTGTGCCGAAGGACTGGGATGGGTAGAGCTCCGAGGCGGGAGGATTGCATGAAAGCCCTGTTTGTTCACGCGCACTACGACGACTACGAGTTTACGACGGCGGGCACGTTTGCCCTGTGGCGGAGCCGTCTCGGGCCGAGCTTTCGCGGGCGGGTCCTGATTGTTACCGACGGCGCCGCCGGGCATCATTTCCGGACGCGAGCCGAGACGGCGCGGCTGCGGCGGCGGGAGCAGCAGGCATCGGCGCGCCGGGGCGGGTACGAGTTTGAGCTGCTGCGCTATCCGAATGGCCGGGTGCCCCGCGAGGGTTGCCTGGAGACCGATCCGCCGCTGCTGGCGGCGCTGTGGAAGGCGATTCGTGATTTCGAGCCGGACTACCTGTTTTGTCCCCCGCTGCCGGCGGATCCCCTGGCGGGGGTGCATGCGGACCATCTGGTGGTGGCGGAGGCGGTTCGGCGGGTGGCCTACTTGCTGAACGTGCCGCACGCCTACACGCCGGAGTATCCGGCGAACGAGCGGCGGTCGAAACCGTGCACGGTCCCGGTGATTCTGCAGACCTACGATTCGTATCACGCGGATGCCACGGCATTCGATTTGGCGGTCGATATTGAGCCGGTCTTTCCGCTCGTGGCGGAGTTGGCGTGGCAGCACCAATCTCAGATCAGTGAATGGCTGCCGTGGGTGGGTCGGCATCAAATGGAGCCGCCGGCGTCGCCGGGGGACTGGGCCCGGGCGCTGCGCGAGCGTTATCAGCGGCGCCAGCGCGCGTTGGGGATTCGGAGCCGGCGTCTGGTCGAAGTGTTCACGGTTACGGCGTGGGGCGAGGTGCCGACGCTCGCCCGGCTGCAGGGGGATTTCCCGGGGCTCTCATCGGGCTCGCACCTGCGTCGGCTCGAGGCGCGCCTGCGCCGGTGGCGAGGGGAGGCGTAGGCGGAGGTCGGGAGGCTCAGGGGTTGGAAGGTTCAGAGGTTCAGGGTTCACGGTTCAGCAGGTCACCGTTCAAGGTCATTGCTTCCCATGAATCCCCCTTTCCATTCTGGGATACCACTTCGCATGCAAGGTAGGGCGCCCTCTCCGAGGGCGCCGCGAGATGCTGTATCCGTGCACGAACCACTGGTTTCCGGCGCGATGCGGAGACCACGCCCTACCAGTTTTCAGGGTAACCTCCTGTGCCCCTCTTTCCTCACCGTCGACCGCCTGGCGGTGGCTGCAGGACCGTATAGCCAGCGGGGATCACCGGATCGAACAGGGCGGGGTCGATGGTGGGATTGGCGACGCCGTTGGTGAACTCGTTGCGCAGGCGGGAGCCGTCGGCGAAGTGGAGTTCGCTGCTCTCGAGTGTGGAATCGGCGACGAGGATGACGAGGTCGACCTGGGGCATCCAGCGCCGGGCGGAGGTCGATCTGGGCCGAAGGGAGATGCGAAGTCGGTTGTCGGCGGTGGCGGCGGAGAGCAGTTCGAAGCGTTGGTCGAGTTCAACGGCGTCGCGGGGGAAGCCGGCTTCGATGAGGGCGAGGGAGTCCTGCCAGGCGCCGGGGCTTGCGCCGGTCAGGGGGTAGAGTTCGGCGCGGTGCAGTCGGGGATAAAGGAGAACGAGGCGGTTCTGCTGGCGGATGGCGATGGTGCGCGGGGGATCGCCGAGTTCCCAGCGGAAGTGGTTGGGGACTTGGAACCAGACGCGGCCGGTGGTGGTGACCGGTTGGGTGAGGGTCTTGAGGGTGCGCGTCTGGATCACGCCGGCGGACCAGGTCTGGACGTTGGTCCTGGAGGCGAGCCAGGAGGAAAGGAGGTCATTGGTGGCGGACCATCCGGCCGAGGCGGAACCGATGAGCAGGGCGGCGATGGTTGTGGTCAGCCACCGGGCGCGGGGGGAAATGCAGAATGCAGAATGAAGAATGCAGAATGGAGTTGTGGTCCCGCCGGCCGGCGCGCGACTCACGCTGGGGGCGTAAACCGCCCGGGTTGGTCGGCGGACCGGCGTGCCGGGGCGTCGGCGCCAGAAGGCCAGATGGGGACGAAGTGATACCATTGGTCCGGATGCTGCCGGATGACCGGTTCAAACGCACGCACGATCCGCTGGGTGAACTCGCGGCGGGCGTCCGGGTCGCGAAGGGCGGGTCGGTCGTACGGAATCGCCGGGAGGATGTGTGCCGCGTAACGGTTCCGGGAGTCACGCGGGAGGTACACGGGGAGAACGAGGCAACCCGAAGCGCGCGCCAGTTCCGCCGGCGCTACGGAAGCGTCGAACGGTTGTCCTAACAACTCCACGCGCACGGCGGTTGGCTGGGGCGGCCGGTCGATTAACAAGGCAACTACGGCTCCGGCTTCGAGGCGACGGATCACCTCGACGAACGCGAAGGGGTCCTGGCGGATGACGAGCGTCTCGATGCCGTAGCGCGCCCTGGATGCGCGGCGCAGATCGGTGAGCCTGGTGTCGGGCTCGGCGAGCGTGAGGGCGAGGATCAACTCGCCGCGCTGCGACATGATGGGCGCGCCGAATTCCCAGTTCCCGAGGTGGGGAGAGACGAGCAGGAGACCTCGTCGGCTGGCGACTGCCTCCTGGTAGAGCTGGGTTCCGACCAATTCGCCGATCAATCCCTCGAGCCCGCGTCCGCTCTCGTACCACCACAGGTCGGCCAGCTTGCAGGCGAAGTTGTCATACAGTCTTCGGGCGGCGGCCTGGGCTCGGACCCGATCTCCGCCCAGGGCGGGCACGAGGTTGTCTGCCACCACGCGCCGCCTTTGGGTTCCGAGATGCCAGAACACTGCGGCGACCATGCGGGCAATCCCGTGAGCGATCCGGCGAGGCAGGCGGCGTGCGATGGCGAGGCCCAGTTGCCAGATCGCGGCCCGATAGAGCCGCGAGGGGCCGTCGAACGCCGGTGCCTTCGAGCGACCGGACGGGGGCGCGCTCGCGGGAGAGGTTGCGCGACTGTGGCCAAGACACAGCGTCCACCAACCGGGGAGCAGAAGGAGGGAGACCACCAGCGTAACCGCGATGCCCAGGGCACAGACGCGGCCGAGGGCGGCCAACCCGGAGTTGCTGCACCAGGCCAGCGAGCTGAATCCGGCCATGGTGGTCGCCGAGCACAGCAGCAGCGCCAGGCCGACGCCGCGCAAGGCGACGCTTGGCTGTCCCGGATGCCGCCGCAGGGCCAATTGGACGTGAATTCCGTAATCGACGCCCGCGCCCAGCAAGAGCGGGAGGGCGACCAAATTCATCAGGTTCCAGGACCAGTCGAGGAGGGCCATGAGCGCCAGGAGCAGAACGCTACTGGAAGCCAGCCCGGTCAGACTCAGGGCCACTTCGGTCCACCGGCGGAACGTCAGGAACAGGCTCGTGACGACGAGGACGACGACGACGGGGAGGATCAATGCGAGGTCGCGTTCGACGCGTTCGGCCAGCAAGCCGCCCAACGCCGGCCAGCTTGTCAGCCAGACGCCCGGAGTGGTGAGTTCCTGCTCGAGGGCGCGGAATGTCGGGAGCAACGCCGCGGCCGTGGAAACGGCAGGTTGAACGAGGATGACCGCGTGAGACGAATCGGTCTCGCGTGCCAGGAAACGGCTGAGCATCCAGCGCGCAACGGTGTTGGTGGGCGGGATCACGATGTCCCTTTCCGCCCAGCGGGACCAGTTTTGGAGAACGTTGTCGGTGAATTCGAGGGCGGCGGGGGCGAGCCCTTCCTCCGCAGCGAGTTGATGCAGCAGGGCCTGCTGTGCGGCCAGAGCTCCCAGCGAGTGGCGGTTCTGCCGCTGACGGATCGGGTTCGGCCAAAATGCCGTGGGGGCGGTGAAACCGGCAATCTGGTTGCGGGCTACGGCCTGGCGCAGGCGCGTCTCGCTCTGTTCCAGGCGGCCGAGGACCTCGAGATCGTTGGTGCCGGCCACAACCAGCCACCAGGGCTCGTCGGCCTGCTTGAGGCGGGCGCGGAGGTGTTCGAGGGCGGCGTGGGCCTGGCTGTTGATGGGGCGCAGGGCTTCCGTGCTGCGATCCAGGGGCGGCAGTCCCCTGAGCGCCAGGAGAGTGCCGGCGGCGAACAGCAGAATGGCGGTGACACCGACGCCCCAGGAGACCGGAATCGATGAACGATGGTCCGCGTCCGATGTTGGCGTCGATTGGATGATATTCGCGTCCGACGGCGGGGAGGTCGCGGGGCCGACGCGGTGAGCGGCGAGGAACCAGTGGAGATAGACCCGGAGCATCACGACGGCGGCCAGGCCGATGCCGATGCCGACCAGCATGCCCAGTTGGCGGAGCCCGGGCATGGAGGAGAGGGCGACGGTCCCGAAAGCCACGGCCGTGGTCAGCGCGGCGCAGGTGATTCCCCGCCAGTGGATCCCCCGGATGCCCGCAACCCCCAGCTCCGGGTGTGTCCGATGCTCCTGGTAGAGAAGAAGCCCGTAATCAGCCGCCAAGCCCAGCAGCATCGCGGCGAAGCCAACGCTAACAACATTCAGACGACCGAAGCAGAGCCCGCCGACAGCGACGGTGCCTGCCAGAACGAGCCCGAGCATGATCACCAACTGCACCAGCGGACGCCATCGGCGATGCGCCAGGAAGAAGATCAGTCCGACAAACACCGTCGTTCCGACGACCGACCGCACGAGGTCCCGTTCCATGCCGCCGCCGATCTCCGCCATGAACGCCGGTTGGCCGGTGGAGCGGATCTGGCACGGTGGCTGCCCGGCACGCCAGGCTGCCACCGCCTTCTCCACCCGGTTCATCCACCGGGTGCATTCGCGGTAGCCCGGCAGCGCCTCACGTGGCCGCAAGAACAACAACCGAAACCGACCGTCCGCCGACGACCACCAGTCCGCCCCGCCCCGTGCCAGAGGGTCCAGCGTGGGATCCACACCCGCCGTTTGCCCCAAGCCGAGCGGGTCGTAACTGCGTCGGCTCAGGTCCGCAAAGGAAAACGACGTGGCCAACGTCTCCCGCGTCTCCCGGAAGCTCGCCCGCAATGGCCCCGGCTGGAAGCGCTCGACGAGTTGCGCCACCTCCGCTTCCGGACGCTGCAGCCAGAGGTAGGCGACCAGTTCCGCCACATCCGCGGGGTGCTCGAGCCACGGCGGTTGCGCCAGGACTTCGGCGTCCAACGCGGTGTCGCGACGAAGGGCGTCGCCCAGCGACAGCGCCGCCCTCTCAGTCGTGTCCGGATCGGGCGTCTCCAGCGTGAGGATCAACTCCCGCGTGTCGGCGAAGTGGCGCTGGTAGAGTTGGAGACCACGGACTGCCGGCAGGTCGCGCGGAAGGAGGTCGAGGACCTCGACATCGAACCGGACGCGGCCCAGGCCCAGGGCGAGCAGAAGCAGGGCGGCTCCCCATCCGACGAGGCGCCAGTCGATCCGGGAACGGCCGGGTGTCGCCGGTGTGCTCATGGCCCCAAGTAACCCTCGAGACATTGGCCGGTGCGCGCATGGCGCATACGGAAAGCGTCAGGTGTCGGACGTTCGAAAGTCCAGCCGCGCGGGGCCGGGCGTCCTTGCAGACAGCGGGCAAGGACGAACCAGACGATGCGGTTTGGCGGCTGGCCCCGACCGGTGTAGACCCGCGGGCGGGTTGGGGACTCGAGACGCCAGCCAAGAGCGGTCTGCTGGGCGACGACCAGGGAAACGGGTGGCTTGGCGAACTCGATGGATGCGGCGCCAGTGGGATGCGTGGCGAGGGTGAGTTCACCGGCAACCTCGGCAGCCCGGTAGGAGGCTTTCCACACCGCTTGGCCTTGACGCAACTGCCAGCCGTCAGTGGGGAACTCCGGCAGCATGGCAGGCGCCTCGCCCGGGGTATGGCAGCCGACCCCGAGCAAAGTCGCGCCCAAGCTCGCCACGAGAAACCGCCATCGCCTGCGTCGTCGGGATCTCACTTCGTGTTGGCGCAGGAGGGTGCAGGTCTGCTCGACAATTGGCCAGCGGTTTGTCTGAACCATGACCTCAAAAAGCGGTTGCGCCATCACCGGCAGAAGACGGCGAATCTCCTCGTCCACCCCGTTTCAGGCGGCGGGCCTTCTCCTGGTCATGACCGAGCAGATGCTTGAGCCCGACCAGCAGGAACGAACGGAACTCCGGCCTACCACAAGACGGCCGCACCCAACATTTGGAACGACGGGTCCGGTGTCACCACCGTAAGTCCACGCGTCATCGCCTGCGCACACAGCAAACGGTCGAATGGGTCTCGGTGGATGACTGGCAACTCACCGCTTCGGAAGAGCGACTCGTAGTCGATCGGTTGGCGCTGCAAATCGAAAAAGGCCAACTGTTTGGGGATCCAGGTTCGCGGGACTTCCGGCATGGGCAGCTTGCCCGTTTGGTGGTTCAGCACGATCTCCCAAACGGCGACGTCGCTAAGGAACAGGCGATTCAGTTCGTCGTCCAAGGCCGTTCGCGCCGGAGCAGACAGCCGATCGGGATCGGCGGCCAGCCAAAGAAAAGCGCAAGTGTCTAGAAGGAGGTTCACAAGCCCCAATCCTTGAGTTCCTCCTCGGTCAAAGGCGCCAAAGCCCTGGGGGGCACATGAAAAGGCGCGCTGATCATGCGACCGACTTTCGGCCGGGCCGAGCGCTCACGCCGTTCGAGCGGAGACAGCCGGGCGATCGGACGCTTGCCCCGCGCAATCAGGAATTCCTCTCCGGAGTCGACTTCAGCCAGATAGCGGGAGAGATGGGTCTTGGCATCATGCGTCGAAATTGTCTTCATCTTGTTGAAAGTTATCGTGTGTCACTCCGCTTAGTCAACTTAGTCCAGTGAACGTATCCATGAGTGGGGTAACGCATGCATAACTCACTGATATTCAATTTCATGCACTGTACGTTTGCCCGCGACATCAGCAAGCGTCCAGTTGGTCACAACCTCCCGCCCGGCAGGGGTTTTCGTCACCGCCTGCTGCTCCTGTGCGGTGTGATCTTCCGTTACGCGGGCGGCAAGCATGGACTGCCGGATCGCCACACGCAGCCTCGGGTTGAGTAACTCCCGGTCGCACCTGCGTTAGTCCTCAAGAGAAGGCTGCGTGCTCCCGCCGTCCGGCAGTTTCGGCGGAAGCTCGAGCAGATGCCGCCGGTCTCGGTCATCACGGAAGGTCGTCTGGCGTTCGCTGCCGCGTGCGGCAACCGGATACCGCCCTCCGGGCCGTGGGATTCGTCGCGGAGTGCACCCGTTGCGCGTGGCCTGCTGCGTTTGGGCGGAAAACCGGCCTTGCCAGTCGTTCCCAACGACGTAGGATTCGTGGTCAACCTCCAGTGCCAGACCGTTCGCCCATGAGAACTCGACTCTCGTTCGCCCGTGAGACGGTAACCTCCATTCAACGGTCGGATTCGCGGATTCGGCTCCTGTTGGCGGTGGTGCCGCTGCTTGTCGTCGTCGGCGTCGCAGCCCAGACCGTTGCCCGATGGCAAGGCGGCTCCGGCAGTTGGTCGGATGCAGCCAATTGGGATGTCGGGGTGGTTCCCAAGAATGCCGGCACCACTACCTTTGTGGCGGTGATCGAAGCAACCGCCGAGGACCCGGTTGTCACCGTCACGGAGGCCATTGCAGTCAGTGGCCTTGTCAACCGTGAAGCAGTGCGCGTCGAGGCCGGAGGCACCCTGGCTTTGTCCGGCGCGGTGACGAACTCTGGCACACTAACGGCCGCGGGCGGGACGGTCTCGTGTTCCGGGGCGACAGTGGAGGGCGTCGGAGGCACCATCGTTGCGGAGACCGGTGTGGTGGTTCTGGCCGGAAGCACGGTGACCGGGGGATCCCTCCGCGTGACGGACGCGGCGAGCAGCCAGGTACGCTTGAGCGGGGACGTGACGTTGC
>CAYSPU010000043.1:23672-28510 GCA_964432995.1 uncultured Verrucomicrobiota bacterium
TGGGGTCGGGACAGAGGATTCATGGCGTCGGGGACATCCGGGTGGCGGTGAACAACCAGGGGACGATCGAGGCGGATCGTTCGGGGCGGGCGCTCCGGATCAGTGGCCCGGTGGGGAACACGGGCACGGTGCGCGCGGTGGTGGGGGGCAGCTTGGTATTGCAGGGTGGGTTGAGCGACACGGGAACGCTCGACCTGGCGGTGGACAGCGGCCTGGTCCTGCAGGGGCCGGTGAGCTTGCAGAACGACTTGGTGGCAGGAACGGGCGCCACGCTGTGGATGGAGAATGCGACAGTGGACCTCAACACGAAGGAGATTCGATCTGACCCGGGCCTGGTCGTGATTGTCAGCAGCACCGTCGAGGATGGGACCTTGCGCGTGACGGACGCGGCGAGCAGCCAGGTACGCTTGAGCGGGGACGTGACGTTGCGCAACGTGCCGTGGGTTGATGACGGTCAGGGGGAGTTCCTGGTTCTCAATACCAGCGCCCGGTTGCTGGGCGACTACGCGGCCGGGCTGCCGGATGGTTACACACTGGTCGTGTGGACCCATCAGTCCCTGGCTGAGACCCGCTTGACCCTCCAGGGGGGCGACTTTCTCAACGAAGGAACCATCGAGGTTCGGCACAGTGGAGGCAACTACGGTACCCACCCCAGACTTCATTGGGCGGCCTCGGGGGCGTTGCTTGGGAATGGCCGAGTGTATCTGAACTACGGGGGAACGGCCGAGAACGAGCGTCCCTGGATCAGCGGAGAAGGCGGGGTGGTGATGACCGTGGGGTCGGGACAGAGGATTCATGGCGTCGGGGACATCCGGGTGGCGGTGAACAATGAGGGGACGTTGGAGGCCGACGTCAATGGGAAGGAACTGCGGGTGGCCGGCCGTCTTGAGAACCAAGGAGTCGCCCGTGTACTGAGCGGAGGAACGTTGGCGGTGGCCGGGTCGATCGAGAACACCGGTCTGCTCGAGCCGATCGCCGGGACGTTGCGGATCGGAGCGAGCCTCGCCCTGAATGGTGACGGTGCGTTGGGCGGACAACCGGCTGGCAGCATCGTTCTGACACGCCACTTCCGCGGCACCACAGTGAATCGCAGTTTGTTCACGTCAGCCGCTCGCGTGGTCTTTGGCGGACAAGGAGCAGTCGCGCCGGACTTGGACGAACAAGCCTTCTTCATCGAAGGCGAGGATTTCAACTACGACAACGGGAGCCACCGTCCCGAGGCGAGCGTCATGCCGTATATCGGTGGAGCCTACAGCGGGCGCGCGGGGATCGATGGTGTGGACTACCACCAAACAGCCAACCAGGCGGAGTCGGATCTCTACCGGACGGGGGAGGGGCCGGCGGTTAATGTGGGGATCGCGTCCCTGGGACAGTTCGATCGCGGCAGGTACCAGGCGCTGACGAACTACGTGGTGGGCTGGAACGACGCCGGCGAGTGGTACAACTACACGCGGGTGTTCCCGGAACGCCCCGCTCCTTTCCACTTGTTCGCGAGGCTTTCCTCGGGCGCCGGCCCCAACGCCCTTCAGATCGACGAGGTGGTCGGCGGTGCGAGCACGGCCAGTCAAACACTCGGCAAGCTTGGCGAGATCCGTGGTCCCGCCTCCGGCAGTTGGGACGTGTACCGGTTCGTGCCGCTCACGAATGACCTCGGACAACTTGCTGAGCTGAACTGGTCAGGGGAGCGCACCCTGCGCGCGAGCATCCTCGCCGGTGGCAACGAGAACCTGGACTGCATGGTTCTGGCGCCCGCTCGCTCTTCGGGCCCCGATCAACTGGTTGAAGTGATGAGCCGTGACCTCGGGTCGGATCCGGCGGGGTTTGAGGACAACTTCGCAGTTGGCACCATTGAGTTGACGGGAGGCAGTCGGGTTCGCTTGATTGACGACGCTGACAATGCCGAGGGATTGGAGCCAGAGGCGGTCTACGTGACCTCGCTCCTGGTGCCTGTGGGCGCGGTCTTGGATCTGGGGGGGCTGCATTTGTACACGCGCTCATCGCAGTTGGCTGGCACAGTCGAAGGCGGCGAGGTGGAGGTCTTGCCAGACAGCGGTCCCCTTTTGGTAGGGGCGCCCACGCCGGGCGGAATCGGCGAAGCCGGTCAAGTGGACGAGTGGACTTTCTTTGGGCGTGCGGGCCAGGCCTTCACAATGGTTGTGAACCCCGGGTCGGGCCAGCCGTCGGCTGCGCTCGCTCCCTATGTTGGCTTCAGTCATGTCCAGTTGCTCGACCCCGCCGGCGTGGTCGTGGCTGCGGCAAGCAACAGCGTCTCGGGCATGGTCGTGTCTCTGTCAGCGGTGGACTTGGCGGCGGACGGTGTCTACCGGCTCCGGGTGAGTGCTCCGTTGAACCATGCTGGTGCCACGGGCAACTATACGGTAGCCCTGTGGGATTCGACGCCGGCCGAGATGCCGTTGGTGCTCAACGAATTGTGCGTTGGTCGGATCCCGTCGCCCTACGCCATCGGCCGCTGGACTTTCTCGGCGGAGGCGGCACAGCAGATCCGACTACGTCTGGTGAACAGAGCCGGCCCCGAGGTGGTATTCGACTTGGGGGGGCCGGAAGGCTGGGCAGGGTTCACCGGGTTGGTCGACTCTTCCGAGTTGATCACCCTGCCCTCGTCAGGGACGTATCGAGTAACGGTCCGGGGCGCGGGCAATCAATACGGCGGGACCTACGCTTTTCGGCTCGAAGAGACACTCCAAGTCCCACTGGTGCTTGGGGAGCCCTACACCGGCACGCTCCCAGGCTCGGGTCATGCCCGGGTGTTCCTCGTGACGTTGACCGAGAGCAGCCCGCTGCTGGTGACCTTGGCCGACTCGAGCGGCGTCAACCATAACACCCTCTACGCACGGCTCGGCAGTCCGCCCACCCCCGCCGACCGCGAGTACCGCTCCACTCCCCCGGGTTCTCCGAATCAGCAGTTGCTGATCCCAATGGCGGCTCCAGGTACATGGTATGTGCTCCTCGACGCAGGTTACGTGGCCAGCAACACATCCTACGTACTTCAGGCCCTGACATCCCCAATTCTCTTGACTCACCTCACGCCGGATTGGCTCGGGAATAACGCCGATGCCACGCTCACCCTCAGCGGGGCAGGTTTCCAAAGAGGAACCAGTGTTGCACTCGTTGGGTCGGACAACACGAGCTACGTGGCCCCTTACGCGAGCGCGGAATCCTTCACCCAATTAACCGCTCGTTTCACGGCTGGGTCGGTGCCACCCGGACGTTACACCGTCCGTGTCACCCGGCCGGATGGCCCTTCCGTCGAACGGGCGGACGCATTCGAAATGGTGGCGGGCGGGGCTGCCGACCTGCGGGCGAAAGTGATCCTCCCCAGCCTGTTGGGCTACCATCAACTGGCGACGCTCTACGTGGAGTACGCCAACGTGGGTGAACTCGCCATGCCGGCGCCCCTGTTGGCGCTCACTCCATCGCAAAACGGGCGGGAAGCCGCCTTGTTAACGCTGGATAAGTCGAAGGTCTTACGGGGGTTGTGGACGACCGCCGTACCCGAGGGATTTGCGAATACGGTCCAAATCCTCGCCAGCGGCGAAGTGCCCGGTGTGCTGCAGCCGGGAGAATCGGGCCGGGTGGCGGTCTACTGGGTGGGCTGGCAGCAGCCTTGGGATTTCTCGTATCCCCCTTTCGAGTTCGAACTGGCCGTCGTGACGGCTGAGAACAGCCAACCGATCGACTGGGGCTCGAGAAAGGCGGAACTGCGGCCGGAATGGATGCCGACCGACGCTTGGGATCCAATCTTCGCCAATTTGGTTGACCAGATTGGAGAGAGCTGGGGCGATTATGCGACTGCCTTGGCCGAAAACGCCGCTTACCTGGGCCGACTCGGTCAGCGCGTGACCGACGTCGAATCGTTGTGGCACTTCGAGTTCGAACAAGCCAAGGGCTTGGCAGTGTTCAGGACCCTGGCCCGGGCCGTTGACCTGGTGGTCCCAGCACCGGGCTTGCCGATCATCTTCAGCCGCGCCTATGACGAAGCAATGGAACAACGCTTCCTGCAGGGGCCATTCGGACGCGGCTGGTTTACGGCGTGGTCCACCAGCCTCCGTGTTCAAGCCGACGGTGCCGTCGAGATTCTGAACCCAGACGGGCGCCGCGAGCGGTTTGAGCCTGACAGCCGCACCGGAGGCTACTTCTCACCGCCCGGCCGTCAGCGCACGCTCGTCCGTACCCTGGACGGAGGATTCCGCCTGCAAGAGCCGGAAGATCTGGTCATCGCCTTTCTTCCCGAAGGTCGGCTGAGCTACATCCAGGACGCCCACGGAAACCGCATCACCGCAGGTTACACATCCGGGCAATTGACCAGCCTGAACCATTCGGGTGGGCCGTCGGTGCAGATCACCCGCAACTCGGCCGGTTTGATCGACAGCATCGCCGACTCCAGCGGACGAACCATTGTCTACACGTACGACGTTGCCCAGGAGCACTTGATCGCCGTCCAGGATTCCCGTGGGCTCATCACCCAGTACGCCTACGATGTCGCCAGCGACTCACGCAGTTACCATGCCCTCGTCTCGATAACCTATCCCGATGGAACCCACGATTACTACGCATACGACAAAGCGGGTCGCGTCGCCGCCACGTTTCGAGACGAGCACGCCGAAAACTTGGAGTTCTCTTACGGGCCGGCTGGCCAGGTGTCGATCACTAACGCAGCCGGTCTGCACACGGACTTGTTCTACGACCACACGCTGTCCCTCGCGAAGACCGAGGCCTCGTGTTGCCAGCGGTTTAGTTACTCGTTCGATGACTCCCATTACCTGTCTCGGATCGCCGATGCCGAAGGTTACTCGGATCAATACAGTTACACCGCAGAC
>CAYSPU010000044.1:0-9183 GCA_964432995.1 uncultured Verrucomicrobiota bacterium
CCGGCGGTTATCGCCGTCATCGAACCTATCCTTGATGAGAGGACGCGCACCGCCAAAGTCCGCGCAGATGTTCCCAACCCTCTCGTCGGCAGCCCCGGGCGGCAACGCCGCCTTCTCCATCTGGGAATGTACGCCGACGGGCGGCTGCAGCCGGAGACGGCCGCCGTACTGAGCGTCCCGCGGAGCGCGATTCTCTTCCCGGGAGGCGATGCCTACGCTTACCTGGATCAGGGTGGCGGCGCCTATGAAATGCGCCGCGTCACCTTGGGCCTTCAGGGAGACGATCGCTGGCAGATCCTGAACGGACTGGACGAAGGCGACCGCGTCGTCACGTCCGGCAATGTCTTGATCGACGCCCAAGCCCAGTTCAGTCGCGTCCCTGCCTCCGGGGGCGCCGATGCGGCGCCGATCGCCTCAAGTGACCACGGCTGCTGTGACGCCGAACCGTCCATCACTGCCCCGTCGCCGACCACAGAACCGAGCCCCGTTCTCGAAGCGCACTTGCCCCACGTGACCGTCGCACCCATCGCTGCCGCGATGGGTACCCCTGCCAAACCGGCTGTAGCTCCGAGCACCGGGCGCCGCGGGATCGCGGGATATGACAGAGCCGCCGGCGCCTTCGCGGCGCGCTTGGCGATGAATCCGCACGGCGCTTCGAACGCGCCCGCCGGCCACGCGACCAACTCTCCCGCCAAGACTCCGGAGCCCACAGCCCAACAGCGCGAAACCGTCGAGGCCTTCGTCGCCACCGTTGACGGCATCAGCCGGGGCCTGGCTGCGGACAACCTGGAGCAATACTGGCAGCACATGGCCAGGTTGCCCGACGTGCTGGCCAAGTTGGAGGCAGAATACCCCGCCCCCCGAACGGTGAACGCGCTGATCCGCAAACTCCGCGCCCTCCCTTCGGGCGCCACAGCCAAGACCCTCGAGGATGCGCGGAAGAGCTTCCTCCCCTTCAGTTCGAATGCCGTGGAACTCGTCAAACTCCTGCGGAAGGGAATCGACTCACTGGACGGGATGAAGATCTACCACTGCCCGATGGCGCCGGCACCCGGGCTTTGGCTTCAGGCGAAAGGGCCGCTCCGCAACCCGTACTACGGCGCCAAAATGCTGACCTGCGGCGAGGAGGTGACGCAGTGAACGGCAGCCGTCGGCAGGTCGGCATGTCGGCATGTCGGCAAGACAGCACGTCGGAACGTCGGCAACCAACCTGTCAACCGTGAACCTTCGAACCGCTGAACCTCCCAACCCTGAACCTCTGGACCTCGTATGATCAACCGCCTCATCGAGTGGTCGCTGCGCAACCGCTTTCTCGTCTTGTGCGGCACGTTGTTCGTCATCGCATGGGGATTCCGCGCCCTCTACCAGACCCCGGTGGATGCGATTCCCGACCTGAGTGAGAACCAGGTGATCGTGTTCGCCGACTGGCCCGGCCGCAGTCCCCAGGAGGTCGAAGACCAGGTGACCTACCCGCTGTCCGTCAACCTGCAGGGCTTGGCGGGCGTCAAGACGGTTCGCGCCTCCTCGATGTTCGGTTTCACATTCATGACCGTCATTTTCGAGGACGGCGTGGACAACTACTTCGCTCGCACGCGCGTACTGGAGCGATTGAACTTCCTCGGCGGTCTGCTGCCGGCGGGGGTGGTGCCGCGGTTGGGTCCGGACGCCACCGGCCTGGGTTGGGTCTACCAATACTATCTGGACGTTGACCCAGCGCTGGCTCCCCAAGGCGGGTACGACCTCGCCCAGCTCCGCGCCCTGCAGGATTGGTTTGTTCGCTACCAGCTCAACGCCGTTCCCGGCGTGGCCGAGGTGGGCAGCATCGGCGGCTTCGTGCGCCAGTACCAAATCGAGGTGGCCCCGAACAAGATGCGGGCTCTTGAGGTGACCCTGCGCGATGTTCTCGAAGCCGTGCGCGAGAGCAACCTCAACGTCGGGGGCAAGGTCATCGAGGAAAGTGGCCTGGAATTCGTCGTGCGCGGCCTCGGCCTCATCGGGTCCCTGGCCGACCTCGAGAACATCGTGCTCCAGGAACGCGGAGGCACTCCCGTCTACCTGCGGGATGTGGCCACCATTCAGATCGGCGGCGACTTCCGGCGGGGGGCCCTCGACGTCGACGGGCGCGAGGTCGTCGGCGGCGTGGTCGTGATGCGCACGGGGGAGAACAGCCTCGCGGTGATCCGGGCCGTCAAGGACCGGATCGGGCAGCTTGCGGCCTCGCTCCCGCCAGGGGTGAGCATCAAACCGTTCTACGACCGAAGCACGCTGATCGAGCGATCGCTGGACACACTGAAGCGGGCCCTCACCGAGGAGATCATCCTGGTGGCCCTCGCGCACATCATCTTTCTCTGGCACTTCCGCAGCATCCTGGTCGTCACCCTGCCGCTGCCGGTTTCGATCCTGATCTCGTTCATCCTGATGAAGGAGTTCGGGTTCACCTCGAACATCATGTCCTTGAGCGGCATCGCCATCGCCATCGGCGTGCTGGTCGACGCCGGCATTGTCATGGCGGAAAACGTCATCCGGCACTGCGAGCGGCTGGAGGCCGCCCGGGGGGACCGACCGCTGACACGAGAGGAGATCTGGCAAATCACGTTGGCCGCGGCCCAACAGGTGGGCCGCCCCATCTTTTTCGCGATGCTCATCATCATTCTGGCGTTTGTGCCCGTATTCACGCTGCGGGGCGAGGAGGGCAAGCTGTTCCACCCGCTCGCCTTCACGAAGACCTTCGCCATGATCGGGTCCACCCTGCTGGCCGTAACCCTGGTCCCGGCGCTCTGCACCTTCCTGGTGCGGGGCCCCTTCCGGCGCGAGGAGGACAATTGGGTCATGAAACGCCTGCTGCGCTTCTACGATCCGGCTTTGGACTGGGCCTTGTCCCATCGCCGCGCCGTTCTCGGAATGGCCGCGGCGCTGCTGGCGAGTGCGGTGGTGCTTGCCGTGGGACTCCCCCGTCCGCTGGTGCGCACGCTCGAATCGTGGCACTGGGACGGCGCGGCCCGTGTCGCCCAGGGCCTGGGGAGCGAGTTCATGCCGACACTGAACGAAGGCAGCCTGCTCTTCATGCCGGTTCTGCTTCCCAGCACGTCGCTCACCGAAATCAAACGCCTCATCGCCTGGCAAGACCGGGTCCTCAAGCAAGTCCCCGAAGTCCAATCCGCGGCCGGCAAGCTCGGCCGCTCGGAAACCGGCACCGACCCCGCCCCGGTCGAGATGATCGAGACCACCATCGAGCTGAGGCCGGAGTCCGAGTGGCGGCCAGGCATGACCAAGGCGAAGCTCATCGCTGAACTCAACGAGAAGATGAGCCAAGTGCCCGGATGTGTACCGGGTTTTCTGCATCCCATCGAAGGGCGGATCCTGATGCTGAGCACCGGGATTCGCGCCCAGGTGGGAGTCAAGGTTCTGGGGGCGAACCTCGACGCCCTCCAGCAGAAGGCGTTGGAGATCGAGAAGATCCTGCGCACCATTCCCGGCGCCGCCGGCGTGGCCCCCTCGCAGACCCAGGGAAAGCCGTATCTCGAGATCGAGGTCAACCGCACCGCCATGGCCCGTTACGGTCTGCGCGCTCAGGACGTTCTCGACGTGGTGGAGACGGGTCTCGGCGGAAAAAACCTCACCACCACCATCGAAGGCCGCCAGCGATTTCCCATCCAGGTCCGCTACCAGCGCGACGACCGCGACGACATCCAACGGCTTGCCGACACGCTCGTCTTCGCGCCCTCCGGCAAGGTCATCCCTCTCGGCCAGGTCGCCAGCGTCAAGCGCGTCCTCGGCCCCAGCGAGATCGTCAGCGAGAACGGACGCCTGCGCGCTTTCGTCCAGGCCAACGTGCAGGGACGAGATCTCGGCGGCTTCGTGCGGGAGGCGCGCGAACGCGTGGCGAGGGAGATATCCCTGGAAGAGGGCATGACGCTGGAGTGGAGCGGGCAGTACGAGAACCAGTTGCGCGCCCAGCGGACCCTTGCCGTGATCGTGCCCACCGTCCTTGGAGTCATCTTCATCCTGCTCTACATGGTGTACCGTTCGGCCAAGGAAGCAGCTCACGTCATTTTGGCCGTTCCCTTCGCCCTGACCGGGGGGGTCTTTCTGCAGTTCCTGCTGGGTCATCACTTCAGCGTCGCCGTCTGGGTTGGATACATCGCCCTGTTCGGCACCGCCATCGAGACGGCGATCGTGATGGTCGTTTACCTTGAAGAAAGCCTGAAGAAGAAGCAGTCCGAGCGCGCCGCCGTGTTCAACCACGCCGACCTGATCCAGGCCGTCAAAGACGGAGCGCGCCTGCGTCTGCGGCCCAAGATGATGACCGTGTGCACAACCGTGGCGAGCTTGTTGCCGATCATGTGGAGTACGAGCACCGGCTCGGAGGTGATGCGCCCGTTGGCCACCCCGGTCGTCGGCGGCATGGTGAGCAGCTTCCTGCACATCCTCATTGTCACGCCCGTTCTCTTCGCCTGGCTGCGGGAACGGGAACTCAATCTGAAACCCGCCCGGAAGCGCGCCACCCCGAAACCGAAACCCGCCCTCGTGCCCGCGCTGGCCCCGAGGTGAGACCCGCGTCCGGACGGAACCGGCGCAATCCAACACCGGCACGGATGCCGCTCCTTGCGGCACGTCTGCGGTCTCACCCCGCCGAACTTCGACGTCACCGAGGTGCCGGTGGTCCTCCGGCCGATGCTGCGAGTTGCCCCGGTGACTTGATCAGGGAAACCCTGATTCCCTCCCGCTGACGTATTCCGGTAGGTGTTGCGCCCGTGGAATACGCGACGTTCATGCAATCGAGACCCTCGCTTGGTCGTCCCGCGCGCCACCCCGCCACCCATGCCCGCGGCGGCTGCGCAAACCGCCTGCGGCCGCAAGGGCGGCATGGCAAGGAGCTCCTCCACTTCAACGCGCCCGCCACGGCGTGGGAAGAGTTGCGGAGGCAGGATTGCACGCGCCATGGCGCGCCGCGCAAGGTCGGCACCCTGTGGCTGGCGGACGACTTCTCCCGAAGCCGGATCGGGGGCTTCCCTACGACGCTTTCAGGGGTGGCCCGATGTTCGCCGCGGTTCACCTCGAGTATTGGTGGCGCCGTTCGAATGAGGGCCTGGACAGAAAACCACTGCTGCCCCGAGATGCGGCGTCGCGGAAGGATTGTTGGCCGAGGGTGGCCCCCCGGCACGCGATCCGCCGGCAAACGCGGGCTCGGTCGAATCGTCCGCGCCTCCAGCCACCAGACCCGGCTCGGTACTGACTCCATCCGTTGAGTTCGAAACAGGATCCTATATGAAAAACAACAACCTCAGTCCGCGACGGCGTGGCGGAACACTGGCTCTGATCGGGCTGCTGCTGTCCGCCCTCGCCGCGCATGGTGCGAACCTTACCTGGAACATCACGGTGCTCGACGGCGACCGTGACGCGATCACCACCCCGCCGCTAGCCCCGGGTTTCCGGTGGTTGATCGAGGAGGATAACACCGTCCAGCGACCGGCCGGCACCCCGGTCGACGATTCGATCTCGCTGGTCATCCACAAGAGCCACGCACCCGTCACGCTCACGGGCGTCAGCGCCGACTCGGACTTCACTGTCAGCGTCCCGGACGCCGCAGAGCCCGCACAGCGTTACTACCTGTCGGTGATGGCGGACGGCTATTCCTTGGGTGGCGTCACGCTGGTCGAGGATGCAGCGGCCCAGTCGGCCGCCGGCCAGCCCGTGACCGTCCTCCTCAACCGCCACGAGATCCCTACCGCTCAAATCTCCGTGCTCGTGTTCGAGGACCACAACTCCATCAACAATGTGCCGGACGCGACGGAACCGGGTCTGCCCGGCTTCCGCGTGATCATCACCGATCCGCTGGGAGGAGGTCCCATCAAATACGACGCGTTCGGCAATCCTCTCGGGACCACTTACAGCCCGGACGGGAGCGTCGCCGTATTGGGCGACGGCGAGTTGTATACCGATGCCACCGGCCGGGTGCTCATCAAGAACATCACGCCCGGCAAGTTCGGCGTTCAGGTGATTCCGCCTACCGGGACCGATTGGAACGGCGGCCACGGCAGCGTGAAAGTCGGCGGACAGTGGATCCAAACCTCAACGATCGAGGGCACGCTCACCATCGACGCCTGGGTCAAGGCCAACGAACCGCAGGTCTGGGTCGAAGGATTCGGCGTCGGTTTCTACCACGTCTTCTTTGGGTTTGTGGACCGGGCCAAGCTGCCCTGGGTGGCGAACCCGCCGCGACCCAACCCGAACAATGTCACGGTGACGGGGCAACTCCGCTACAATCACTTCGGGCGTCCCCCGCAGAACCAGATGTTCGCAGTGGGCCCGGAAGTCGGGCAGGCCTGGATCGGCCTCAACGAGCTTCCGCCCGTCCCGCAAGGCGGGATCGGCCCCATCGGGGGGGTGGGACCCGGACTGTACGCGGCTCCCTGCAATCCCGACGGCAGTTTCACCATCGCCAACGTGCCCCCCGGAACCTACCAGCTCGTGAGTTGGGACAAACCGTTGGACTCGATCTTCGGTTTCAACACGATCGTGGTGACCAACAACGCCGCCAAACTCAACGACCTGGGCAACGTGCTCGTCTATAACTGGTTCGGCGCCCTCGAGGGCAGCATCTTCTACGACGAAGACGCCGACGGATTCCGCGACGGCATCGACGTCCCCGGTTCCTCCGTTGAGGACGGCACCTTGGAGGCGGGAATCCCCAACATGGCGGTCAACCTGCGCTTCCGCGACGGACGTATCTACCAGGGCACCGTCACCGACGCCGCCGGCGACTACGAGTTCGCCGAAGTCTTCCCCTTCTTCAAATGGTTGGTTGCCGAAGTCGATTTCGCCCGTTTCAAAGCCACCGGCTTGACGGCCGTCGCTGACGAAGGTGGGCCCATCCCCGGCTCCGCCTACCCCGCTGAGGGCAAACGCAATCCACAACCGCAATACGCAACCGACCCCGTCACCGGCGTTGCCGACCCCAACCAGCCGATTGACGCCGATCCAATCACCCCAGGTGTCCAGAATCTCTGGCGGACCGAGGTCGGCCCGGCCCTGACCGAAGCCATGCACCTGTTCCTCAACCAGAACAACCGCGTCGACTGGGGCAAGACCGACTACGGCCCCAACGAGAACGGCGGCATTTCCGGTGTCGTGTTCTATAGCACCACCCGGGCGGAAGATGATCCGCGCGATGCCGTGGGTGATCCCTGGGAACCCGGCGTCCCCCGCGTTCAGGTCGCCCTCTACCAGGCCGCACCCAATCCGATCGTCCCGGCCGATACCTTGGACGCTGCCCCATCCGACGCCACCATCACCCGCAGCCTGATTCAAGACCAGGACGGCGACGGTGTCATCACCTTCGCCGATGTCGATAATCCGCCTCTCGGTTGGGCCCCGGAAAACGGCGGGGGCCCCAAAGGTGACGAAGACAACGACGTTGACGGCGATGGCCAGTTTGACCTCGGCGACGCGGTTCAGGTCGTCTGGACGGACAGTTGGGACGATGTGGTGGACGAGACCGGCGGCACGCTGGGCGCCATCCAAACCAGCCCACCCTACGTACTCGGCAAGCCGATCGTCGGGTCCGACTTCTACTCCACGTGGAACCAGGTCCGGCCGGGCGTGTTTGACGGCGGCTACGCCTTCAGCGATGTCGAGCCCGGAACCTACATCGTTCAGGCCGTCCCGCCTCCCGGCTACCTTCTGCAGACAGAGGAAAGCGTCAATGTGTTCTTCGGTGACGTCTACAAACCGAGTGCCCTCGTCTTGATGCCCCCCATCGTGGGTGACTATCACCAAGTAGGCGACTTCCTTACACTCTTCCCGGAAAACGATGCCGACGGAGACGGCATCCCGGGAGTGACGCCGACGTTCGCCGGCAAATGGCGCCCCTACGCGGACCGCAAGCTCGTCGAGGTGCGCGACGGCAAGAACACCGCCGCCGACTTCCATATCTACACGGAAGTCCCCAAAGCCGCCCGCGTGGTGGGGTTTGTTCTCAACGATCTCACGGCCGAGTTCAACGCCTTCAGCCCGGTGTATGGCGAGAAGGGTTCGCCCGGGTGGCTGCCGATCTCGTTCCGCGATTGGAGGGGCAATGAAGTCGCCCGCACCTACTGTGACGAATACGGCACCTACAACGCCATGATCCCGAGCAGCTACACGGTCAACGCCGCCTCTCCGGCCGGTATCGTGCCCAACATGCTCACCGTCGTCCTCAACGACCCCACCATGCCCGACCCGGCTGATCCCACCGGCAAGAACCGCATCCCCGACCCCCATTACAATCCGAACTACTCCGTCTCCCCCAGCACCTGGATGTTCTGGGCCGGTTCCGTCTCCTACCTCGACACCCCGATTGTTCCCGTGGCTAGTTTCGTGGGCCACCCGAACAACCAACTGGATGCCGAGCCGGTGGACCACACTCCGGTCATCAAGTCCGTGCAAGGCGCCAACCAAACCGGGCCTTATGTCACCAGCGGCAACCAGACCATCACCATCACCGCGGCCGGAACAGTCCCGGTGCCGGATCCGGCCTCGCTTGGCTACGGCACCGCCAACACCATCAACCGCGATTACGGCTTCGGCGCGACGGAACCGATCGTCTACATCAACGGTGTCGCCCTGCCGGGCGGCCGGGTCACGCTCAACGTGGACGGCACGCTGACCATCACCGTAGGCAACGCCCTCGCGTCGGGTCAAAGCGGCCAGCTCACGGTGCGCCGCACGGACAACAACCTGCTGACCCCGATCGGGATTACGCTCACTCGCGGCGGCAGCGGAACCGTCCGCCAGGTCTTCCCACAGGACACCGACCCGGCCCTCATCCCTGCCGGCGCCTTCACCTCAATCCAGGACGCGGTGGATGCCGCCGACCCCGGCGATCTCGTCCTGGTCGCTCCTGGTGACTACTACGAGAACGTCGTGCTGTGGAAACCGCTGCGGCTCCAAGGCGCCGGAGCGGGCACGTATGCGTCCGGCGCTGGCTCGGTCATCCACGCCAACCCGGTGCCGAGCGAACGCGCACAGCAATGGATCGCGAAGGTCGAAGCCGTTCTCGGCGGCAACCCCTTCGAGGCGAACGGCACACCCGGTATCGTCGTGATCGGCAACTCGATCCTCCCGAATGATGGCGACTTCGCCGTCAGGCCGAGCGGAATCGACGGCTTCACCAGCAGCGGTTCGACCACCGGTGGCGGCATC
>CAYSPU010000044.1:9193-28166 GCA_964432995.1 uncultured Verrucomicrobiota bacterium
GATCTCGAACAACCGCATCATTGGCAACCAGGGCGCCTTTGGCGGTGGCATCACCCTCGGTATGGCCGACGCCTTCGGAACGCTCTACGACAACCGGGGTGTCACGATCCAATACAACCAGATCGTCAAGAATGGCTCCATCAACGCCGCCGGGGGCATCGCCGTGTTCAACGGCGCTGAGAACTACCGCATCCTCGACAATATCATTGCGGGGAACTTCTCGCGCGGCAACGGCGGCGGCATCGGCCACGAAGGCGTCTCCCGCGGCGGCCTGATCGCCAATAACCAAATCGTCAACAACGAGGTGTTCTACGGTCTGGCCGTAGGCGGTGACGGCGGTGGCATCTACATCGGCGGCCAACTCGCCGCCGGCGGCCGCAGCTCCGGCTCCGGCTCCGTGACCATCATCAACAACCTCATCCAGGGCAACCTGGCCGGATCCGGCCACGGCGGCGGCATCCGCTTGTCCGGTGTCAACGGCGAGGATGTCTTCCTGAGCAAGAACCAGAACAACTGGTACCAGGTGCACATCCTCAACAATGTCATCGTGAATAACGTGGCCGGTTATGCCGGCGGCGGTATCTCCCTCCAGGATGCCGTCCGGGTGCGGATTCTGCACAACACCGTGGCCAACAACCAGAGCACCGCGACTGCCCGAGCGGCCTTCGCCGCAGGCGCCTTGAACTCCACCCCCCAAGGCGCGGGCATCGTCTCCCACCTCCACAGCCTGACGTTGACCCAGGTTCTGCCCGGCGGGTCCGGAAACAGCACGTTCTCGAATCCGGATCTCTACAACAACATCATCTGGCACAACAAGGCCTTCTCCTGGGACGGCACGGCCCAAGCCTTGGTCCCGGCGAACTCCGGACCCTACGGCCCCTACAAGGACGTTCGGGTCGCGGTGCCGCCGGCCATCGAGCCCAATAGCCTGCGGTTGACCTTGCGGAACTGCCTGGTCTCGGGTGGCTCCTTCTTCTCCGGCAGCGGGAACATTACCACGGACAACGATCCGTTCGTCATCTCCTACCTGAATACGCTGCAGGCAGCGGCCGTGATTGACGAAGCGGGCAACAACATCGCGGTGCGCTTTCCCGAAACCGGCCTCTACCAACCAAACAGCGCCACGTTCTGGGGCAATTACCACCTGAGTGGCGTGGGAGCCGGGGCGACGTCGCCCGTGAATAACGGCGGCAACATCCCCCAGGCTCCCGCCGGCCTGACCTACGACTTCGACCGTCAGAACCGGCCCGCTCAAAGCACGGCTCGCGATATCGGCGCCGATGAGTACAACGCGGTCGCCGCGGCGAATCCGACCTGGCCGACGGTGGCGCTCAACGGCCCGGCATCGGCCGGCCCGGCCCCGGTCGTGGTCGCGACCGACCCGGTCGGCCCCGGAGTGCGCCCCGCCTTCGAACCCATGCCGGCCGACACCGATGGTGTCGACACCGACGGCGACGGCATCGTGAACAACGACCACTACTACATGCGCGTTGGCGCCGGCGATGGATTCGCCCGCATGGCCGACGGCAATGAACTCTACCAGTTCGGCTTCCAGGACCTCACCGGAGTCAGCCCGGATCAGGTCATGGCGGCCGGCATGCTCAAGGCCGAGATCTCGGCCCCGACGATCCGGCTCAAGGAAGGCCAGAAGTTCTACCTCGACCTCTCGAACGTCGGCATGCTGATGCGACCGGACCTCTTCGACCCGCACTCCGTGCACTTCCACGGGTTCCCGCAGGCCGCCTCGATCTTCGACGGCGAACCGTTCGCCTCCGTCATCATCAACGTCGGAGCCACCCTCCGCTACTTCTACAACATCGTGGAGCCCGGCACCTACATCTACCACTGCCACGTGGAAGCCACCGAACACATGGAGATGGGCATGCTCGGCTCCATCTACGTGACGCCAAAGCAGAACTACCTGCCGATCGGCACCCCGCTGGCCAAGTTGCCTCCAGGCAAAGGCGCCACCCACCAGACCGGTTACCGCTACGCCTACAACGACGGCGACGGCTCCACCTACTACGACGTCGAAAAGGAACTCCAGGTCACGGCCTTCGACCGGAACTTCCACGAACAGCACATCCTCGTGCAGCCGCTCCCGTTCGCGGCGCTCGAAGAAAGCTACCCCATGATCAATGGCCGGGGCTATCCCGACACGGTGAATCCGAATGCGATTGGAAACAGCACCGTCCAGGATGTCCTCGGAATGGGCACTCCGTACGCCTCCCAGAAGATCAGCTCGCTCATCACCGCCAACGCCGGCCAGCGCGTCCTCATCCGCCTCTCCAACGTCTCGCTGTCCGACTTCCACACCATCAGCGTCCTGGGGATCCCGATGCGCGTGGTGGCCAAGGACGCCAAGCTGCTCCGCGGCCCCGACCCGGACGGTGCGGGGCCGCTTGTGGGCGTGGATCTCTCCTACGAGACCACGTCCGCGAACATCGGCCCGGGCGAAACCATGGACCTGATCCTGAACACCGCGGGCGTGGCTCCGGGAACCTACTTCCTCTACGACGCCCGACTCAACCACTTGAGTAACGATCAGGAGGACTTCGGCGGAATGATGACCGAAATCCGCATCCAGTAGCGAATCCTGCGCACAACGGACACCTCGACAATAGAAAGGATATGGTGAACATGAACTACCGCAACGCAATCCATGGGGGTCTGGCTGCAAGTGCCTTCCTGCTGGCCGCCCTGACCGGAACTCTCCAGGCCGCTCACACCGTCCATGACATTGACGGCGTAGAAGGCTCGGCCTTCACCCTCACTGCCCGAGCCGGACACCTCAGTACCGCCGACGGCAATAGCGTCTACTTCTGGGGGTACGCCAACGGGACCGGGCCGGCGCAGTACCCCGGCCCCACTCTCGTCCTCACCGAGGACGTGGAAGTGACCGTAACCCTCTACAACGAACTGCCGGTCCCGGTCTCCATCATCTTCCCGGGACAGACCGGAGTCACCGCCTCCGGCGGAGACCCGGGGGTCCTGACCTGGGAGGTTCCGCCGGGCACCGCCCAGCTCCCCGGCGGTCCGGTGGTCTACACCTTCACCCCCACCGAACCCGGTACCTATCTCTATGAAAGCGGTACCCAGTCCGACCTGCAGACGGAGATGGGACTGGTCGGGGCCCTCATCGTCCGCCCGGCGGACTTCGACCCGACACCCGACAGTGTGAACCGGAAGGCCTACGCCCACGCCGACAGCGGCTACGAGCACGAGTTTCTGTTCCTCTTGTCGGAGATGGACGAACTCATCCATGACCAGGTCGAAGTACAGGTCAGGGACGGCCTCCCGGTCCAGGTCGATCTGACCAAGCGTTGGCCGGTTTACTGGTTCATCAACGGCCGCACGGGTCCGGACACTGTGCTGGACCCGGGCGCCGGTTCGCCCTGGCTGCCCCACCAACCCTACGACGCCTTGGTGAAGATCCACGCCACCGACAGAACCCTCATGCGGGTCATCGGCGGCGGCCGGGATTCCCACCCGTTCCACCACCACGGCAACCACGCCACAGTCATCGCCCGCGACGGCCGCCTGCTGTCCAGTGCGGGCCCAACCGGGGGCACAGTCGGGGCTGACCTCGCCTATCAAGTATTCACCGTCCCCTCCAGCCCCGGCAGTACCTACGATGCCATGTTCACCTGGACGGGAGAGAAGCTGGGATGGGACGTCTACGGTCACGCACCGGGCGATCCGCTCGCTCCCGGTGAATACGCTCCGGACCACGGGAAACCGTTCCCCGTCAAGCTGCCGCCGGATCAAGATCTGACCTTTGGCCAGATGTACTCGGGCAGCCCGTTTCTCGGCACGGCCGGTGCCTTGCCTCCGGGGCAGGGCGGCTTCAATCCTGTCGCCGGCTACATGTACATGTGGCACTCCCATGCCGAAAAGGAGCTCTGCAACAACAACATCTTCGGCGGGGGCATGATGACCTTCCTCCTGATAGCAGCACATCCGACACCCTGACCGTAATCCATCCCTGACTGCTGACGAGAATCCAAAGACCTGCACTTAGGAGCAACACTATGAATCGTTCGACACACAAATCCATCGCGGCGGCGCTCGTCGGGGGCGCCTGCCTGCTGGCCGCCACCTCCGGTTGGGGCGCCGACGTCACCCTCCGCGCTGAGCAGTTCCTCAAAGCCGTTGGCTTGCCCGACGGCACAACCACCAACATCACCATGTGGGGATTCGCCGAAGGCGTGGGAGAGCCCTCCTCGCCGGGCCCCGCCCTCGTCGTCCCCCCCGGCGACACGGTGCTCAACATCACCCTGGTGAACAACCTGGGGGTCCCCATCTCGCTGGTGATCCCCAACCAGAACGGGTACGTGCGCAGTGGTTCCGCCGAACACGTCACGTTCACCGACCCGCAAAACCGCACCCGGGCCCGGTCCTTCGTCAAACAGACTGAGCCCGGCACCTCGAGTGTCTATTCCTGGAACAATGTCACCCCGGGAACCTATCTCTACTACAGCGGCACTCACCCCGCGCTCCAAGTGCAGATGGGGCTTTACGGACTGTTGAAGAAGGACGCGCCGGCCGCAACCCCGGAAGCCTATCCCGGCATTCCCTATGCCGCGGAGGCCACCTGGATCTTCGGCGAGATTGACTTCGATGTCCATGCCGCAGTCGCGGACGGGACCTACGGAACCGCGATCACCAGCATGATCCACTCGGTTCCCGAGGTCTACGTGCTCAACGGGGAGCCCTACGGCCTCGGCGGCGTCGTGTCGCAGCCGGTCCCCGGCGGCCAGACCACCCTGGTGCGCCTGCTCAGCGCCTGCTATGACGAACGCATCCCGGTCGTCAGCGGTTACCACCTGAGCTTGGTTGCCGAGGACGGACGCGCGTATCCCCACGCCCGGGTGGAAAACGCGGTCAACCTGCCCGCGCTCAAGACCCGCGACGCGCTCCTGACACCGGTCTCCGGGACGACCTCGGTCACCGTTTACGATCGGCGGTGGCTCTCGATGCACTAAACCAGCACCTGACCCACCGCCCCCGCGGGCGGGAGGACACCCCCATACTCCCGCCCGCGGACTCCCCTCGCAAGAACTCCCCGCAAATCCATCCAACCAAGACGATGAAACCGAAAAACCGCTTCCTCCTCCCGACTTTCCTGGCGCTCTCGAGTGTCGCCCTCACCCTCCTTGCCAAGGTGACCGCCGCGGAACCGCCCTGCGCGAGTTGCAGCCAACCGAGCGCCGCCGGGTCGGTCGCGACCCTCCCCGCAACCACCTCCCCGACAGATCCGCTCCAGCAGAGGTGGGGAATCGAAATCGCCAGCTTGAGGTTGTCCGCCCAGGGATCGTTCGTCGACTTTCGTTACCGAGTGCTCGATGCCGAAAAGGCCGCCCCGCTCTCGAGCCATGATTGGCGACCCTATCTCATCGATCAGCAGACCGGAAACAGACTGTCGGTGCCCAGCACCCCGAAGCTCGGGGCGCTCCGACAAACGGCGCAACGACTCACCCCCGGCCGGATCTACTACATCTTCTTCGGCAATGGACAGGGTCTGGTGAAGGCTGGCAGCAAGGTCACCGTCGTCGTGGGCGATTGCCGGATCGAGAACCTCACCGTCGAGTAGCCGAAGACGGAGGTGAGGAGCCACACGGTCAGCACCCAGCTCCGTCGGACGCGCTCAGCCAGGGGCGGTCCGGGCGCGGTGCGCCAGGCAGCGGAGAGTTGAGGATGGTTGTCGATGCGCGTCATGAGCCATAGGCCAGTCCACGGCCCTGCCGCCTCCGGCCCAGGGGGCCATACGCGCATTTCGAATCTGTTCGCATGCGCGCTCGTGGCTTGCGGCCTCCTTTGCGCGTCCGCCCAGGCGGCCACCGCCACGGCCGCAGGTGCGCCCCCGGCGCCGATCCTCAATTTCCAGACCTTCACCAGTCCACAGCTTCAAACCGTGGACGGCTTCACCCGGGTCGAAGTCGAAGGCTGCGAACACCTCCGCCGTGCAGGCGCGCCCCTGGTCCCGTTCCGCACGATCCGCCTGCTCCTGCCGCCCGACCATCAGATCGGTACGCTTGAGGTGCGACCACTGGTCGAGCCGATCACGATCGCCATCGCCGAGCCGATGGAATATGGACGGATTCCCGAGGCGACGGCCGCCGGGAATGCGGTGCGGGTGGCAGCCGTCGACGGCCCCGACGCGGAGATCTATACTTCCGGCCAACCCCACCCTGCGGACTGGGTGGAACAGGTGTCTCTGCAGCGTATGGCCGGTTACCAGATCGCGCTGCTGCGCGTGTTTCCGGTCCGCTATCTACCGCCCAGCGGTCACCTCCTCTTCGCCCCGCAGCTCGAGGTCAGGCTCACCACCGAGAGCGCTGCCGCCTATGCCCAGAACGTCAGGCCACCCGCTCGCCTCGCCGATCGCGCTCGAGAGCGCGTGGCCGACTGGGTGGAAAACCCGGAGGCCCTTAAGCAGTATGCTCCCCGCGCCGTCAGCCTGCAGGGCGACGAGTCCTTCGACTACCTGCTGGTTACGCGGAGCAACCTGGTGGCTGCGTTTCAGCCGCTGGTGGATCTCAAGAGGCAGAACGGCCTGGCTGTCAAAATCGAGACCGTCGAAAGCATCACCAGCACCCAGCCAGGTCTGGATTCCCCGGAGAGGATCCGCAATTTCATCCGCAGCGCCTACACCCAGTGGGGGGTGACCTATGTCCTGCTCGGCGGCGACGCCACCATCGTCCCGTGCCGCTACGCCTACGCCAACATGAACCTCTCGGAAGTCGAGTCCCGGATTCCCGCCGATCTGTATTACGCCTGCCTCGACGGCTCATGGAACAGCGACGGTGACGATCGCTGGGGCGAATCGACCGACGGACCGGCCGGGGGCGAGGTGGATCTCCTGGCTGAGGTCAGCGTGGGACGGGCCCCGGTCGATACCGCCGAGGAAATCGCCACGTTCGTCGAAAAAACCCTCCGCTACGAGACTCTCGGGCACCTTCAGCCCGAACAGGTGCTTCTTGTGGCCGAGTACCTGAAGAACACAGCAACCGGTCCGGCCCAGGGAGGCGACTTGTTCGAACCGACACTTCCCTACCTCACTGCCTATCAGCAGACGTGGCTGGACGACCGCCCCTTCACGACACCTCAATGGACCAAGCCCCAGCTCCAAACCGCACTCGACCATTCTCCTCACTTGGCACTCTTCAATGGGCACGGCGACAGCGAAACCCTCATGAGCCCCAGCCTCACGCCCTCCCGCGGGATCAGGCTGGCCGAGATCGATGCCCTGACCAACACCACTCCGTTCCTCGCCTACAGCGTCGGCTGCAACGTGGGCCAGTTCGACAACGACCGCTGGTCGCCGGACGCCGTCGGGGAGGAACTCGTCAAACGCAACCGCCACGGCGCCTTTGCAGCCATCTTCAACTCTCGCCTGGGGTGGTACGACCCGATCGATGAATCCAAGTACAGCGGCGAGTTCCAAGCCCGGTTCTTCGCGCAGCTCCTCGCCCGTGGCCAGACCAACCTCGGCGTGGCCAACCAGTTCTCGAGACACGACCTCGTCGGCCAGATCGAGTCGAGCGGCCTCATGCCCTACCGTTGGTGCTATTACGAAATCACCCTCCTCGGCGACCCCCACGTGGCGTGGCAAACACCCACCCCAACAGCAACGCCAGACACAGACGGCGATGGCATGCACGACCTCGCGGAGCAGGTCGCCGGCACCGACCCCGCCGACCCGGCGTCTGTGCTGGCGGTCCGGGTGCTGAGCTCAGCGGAATCCGCGGGCCAGATCCGCCTCGAATGGCCCGCGGCTCAGGGCCGAAGCTACTCCATCCTCCGCGCCCTCGTTCCGGACGGCCCGTTTGAACTCCTTGCCGGGAACCTGCCCGCCACACCACCGCTCAACAGCTACCCGGTCACCACCGACTCCGGACGGTGGTTCTACCGGATCGAAGTTCAGATCTCACCATGAGCCGATCTCGCGCCGGGTATGAACTCAACTCCAGGAGTCCCAACGTGAATCTCTCTGGCCAGTGCACCCGGTTCCTCGGTCTCATCCTGGCGATGGCTGCGCTCCTCGCCGAGGCCAGTCGCCCAGCCCGGGCCTTTGTCGTCAACGTCGGCGATGTCCTGGTGGCGAGCTATGACACGTGGACCGTCGTCCGGCTCGACCCCCGAACAGGCGAACAGGTCGTCTTCGGCACCTTCCTGCACCCGATGGATGTGGCTCTCCGTTCCTCGGGAGTTCTGTATATTGGCGAGTTCTACGGTGACATCCAGATGCTGGACGTGGCCGCGGAAACCGTCACCCCGATGGTCTTGACGGGCGACCTGCCGACCGAGATTTGGGGATTGACCATCGGCCCCAACGGCCGGCTCTACGTCACCGGCAAGGACCTCGGCGACGTCGACTCCGTCTTCGAGGTGAACCTCGACACCGGAGCCTCCACCCTCATTACCCAGGGCAACCTCCTCTCCGGCGTCGCTGGCGTCACCACCCTCGACAGCACCCATCTGGTGGTCAGTTGCGCTCTCGCCAACCGCCTGGTCTCCATCTCCCTCGTCGATCATGCCCAATCCACCATCATTAGCGGAGGATTGGTCGACAGCCCCTACGACGTGGCGGTTTACGGGTCCAAGCTGTTTACGGGGGCGTACGACTCCAAATGGCTCCTCGAAGTCTCCGGTGGCAACGCCACCGTGCGGGCCAGCCTCCTCGGCAGCCCCTGGGGCATCGATGTCGACTCCCACGGCACCATCGCTGTCGGGGTCAAAGCCGTTGGTGGCGGCGTGCAACTGCTCGACCAGTCAGGGAACTCCCTCGGCAGCTACGCCAGCGCCGACATCGGCTGGGCCGCCGGCCTCGAGATCGCCAAACACGCCGTCCTCGGACCGCCCTCGATCACCACCCAGCCACAAAGTCAGACGGTGAACCAAGGGGACAACGTCACCTTTGCCGTCGTGGCCAGCGGCAGTCCCCCGTTCTCGTACCAGTGGTATTTCAACCAAACCCAAGCCATCCCCTGGGGGGTAACCAGCACGCTCACCATCACCAACGTCCAGCCCGCCAACGCCGGCTCCTACTCCGTCGTCGTCCACAACGGCTTCTCGGTCACCAGTTCGAACGCCTGGTTGACCGTCAACCGACTCCCCGTCCCCGCCGCGCCCGTGCTCGAGCGCGCCGCCTCCCTCGGCGCCAAACGCCGCGTCGCCGATTTCCTGGGCGCCGACCCGGACGGCGACCCGGTGAGCCTCACCGCCGCCGGGCCGACTTCCATCCACGGTGGCACGGTCCAAGTCACCCACGGGTGGGTCGCGTACACCCCCCCCGCCGGGTGGACCACCGGCGATGCCTTCAGCTTCACGGTCAGCGATGGACAAGGCGGCATCGCTTCGGGCACTGCGTCGGTCGTCGTTCCGACCGACGACCTTCCCACGGAGAACCTCATCACCGAGCCGGCCGGGGGCAATGCCACGCGGCTGCGCGGCGATGGTATCCCCGGCCGCACCTATGCCCTGGAATACAGCGAGAGCCTCGAATTCCCCAACTGGCAGCGCCTCGCCGTTCTGGTGGCCGATTCCCACGGCAGCTTCGCCTACGTGGACGCGCCGGCAGCCGGCGCGCCACCCCGCTTCTATCGCGCCGTCGAACCCTAACCACCCTGCCGACGCAACCCATCGTATCCTGATGAAGCAATCTCCATCCACTCTGGCGGGTCTGATTCTTCTCGGGACCGCACTGCAGGTTGTAGCGCAGACCCCGGAGACCCACAGCTTTCTAAACCTTGATCGCCCCATCCTCGACGGCAACGCTTCCGGCCTGAGCGACCATCGGTCCATCGCCTCCTCGATCTCCCGCCTCGCCGAACTGCGCATCAAGCTCCATGTCTCCGGCGAGTTCAACGGCGACCTCTATGCCTATGTGCGGCACGTGAGCACAGGCGCCACCAATTTCTGTGTTTTGTTAAACCGCCCCGGACGCTCCACGGCCGATGCCTGGGGCTATGCCGACCGCGGCCTCAACGTCACCTTCAGCGACGCCGCGGCGAACGGCAACATCCATACCTACCACAGCGTCGCCCCGCCGGCTGCAGGCACCCCTTTGGCCGGCTCCTGGCGCCCCGACGGTCGCGATGCGGATCCACTCCAAGTCCTCGACACTACGGCACCCACCACGTCGCTCGCGGCGTTTCTGGGCACCGACCCCGAAGGCGAGTGGACCTTGTTCGTGGCGGACGTGGACCGCGGCGCCAACCACACTCTCGTCGGCTGGGAACTCGAATTCATCGGCGGCCTCACGCCTGACGTCACCTGGTCTGTGCCCGCCGACATCACCTACGGGACCGCGCTCAGCGCCACCCAGTTGAACGCGACCTCGAGCGTTCCCGGGGATTTCGTCTACAGCCCGCCAGCGGGAACCCAGCTCAACGCCGGGCCTGCGCAGACTCTGTCCGTCACGTTTACTCCTGCCGATACGACCGCCTACGTCCCCGTTACCAGAACAGTCGACATCAACGTCCTCCCGAAGCCCCTGACCATCACCGCAACCAGTCTGAGCAAAGTCTACGGCGCCGCCTTGCCGACCTTGACCTGGGTGAGCAGCGGCTTCGTCAACGGCGACACCGAGGCCGACCTCGACACGCCCCCTGGCGTGACAACAGCCGCCACGGCTTCCAGTCCGGTCGGCCCCTATCCGATCACTCCCGGCGGGGCCACCGACCCCAACTATGCCATCACGTTCGTGGACGGTGTGCTCACGGTCAACCCCGCCAGCACCTCTGGCGCGCTCACCACTTCCGCCAACCCCGCCGCGCCGGGTCAGCCCGTCACCTTCACTCTGCAGGTCGCCGTCGTCGCCCCAGGCGCCGGTGTCCCGACCGGCAACGTCCAGTTCGTGGTGGACGGCGCCGCGGTGGGACCTCCCGTCCCTTTGAGCGGCAGCGCTGCCTCCATCACCCTCGCCGCACTCGCCGCCGGAGGGCACACCGTCGCCGCCACCTACTCCGGCGATGGGGATTTCGCCGAAACGAGCACCACGCTGGCCCCGAGCCAGCTCATCAATACCCCTCCCACTCCCGGAGCGGACACCATCTTCCGTTTCCCGACCGACGCGACCAAGGTGCTGCTCAGCACTCTGCTCAGCAACGACACCGATGCCGACGGCGACCCGATCCAATTCCTGTCGTTCAGTCCAACGAGTGCTCATGGCGCCGCCCTCACGCGCGACGGTGATTGGATCCACTACACTCCGCCCGACGGTTTCACCAACGACGACTCCTTCACCTACACCATCGAGGATGTCCACCAAGCGCCAACCACCGTCACCGTCACCGTCCTGGCGACCACCGACGCCATGCCCTCTCCCAACCTCCTCCTGACCGAACAGGCCGACGGCTCGTTCCTCCTGAAGTTCGATGGCATCCCGGGCAAAATCTATCGGATTCAATACGCCGAAGCGTTGCCAACCTGGTTGGACCTGGGCTCCGCGCCGGCCGACGACGTCGGCCGGTTCCAGTATACCGACATTCCGCCGGCCGGAACGCCCCGGCGCTTCTATCGGTCCGTCTATCCTTGAAGCGGAAAGGGCGACCTCTCCCACGGATACGATATCCCCCGATACGCGATTCGGTTTTGGCCCGATGGTGTCGTTGGCCGGCGGGTGTTAGGAAACATGACCATGCGAACAGCATTGAAAGGCATGTCGCGAAGTGGCTCCCCGCCCCCGGAACGGGCTCGGCCGGCGGCGCGCTCCTCCCAAGGCCGACGCCTGTCGGTTTCTCTCCCGCCGGGTTTCGTGATGGCGGCCGGCCTGCCGCGCTGGATCATCCGCTTCCGCTATTCCGGAGCCGAGGTCGCCTCCTGGGATCAACGTTGGTGGCTGCGTTCTCTGCAGAAGAGCGCGCGGCCGCACCGGGCGTAGGCCCCGTCCGAGTTTCCCCTACCGCGGGAACGGCGTATCCCCGATAGCCGCGTCGACACGTAGCCCTCTAACCTGCACCGGTCATGCCCCAAAAGGTCCGGCAACTCGTCGCGGTGCTCGTGGTCTCCCTCACCCTGGGACTCCACTGGGCGGCGTTGCAGTCCGTGGCCTGGGTCTCGATGTTCGTCCGTTACTCGCAAACCACCACTCTCCAGCAGGCGCTGGCCTGGACGTTCGATGGCCAACACCCCTGCGCCCTCTGCGAACTCGTCGCGGACGGCCGAAAAGCCACGTCCCCGGCAGCGCAACTGGTGCCGCTCACCTTGCTGAAGTTCGATTTTCTCGGCCAGTCCACCCCGAGCTACCTCCCCCCGAGCCTTCTCCCGCAGCCCTTCGACCCGAGTGATCGAACCGGTTTCACCCGGTTCGAACAACCTCCTTCCCCTCCTCCGCGTTTCTTCTGACGGCGGCGTGGCCGCCCCTCCTCCGGTTCGGATTCGTTCGATGCACCCGGAACCGGCCGTACGGTCCCGGCCGGTGACGGAGAACGGGTCCGGGGTTCTCGGGACCAACCTCAACCTGATGCTGTGCGCACGGCTCGACCGGCTGGCGCCACGGCGAGCACTTTGTGAAAACGAAAACGAAATGGACTGTCGAGGGACGCCCCCGCGCGTTCACCCTCATGGAATTGTTGGTGGTTATCGCGATCATCGGCATCCTGGCGGGCTTGTTGTTGCCAGCGGTGGCGAAGGTTCAGGGCAAGGCCCGGGCGGCCAGTTGCCTGAGCCAATTGCGACAGGTCGGACTGGCAACACTGATGTATGCCGATGAGCACGGCGACCGCCTGCCCCGCAGTACGCATTCCGCCACCGCCCACGGCGAGTTGCCCTGGGGCTTTGCCTTGCTGCCCTATCTGTCTTGCCCCTGCCACGACCAGAGCGACCCACACTGGACCAATCTGTTCAACAGCCTCTATCGCTGCCCGTCCGACCGACGCCGCAACACCGACTGGAGTTACGGCAAAAGCGTCTACCCCGAGCTCTCCGCTCAGGAAACCGGCGGCCCCACCTGGCTGCGTCTGAGTGACCTTCCCAACGCGCCCGCCACCGTGCTCTTCGCCGAGAAGACCGGTGGATCCATGGCCGACCATTTCATGGCCAACTTCTGGGCCGAAGGCGGAGAACCGGAAGTCGACCGCAAACGCCACGGCACCCGCTCGAACTTCCTCTTCGGGGACGGCCGCGTCGGCGGAACACGGTTCGAGCGGACCTACGATCCCGCAAGAGAGATCGACAACTGGAACCCTGAAACCGCCCACTGAACTGGCCCCGGAACGCCCTTCCGGCCGTGATTCGCACTGACCCTGCCCAACAACTTACGTGTAACCAAACTTGACCCCAATGAAACCCCAATTCCCCCAACCCATACGCTTCCTTGCCCTGGTAGCGGTTCTCCTTTGGACCGCCGACACTACTCGTGGCCAGGACATCCTGGTGAAACCCGTCCGTGGCGGCGGGCTCGATACGAACGCGCCGATGATCCACGTGGACATCTTCTACGACTATGGGGCGAACCAAATGCACGCCACGCTCGACACCAGTCACGGCACTCCTCATCTCAACCCCCTGCCTCCGGGCTACGCCTTCGATTCCCGATCCAACTACGCCGTGCTTGCCGACAAGGCCTACAGCCTCCAATACGCCTGGAACCCCGGGGGCGTCTTCAGTCCGCCGGAAGGCGCCGCCGTCTGGATCGAGTGCTTGAGCGCCTCCCCAGGGTTGGAGGTCTACGACGGGCCCGGGAACAAGATGGAGAACCCACCGCGCCCCTACACGCCCATCCTGGGCACCGCGGGCTCCTCGACCAAGTGGTCCTGGTACGGGCGCATGGCCCACAACGCCACCGCGGTCCGCAGCCCCACCACCAACGTTCTCACCGCGGAATACCTGGTCTACTTCGGCGACGCCCAAACCGGGTCTCGCGAGGCCTTCGCGAACTACGACGACGCGACCGTTACCCTCACCTGGACCGTCGAACCAGCACCGGTCTTGGACCAACTCGTGAAACCCGCCCGTGGCGGCGGGCTCGATACGAACGCGCCGATGATCCACGTGGACATCTTCTACGACTATGGGGCGAACCAAATGCACGCCACGCTCGACACCAGTCACGGCACTCCTCATCTCAACCCCCTGCCTCCGGGCTACGCCTTCGATTCCCGATCCAACTACGCCGTGCTTGCCGACAAGGCCTACAGCCTCCAATACGCCTGGAACCCCGGGGGCGTCTTCAGTCCGCCGGAAGGCGCCGCCGTCTGGATCGAGTGCTTGAGCGCCTCCCCAGGGTTGGAGGTCTACGACGGGCCCGGGAACAAGATGGAGAACCCACCGCGCCCCTACACGCCCATCCTGGGCACCGCGGGCTCCTCGACCAAGTGGTCCTGGTACGGGCGCATGGCCCACAACGCCACCGCGGTCCGCAGCCCCACCACCAACGTTCTCACCGCGGAATACCTGGTCTACTTCGGCGACGCCCAAACCGGGTCTCGCGAGGCCTTCGCGAACTACGACGACGCGACCGTTACCCTCACCTGGACCGCCGAACCACCGTTGGAACCACCGACGTTCCTTTTTGGCGCCGTGGACCCAACGCCGGGCGCACCGCTGGCATTCCTCAACGCGGACCAGTGCGCGAGTCCCTCGGAGTCGGTGGTGAGCCTCCGCCCGGCCGACTCCGGGCCATGGGCGTCGGAGTGTTCGGGCTTTGTTCCCTTGGTCGCCGTGGCGGCCACGGCGGCCCATGCCGGGCCCGTGGCCGGTCATGCCGCCCCCGGCTCGCGGCTCGAACTCGAGTTGGTCTCCCTGGTTGGACCGCCTGGTGGCACCCTGAGCATCTGGGAGGCGGGCGACACCGAGCCCCGCCTCCGCCTCAGAGTCGGCGAAGCCGTCACCTCGAAACACCTCTGCCTTAGTCAATGCGAAGGCGCTCCCGGGGACGATCCCTACGGCCAGATCCGAGGACGCCGCTTCTCACTCAGCCGGCCAGGACTCTACAGCCTCGGCTTCCGGTTGGTGGACACTTCCACCAACGGTCCGGACGGGGGCCCAATTCATGCCCCTTCGGAAGTCTACCAGGTGTTCCTCCAGGGAGGACTCACTTTGGCCCCGATCTCCGGACCAGCATCCTCGATGACTGCTTCCTTCGCCGCCGAGCCCGGCAAGAGTTACTGCCTCGACCGCGCGTCGGCACTCGGACCGCTGGCCGACTGGGAAACCGTCGCGGGCCCCGTGGCCGGTGCCAACCGGCTCCTGACGTTGACGGATCCCGATGCCCCAAAACCGCAAGGATTCTACCGGCTACGTGCCAGCATCCCATGAATCCACTCCGCTGCGTCGTCGCCCTGCTGCTGTCCAGTGGCCTGGTCAGCGCTCGCGCCCAGACCTACGTAACCCCCAAACTGGGTGGTGCTCAGACAGCGGCCGACATGGTCCACATCGACATCCACTACGATGCCGAGGCGAACCAGATGAGCGCCCGCGTGGACGACAGCTTTGGCATTCCCCAACTGCGTCCGCTCGAGCCCGGTTTCGCCTTCGAGCCGCACGCTGCCTATAGCGTGCTCAGCGGGAAAGCCTACAACGCCCAGTATGGATGGAATGCCGGCGGGTTCTTCACCATCCCCGCCGGCGCCGCCATCTGGATCGAACAGCTCGACAGCTCTCCGGGACTCGAAGTGTTCGATGGCTGGGGCAAGTCCGGAAGCTACGCCCCCATCCTCGGCACCGACCATTCCCCCCGACTCTGGCGCTGGAGCGGCGTCATGACCCACAACACCTACGCCGTCGCTGCCCCTGTCACCGACCGTTTCTACGCCGAGTATCACATCTACTTCGGCGATGCGGAAACCGGATCGCGGGAGGGTCTTCTCGATCTGGATGACGCCCGGGTGCGGCTCGAGTGGACGGCGACGCCGGCGGACGAACCCTGGCGGCTGGGTGCCGCGGACACAACGTCGGGAGCGCCGCTCCAACTGGTGAATGCTGCCGCGTTCGTGACTGAATCCGAGTTCGTGCGCGGCCTGCGTCCGACGGAGGCCGGTTTCTTCGACTGCTTGCTCCCGATGCTGGCGGTGCCGGCCACCCTCGAGAACGGTGGGCCCGCCCTCAGCCACGCCGCGTTGGGCAGTTGCCTCGAGGTTCAGGTGGTCTCTCTGACCGGCCCGCCCAACAGCCACCTGAGTGTTTGGGAGACGGAAGCTGCCCAACCACGGTTCACCGTGGACACCGGCGAACGCGCGGGCGCCCACCGGATCCCGGTCAGTCAGAACCACGCGCTTCCGGGCACGGACCCATACGGATGTACCCAGGGGTGGCGGCTCACGGTCGATCGTCCAGGCCTCTACACCCTCGGGTTCCGGTTGGTCGACAGCTCCACGAACGGCCCGGCAGGTTCACCCCTGCATACCCCTTCCGATATCTACCAGATCTACCTCCAGGCTGGCGTGACCATGGCTTGGGCCGAACCGCAAAGCCAGGCGCTCACGGTCACCTTCGGAGGTCAGCCCGGCTGGCAGTTCACGCTCGAGTCCCGTCCCCTTCTGCCCCCGAATGCCCTCTGGCAAACTGTCGCGGGCCCACTCGCTGGAGCCAGTTGCCTCCAGCGGCTGAGCGCTCCCATGACCGCCGAGCCGCAGCAGTTCTACCGGCTCGCCGCCCATCCGGAGTGGCAATAACGTTCCTCCCGGTTCATGCGATCCCCACGATCCGCTGCGCACACCGCGCATCCTGTCCGTGTCCCGCCAGATGCGGCATCAGTGTGACCCCGCACGGCCCCGCAGCCGCCGGGCCGAAGCGGCCCTGCGGGCGGACATCTCAAGCAGGGAGCGTGAACTGTCCGGCTTAGGAGTTTCTCCGATGGCGAAGTGGGATTCGCCCCGATTGAGGATTCCGTGACGGACGCCGAAGGTGTTCCTGTGAAGCCGCCTTCACCAACACTCCATTCCAAGGAGACTCCACCCCGCGACCGTTGCCGGGGTCGATCGGGATTGCTCCCCGCACGGCAGGTTGGCAGGCGCTCCCCGGTTCCAGCCCGGGGGGCGCCTGAAACGCCGGGCACCAAGAGAACCACCATCCGCGCCGGCGCCCAGCGGCGCACCTCGCGATACGCCGCGGACGTCGAGCATTCGCGGCCCGCCGGGAAACCGGATCCAAGCACCATGAACTCCGGAGAATCCGCTGCCTTCAAAACATGTCCCTGCTGCCGTACGGTGTGGTTGTCGAGGAACGATCTGCTCCGCGACCGCAGCATCCGTTACCTTGGGTTTCAACCTGGCGCCGATGGCCACCTCCCCGGGATGTTCCTGTTCAACCACCGCAGTTGCGGCACTACCCTCGCCCTCGATCTCCCCGTCCTCGAAAACCTCAGCCGACGTCCCGTCCTCGGCCTCTCCCAATGCTCGACCGGCACACCGCCCGAGCACTGCCTCGCCAAGTCCACAAGCGAACCGTGCCCCCTCTACTGCGCGTGTGAGTTCGTCGCCGATGTCGGGCGCACCGTCCGCGCCTGGCCCAAGGATGAACACGGATCGGCGAGCCGTGAACCTCCCAACCTTGTACCGTAACCCCCACCAACCGTGGCACCGCAAACTGCGTGCTTGCCTGACGCCGGCTGGAGTGCTAGACACCAACCACTTCGGTGCGGGTGTGGTTCAATGGTAGAACGCGGGCTTCCCAAGCCTGAGACGAGGGTTCGATTCCCTTCACCCGCTCCAACTTGCCAGCCTCAATCCCAAGCACTTACGAAACGACAGGTGTGTCCACAGGGGCTTTCCTGACAGATTCCTGACAGAATCTCTTGTTGACAGGCTCTCGAACAGGGCCGGGAGCCGGTCATGAGCGCGGGCCGATTTCCGCAGCGGATTAAGCGCGGGTCGTCCCTCGTCACGATCTACAGGACGCCGACCAAGGGCTACGACGCGTTCACGGTCGTCCACTACGATGCCAGTGGTACCCGGTGCCGCCGGATGTTCACCAGCCACGCAGACGCGCTCCGGGCGTCCACGGACACGGCCAAGGAACTCGCCGCTGGAAAACCTGAAGTCCACACGCTGACCGGCCATGAACTCGTGATCTATCGGCGGGCGCTCAGGGCGCTCAATGGGACGGGCGTCGATTTGGACGTGGCGGTCACCCAGTTCGCGCAGGCGACGACGGTGTTGGGTGGCGTGACGGTGATCGAGGCCGCGAATGTTTACAACGCTCGCAAGGAGCCGCCCATCAAAAGGAAGCTGGTTTCAGAGGTTGTTGAAGAACTGCTCACCGTCAAGCGGGAGAAGGGGAGGTCGTTCCTTTACATCAAAGACCTCCGGCTACGGTTGGACCGAGTGGCTAAGGTGTTCCCTTGCCCGTTGGCGGGCATGACCTCCGACGCCATCGACAGGTTCTTACTCGACATGGACGCGGCTCCACGGACCCGGAACAACTTCAGGCTCGTGATCGGCACGCTGCTGAAGTTCGGACAAGTTCGCGGCTACGTTGCCAAGGATCACCCCGGCATCAGCACCATTGAAAAAGCGTCGCATACTGATGGTGAGGTCGTCGTGTTTACACCGACCGAGATTGAAACGCTGCTGAAGTGCGCCAAACCAGAGCTTGTCCCCGCACTCGCGCTTGGCGGGTTTGCAGGAGTGCGCCCAGAAGAACTGAAACGGATCGACTGGTCGGACATCCATCTTGATGAAGGGCACATCGAAATCCGTGCGGTCAACGCAAAGACGCGTGTGCGCCGACTCGTACCCGTGCAGCCAAACCTGCGGGCATGGCTGTCTGCATCATTTCTGGACTGCCCGGCATAGGGAAGACAACGCTTGCCCGGATGCTCTTGCTGTACTTCTACAACAAGGACTTCAACGTGGTGAAGATAGAGAGCGACATTTCCGAGGCTCGCGCTGTCGGGTACCACAGCAAGCCACGCTTCTACTACTACGATGACTTTCTTGGCCAGACCGCGCAGGCGGACAAGCTGAACAAGAACGAGGATCAGAAGCTGCTGGATTTTATGGCCAGCATCCGCGACTCGAAGGACTCC
>CAYSPU010000045.1:0-13922 GCA_964432995.1 uncultured Verrucomicrobiota bacterium
GATCAACCGTTCCGCCAGAAATGTCATTTATGAAGATGTGACCCTAATGGCAGTTTTCACGTGTACGTCCACCGCCCGTCGCTGGTGAGATTCCCGTCCGCGTCACACTGAAACACCTCGTTCGACGGCGCCACATACACCCTCCCCGTGTTCGTCGCGTCGGTGCCATACTGGGAAATCGTCGTGATGGCCGGATACTGCGCCGTCGCATTGGCCACCGACAGCGGGTAATGGAAATACTCCCCCTTCCGCGATGCCATGTTCCCGTTCACCGTCACGTTGGCCCCCGGATTGGCCACCCCGAGCACGTCCACCGTGCCGGCCACCGTCCGCTGCGTATACTGGTTCAGGTAGTTCCGCGTGTAGGCGCTCACGGCCGACGCCCGCCCGCCGCTCGCGGTCCGGTTCCCGATGTCGTCGAACGCGTAGTCGAACTGCTGACCCGCCATGTCCGTCCCATCGGCCCAGTAGCGCCGGCCGCTGGTCACCTGCCCCAGCTCGTCATACTGGTAGACCCAATAGGAGCCGTCGGCCAACTGCGCCCGCGTCCGCTGGTTGGCCGCGTTGTATTGATAATCGAACCCAGCCACCACCCCCGGCGAACTGGCCCCGTAGGCCCGCGACGAGATCGTCCCCAGCCGGTTGAGCTTGTCGTAGGCCTTGGTGGTCACCAGTCCCCCACCGGCCCCGTTGGTGAATGTCACTGTCTTGACCAGCACCGAGTTGGCGTCGTACCCATAGCGCGCCACCTGCCCGGCCGCCAGATCGTTGGTCACTGCCTGGAGCCGGCCCGCGGTGTCGTAGCCGTAGCGCGCCCCTCCCAGCACGGTCGCCCCCTGCTTGAGCTGCACTCGCCCGACGCGCATCGCGTTGTCGTTGGTCCGGCTCACGGAATACCCGGACAAGGTCCCTCCCGAGTAGCTTTCCGTCAAGGGTTGACCGGCCAGGTTGTAGGTCCAACTGGTGGTCATGTTGTTGCGCGCGGCCGTCTGGCCTTGTGCCACAGAGACAAGTGGTTGCCTTCGAAGGAGTCCTGCAGAAGAGACTGGCGGTTTGAGGCCATGGGCGCGTTTCTCGACCCCATTTCCGAGCCGCAAGGAACCGGCGACTCGTGCAGAGTTCACATCTCCCCCCGGGCGCAAAAGTTCTGTATTCCTCCGCGGACTTCGGCATGCTTCGCGCCGATCGAATTGGCGCCTATGAGACAATCGCGACACGTTGGCAAGACGCTCCGGGAGATTCCCAAGGACGCACAAACGGCGGCCCACGCCCTGCTGCTGCGCGGCGGCTACATGCAGCAGCTCTCGGCCGGGGTGTATGTCTACCTGCCCCTCCTCCTGCGCACCCTCAACAAGATCGGCCAGATCGTCCGCGAGGAGATGGTCGCCGCCGGTTCCGAGGAACTGCTCCTGCCCGCCCTCCAACCCAAGGAACTGTGGGAGGAATCCGGCCGCTGGGAACGTTATACCGCGGTGGACGGCATCATGTTCGCCTTCCGCGACCGCCGCGAGAGCACCGTCTGCCTGGGGCCCACCCACGAGGAAGTGATCACCGACATTCTGCGCCGCGAGGTCAAGTCGTACAAGGACTTGCCCCGCTGCGCGTTCCAGATTCAGACGAAGTTTCGCGACGAGATCCGCCCACGGTTCGGACTGATGCGCGCCCGCGAGTTCATCATGAAGGACGCGTATAGTTTCGACGCGGACGAGGCGGGGCTCGAGGTTTCCTACGAGGCGATGCGCCAGGCCTATCACCGGATCTGCCAGCGCATCGGCTTCCGCTATCGCGCGGTTGACGCGGATCCCGGTGCCATCGGCGGGAGCGGCAGCCAGGAGTTCATGGTGTTGGCCGACACCGGTGAGGACACGATTCTCTTCTGTAACCAATGCGATTACGCCGCCAACCAGGAACAGGCGGAGTCGCGACTGGCGGAGTACCCCCAGGACGCCGCGCTGCGGCCGCGCGAGACGGTTCTGGGCGAGAACCTTATTCAGGTCGAGCCGCTGGCCGCCTTTCTGAAGATCCCGGTCTGGAAGACGACGAAGACGCTTCTGTTTGAGGCCGACGGCCAATTGGTGGCGGTGATGGTGCGGGGCGACTGCGACGTGAACGAGACGAAGGTGCGGAACCATCTGGGTTGCCAGCAGTTGCGTTTGGCCACCGCGGACCGTATCCAAGCCCTCACGGGTGCGGCGGTGGGCTATGCCGGTCCGATCGAATTGCCCCCCGAGGTCCGGCGCCTGGCCGACCGCTATGTGGCCGGCCGCGTGAACTTCGAGTGCGGCGCCAACCGTACGCATCATCACCACATCAACGTGAACTTCGACCGCGACCTGCCCCTCCCGGAGCTGGGCGACTTCAAACTCGCCAAAGCGGGTGACACCTGCCCCCGTTGCGGAGGCGCCCTCGACGCCGCCCGGGGCATCGAGGTCGGCCACATCTTCAAGCTCGGCACCAAGTACTCGGAAGCCATGGGCTGCCGGTACCTCGACGCCGCGGGCCAGCAGCGCACCGTCGTCATGGGGTGCTACGGGATTGGCGTCAGCCGCATCGCCGCCGCGTGGATCGAACAGAACCACGACGACAAGGGTATTCTCTGGTCGCCGCAGATTGCTCCGTATCACGTCCACCTGATCGGGCTGAACCTCGAGGACCCAGCCGTCCAGGCCCAGGCGGAGCGAGTGTACCAGGATCTCTCCAAGGCAGGGGTGGAGGTATTGTTCGACGATCGTCCGCTGCGCGCCGGCGAGAAATTCAGCGACGCCGATCTCATCGGCCTGCCCATCCGCCTGACCATCAGCAAACGCGCGGTCGAACAGGGGAAGATCGAGTTCAAGCTGCGCCGCGAGCCCAAAGCCGAGCTGCTCGCCTTCGACGAGGCCCTGGCGAAGATCCGGGAACTCTGTTTCCCCAACCGCCGCTGAAGCGCAGGCAGGACCCGCGCGGCTCGACATCGCGTGCAGGTGAATGCACCCGTGGGGCGAGCCCGATTCCGTGACATCGTGTGATTGCCTGGCGCGCCGGGCCCGGGATAATACGCTCCATGAACGCGCGATGGATGGGAACGCTGGTTTTGGTGTCGGTCCTTGCGGTTGCGCCGAACCGCGTTCAGATCGAAGCGGGCGAGTCGGCCACCGGGTTGCCGCCGGGTCGGATCTACGTGGCCCTGGACGAGGACTGGCGTTTCTTCCGGGGGGATGCGGTCACGGGAATGTCGCCGCGATTCAGCGACGACGGCTGGCAGAAGGTGGACGTGCCACATGACTGGAGCAGCGCCGGGCCCTTTGGCGCGGAGTATGGCAGCGGCAACGGCTACGCCCCGGGCGGCATCGGCTGGTACCGGAAACGCTTCCGACTGGACGAGAACCTGAAGGACAAGGTGGTCGCCGTGGAGTTTGACGGTGTGTATGACCGGTCCCAGGTCTGGATCAACGGCCACTACGTCGGTGGCCGGCCCTACGGCTACTCGAGCTTCGAGTGCCCCCTGACGCCCCTGCTCCGGTTCGGCACCGAAGAGAACGTGCTGGCCGTCCGCGTCGATCACTCGCGGTTCGCGGATTCCCGCTGGTACACCGGCTCGGGAATCTACCGCCATGTCCGACTACGCCTCACGGAGAGACTCCGCATCAGCCACTGGGGGACGTTCGTGACCACGCCGGAGGTGAGCGAAGCGAGCGCCGTGGTGCAGGTGGAGACCACGGTGGAGAACAGCTCCGGCCAAGCCCGCGCCTTCAGCCTGCAATCGGAAGTGCTGGGGGCGGACCAGAAGGTGGCGGGCGTCATCGTCACTCCCGGGACGGTCGCCGAAGGGACGAACCTGACGCTGGTCCAGAAGATCACCGTTCCACATCCGCGTCTGTGGTCGGTCGAGACTCCGTTGCGGTATGCCTTGAGGAGTCGGATCATGGCCGACGACCGGGTGGTGGACGAGCTCACGACGCCCTTTGGGATTCGCACCCTTCGATTTGACCCGGACCGGGGCTTCTTCCTGAATGGCAAGCCGACGAAGTTCAAAGGCGTCTGCATTCACCACGACGCCGGGACGTTGGGCGCGGCCGTGCCGGACAAGGTCCTGGAACGCCGCTTGCGCCTCCTCAAGGGACTGGGGGCCAACGCGGTCCGGACCAGCCACAATCCCCCCGCGCCCGGGCTTCTGGACATCTGCGATCGGTTGGGCTTGCTGGTCAAGGACGAGGCGTTCGATGAGTTCACTCCCGCCAAGAACAAGTGGGTCAGCGGTCGCAACGCGGGAGAACCGAGTCGGTTCGGGTATGCGGAGCTCTTCGACCAATGGTCGGTCATCGACATGCAGGACCTGGTGCGACGGGACCGCAACCATCCCAGCGTGATCCTGTGGAGCATCGGCAATGAGGTCGATTATCCGAACGATCCGTTCTCGCACCCGGTGTTGGGGAACAACTACCGGCCCGCGAATCCGCCGGCGGAGGATCTGGTCACTTGTGCCCGTCCGCTCATCGCCGCCATCAAGGCGCTGGATCCCACGCGCCCCGTGACCGCCGCCCTGGCCAACGTGGCGATGTCCGACGCGGTCGGGTTGGGGGAGTTGCTCGATGTGGTGGGCTACAACTACCAGGAATCGCGGTACGCGGCCGATCACCAGAAGTATCCGCGGCGTTTCATCTTCGGCAGCGAGAACGGCGGACAGCCGGCCAACTGGGCCGTGGTGCGGACGAACGACTATGTGGCGGGTCAGTTCCTCTGGACGGGGATCGACTATCTGGGTGAGGCGAATCGGTGGCCGAACCGGGGCAGCGGCGCGGGTTTGCTGGATCAGTGCGGCTTCAAGAAGCCGTTCGCCTGGTTGCGGCAGAGCCTGTGGACCGACGAGCCGATGGTCTATCTGTGCGCCATGACGCGGGGCCGCTCCCGGGGGCCGGACGGACGGAGGCTGGGCTTCGGGCCCCAGGAACACTGGAACTGGTCCACCAACGACGAGGTCATGGTTTTCTGTTACACCACGTGCCCGGAGGTGACACTGACACTGAACGAGCAGCCGCTCGGGACGAAACGGCTGGCGGAGTCGATGGACGGCAGCAGCCTGTTCTGGCAGGTCCGGTTCGAACCGGGCGTGCTTCGAGCCGTGGGAACCAGGGAGGGAGAGACCGCCTGCGAGTTTGCCCTGACCACGGCCGATGCGCCGAGCCGAATTGTACTGCTCCCGGAGGAGGCCACGTTGCGTGCGGACGGCCAAGACGTCGGGCACGTGGAGTTCCGGATTGTCGACGCCCGGGGGGTGCGCGTGCCGGACGCCGAGAACGAACTGACGTTCCGCGTGGAAGGCCCCGCGAGAATCATCGGCCTGGAGAATGGCGACTTGAACAGTCCCGAAACGGGCAGGAACGGGGTGCGCCGAGCGCATCGCGGGCGCGGGTTGGCGATGGTGCAGACGACGCGTGAACCCGGCACCATCCGGCTGTCGGCCAACGCGGATGGATTGCCGGAGGCGTCGGTGGAAATGGAGGCGCTTCCGTGAATCCCCCTGCCCATTCCGGAATGCCACTGCGCAGGAAAGGTAGGGCGACCTCTCCGAGGGCGCCGAAAGGGAATGCAGAACGGAGAATGCAGAATGAAGAATGCCGGAGGCCTGCTCGCGAGTTCTGCTCGGAGCCTGCTCGCGAGTTCTGCTTGGAGTCACACCCTGCCAGTTTTCGACGTAGCCTGACCTGGGTTCTCATGCTCTTGCTTCCGTGGGTGGTGAGCCGCGGTGAGGGGGATTCAGCCAGGTTCATGCACCCGTTGGGCGCCGTTGGGTCTGGCGCCTTGGTTTCCTGGGTGCCGGATTCCGGCAGCGTTGCGCTACGCTCATTGCGAGTCGAATTGCCGGGGCAGGAACACAACGCCATCAAGACCTCGTGGCCGGGAATTGGCTGCTGGTTCCTGACCGCGCGCGACTTCGAAGGGGATGGCTACCGGCGGTTTGTGGACCTGCACGAGAAACACTCGGGTTACGAACTGCTGACCACGAGCATTCGACACCACGTCGAGGTGACCCAGCCCGCGGTCCATGACCAGATCCAACGCGCCGTCGAGTACGCGCGGGCCCACGGCATGAACGTGGTGATGGACCTGGACGTGCGGCTCGCCCGGCAAACGTTCCAGCAGCGGCATCCCGAGGAAATGCAGGAGATCGTCCGCTTGCGGGAGGTGGCACTCTCTCCGGGTGGCCGGGCGACACTGCAGGTTCCCGCCATCACCCTGGCCGACCACTACACGCCGACCGCGCTGGGTGTCCGGGCCTACGAGACCATCGGGGCGCGCCTCCTCCGGGCGTATTCGTATGCCACGAACGCGGGGGGAATCGACCCCGGTTCCGTCCGCGACATCACGGGCCGGTGCCGGGTTTCCCAAGCCGACACCAATGGCTTGGGCGTCGAGATTCACGGAGAAGCCGCCGACGCCGGGCGCACGGCCTGTGTGCTGGCGGCTTTCACGCTGTTTACGCCGGACGTGTTCGCGCCGCACCTCATCGAGTTCGAGCGGAGCGTTCTCCGGCAGTATGCCGATGTGGCGCTGGCGGGCGCGTGCAAGGACGAGTGGGGTTTTCCCGGGCGCTCTCCGCCGCGGCTGGACGATTTCTACTACTCAGCGGCCATGGCGCGGGCCTATAGACGCCGCCGGCCGGGCCGCGACCTGGGGTGCGATCTGCTGCTGCTGTTCCGGGCGCACACCAGTTGGGAGGCGGCCCGCGCGGCGGCGATCAACCACTACATGGAGATGAACTGGCAACGCAACGCCGAGGTCGAGAACGCCTACTTCCGGTCCATCAAACAGGTCTTCGGCCCCCACGCCATGTCCGCCACGCACCCCACCTGGTACCCGGATCCCGGGACGCGGGAGGAAGTCTTCAAAAACGGACTGCATTGGTGGGCCTCCCGACGCGATCTGGCGCAGACGGATGAAACCACGCCGTTCGGGGCGCGCACGGCGCTGGCCAAGAAATGGCGCAGCCCGATCTGGGTGAACATGTATTACGCGCCCCGCCTGGAGTCCTACCACGAGGATCTCTGGCGCCACGTCCTCGGCGGCGGCCGGATCAATTTCCATCCGGTCTATCCGTATTCCAACGATGTGGGACCAGACCACCTGACCACGTCACTGCTGGCGGACCGGGTGTTGGCGGCGGACGCCCGCGTGCGACTGCTGAACTACATTTCCACCGCACCGGTGGATTGCCCCGTGGCGGTGGTGTTTGGTCATCCCTCGGCCTTGAACTGGGCCGGCTCGGGGCTGGCCGACGTGGGTATGGCGGCCGTGAACCGATTCTGGGCGGAGGGCCATTACGCCGATCTGATTCCCACCAGCGAGATTGCCGCGGGGCACCTGAAGCTCGCCAAGGACGGAAGCGTCCAGTACGGCCCGCAGCGCTACGCCGCCGTCGTGCTGTATCATCCGGAATTCGAGCGCCCGACCGTGGCCCGTTTCTTCCGCAAGGCGGCCCGGGCCAACCAGACCGCCCTGTTCCGCGTCGGCCCATGGACCCGCGACTTCGAAGGGAAGGCATTTGCCGCGACTTCGATCCTGCCGGCGCAAATGGAAGCACTCGAGGCGGAGGCCGCCGTCCGGGCGGCGCTGGACGTCCTCCGCGCGCGCGGGATCGCCCCGCAGACTCCGGGCACGCCGCGACAACTGATCTTCCCGGGCTCCGTCATGCCCAAGGCCAGCGGCGCGTGTCGATTGCTCGACGGCACGGTGATCCTCGCCTCCGGGGAGCACGACGTGATGGGAGACCCGATTCGACAGACCGTACGCGTCCAAGGAGAGGATGTCGCGTTCGACGCCGTGGGCATTGCCGCCGTGCGGTTGGACCGCCGGGGCCGGGTCGAGGCGATGGCCGCGGGCGGCTTGCAGCGCCTGGTCTCGCGGTCGCTCGCCCTCGATCTGCCGGAGCGCGCCGACTTGGCGTTGTGGCGGGACGCCCGAGGCCAGTGGCGCGGCGTGCTCCACGGCGATGCCGGGGCAATCCCCACAGAGCTGACCCGGCTGACGACGAACTGGGTCCGCCTGCGTGTCCCGGAGCCGAGGTAGCGCCCACTGAAATCCGGGGCGCGGCTCGGCTGCGGCGCTCCCTGCGCCCGAGACGGGCCTTCGCGCGGCCTACGGCCCGGCAAGCTGGGCGCACCCCCCTTCCGGACCGCGGGTCTTCTGACCCGCAGCAAAACGCACACACCATCGGCTGCGGCTCAGCCGCCTTCGCCAAGGCAGCGGCGCGCCCGGAGGTCGCGCCCTACCATCGGCGTCCGGAGTAGACGGTAGGGCGACCTCTCCGAGTGCGCCGCTGGAGTGTTGTCGCTGCGGCTCGAGAAGAGCCGCGGTCCCAACCCTGGCGGGCAGTGTCGAGAAGCGCCCGTTCCCAGTCGCCGGGCGAATCGGGGGTTGACCCGCGGTGCGGGGAGGGCTTACTTGGCGGCAACCATGGGTGCCGACCGCTCCTTCGGTGCGGTCCATCGGATCATCGAACAACGAACGCCGAGATGAAACGTTTGCTGCTGCCTGCCATCCTCGCCTGCGCCTTGCCGACGGTCCGCGCCGAGCTCTCCCTGAAAGAAGTCCGGACGGCTGCGGACGACGTCCTGGTCGCTTACTTCCAGAGTACGATCGTTCAGGCCGACGAAGTGAACCTTACGGACCCGGCGCTCTGGAGATTCGACGGCCGGGCTGTGGTGGCGACCAACCGGTTCGTGACTGAGGCCGACAAGTGCGACCATCACGTCTACCTCCAGGTGCCCCGGCTGGTGAGTGGAAGGACCTACACATTGGAGACGCCCCACGGCCGGAACGAGTTCGTGTTCGACGACCGGCAGACCCTCTGCGAGTCCATCAAGGTCAACCAAAATGCCTACAGCGCCCTATCCAAAGTCCGCTATGCCAATTTCGCCATCTGGCTCGGAGACGGCGGGGCCCGACCGATTCGCGGAGATCTCCCGAGCTACACGGTGTTCGAACCGTTCACCGGCCGGACGATCACCCAGGGGACGCTGAAGGAAATCGGATCCGACGAGTCCTCCGGCGATTTCGTCTACCGGATCGATCTGTCATCGGTGCCGGAGGGCGGGCCTTACCGGGTTTGCGTGAAGGGGTATGGCTCTTCGCATCCCTTCGGTGTGGGCGGGGATTTTTCGCGGCGGCTGGGTCACGTCTCGTTCCGCGCCCTGTATCACCAGCGCTGCGGCTGTCCCATCGTCGAACCGTATGCGTGGAGCATCCGGACGAACCCGTGTCACGTGACGGTCTACGACACGGGCGCGCCGATTGGCGAGGCCCGTCTCGTGGTGCGGGGGGACGAGCCCACCCTCACCGCGCACGGGGGCTACCACGATGCGGGCGACGCGGATCGGCGCACGTACCACATGGATGTGCCGGTCACGCTGCTCACCACGCACGAGACCTTCCCCGGCCTCTTCACCGACGACCAGTTCAACATCCCGGATCGGTTCGACGAGAACTTCCGCATCGTCGGCAAGGGCAACCGGATCCCCGACATCCTCGACGAGGCGGAGTGGGGAACGATGTTCTGGGAGTATATGCAGAAACCCTCCGGCGAGATTCACTCGGGCACCGAGCCCTACCGCCACTCCCCCTTCCCGACCCGCGACCGGGACACCACCCGTTTCGGAACCGAAGTGCTGGATCCGCGCAGCGCCGGGTTCGCCTCCGGCATGTTCCTGCACCTCGCCCGCGCCCTCAAACCGTACAAGCCCCGGCGATCCGAAGAACTGGCCCAGCGCGCGGATCGGGCCTTCCGCGCGGTCGGCGACCGGATTCGCCGCACGCACAAGCTCTACTACGCCGTGCAGAAGTACCTGCTGACCGGGGACGACGCGGCGCACCAGATGGTGAAGGACCTCGCCGACGACGCCAGCGCGTATGGGGAGAGCTACAACGGTCCTCCGGAGTCATTCGCCGGTTCCGGCCGTCCTGGGGGGCGCGACGGCTGGCTGGCCTCGTTCTTCTTCTCCTACATCCTCGAGCAGAACCGGCCCACCGACCCCGGCGTGGTCGGGAAGTTCAAAGCCGCAATCCGGGCGGCCGCGGACAAGCAGATCGGGTATCTCGAGGCGAACGCGTACCCGGTGGGCACACCGCGGGGGCTCCGGTGGTGGGGCAGCAACGTCGCTCAGGGACAGTATGCGTATCCATGTCTCCTCCAGTGGGCACTGACCAAGGAACAGAAGTACCTCGACACCGCGAGCCAGCTCATGGACTACACCCAAGGCCTGAATCCCCTGGGGAAGTGCTACGTAACCGGGATCGGATCCAGCCGGGTCCACAACCCACACGACCGGGAGTCGGCGTACACCAAGGAGATGGGCTGGGGCCCGAGGCCGGGGATCCTGGTCTTTGGCCCGGGCGGCAGCGGCCGCGGCGTGTCGGTTCCCCCGGTGACCACGCTGGCCCGCGAACGCCGGTTCATCGACAACCTTCCTTCGATTCAGTGGACCGAGTTCACCGTCTACCAGAGCCTCTGCTTTCCGGCCGCGGTCTACCCGGTGTTGGCCCAGGGGGGGAAGTGGGATGAGAGCAAGGATCCCTTTGCCCGACCACGGTAGCCGGTGCGTCGGTCAGTTGTCGGCGAGTCTGCTCCACCCGACCGACGGTCGCGCCTTTCCTGGCTGCCCGGTTCGAGCTGATCGGCGTATTCCACACGCCGGGTGCGTGAAATGTCCGGGCGAAGAACCGCACTTCAGGATGATCCCGTCAGGCGCGGGGTGCTGTCGAGGACTGAGCGGACGCGTTCGGCGAGGGCCTGGGTAGAGAAGGGCTTCTGGAGGAACTCGGCTTCGGAGTCCAGGATGCCGTGGGGGGCGATCAGGTCTGCCGTATACCCGGAGATGAAGAGGCAGCGGAGCCCCGGGAACAGCGGTTCGAGTCGTTGTCGCAATTGCATGCCGTTCATTCCCGGCATGACGACGTCGGTGACCAGCAAGTCGATCCGCCCGGAATGCCGGGCCGCCAGGTCGAGGGCCGCCTGGGGAGTCGAGGCGGTCAGGAGGGTGTAGCCGAGCCGGGTCAGGATCCGGTGGCCGAGTTGGAGGACCTTCTCTTCGTCCTCGACCAGCAGCACGGTTTCGGTGCCCGTGAGCGACCGGGGTGCTGGTTGCTCCTCCACGAACACGCGCTCGGCCTCGGCGCGCGGCAAATAGATGCGAAAGACCGATCCCTGGCCGGGCTGGCTCTCCACCGTGATCGAGCCGTGGTTCTGCTTGACGATGCCAAACACCGTGGCCAGGCCGAGGCCAGTCCCTTTCCCAACGTCCTTGGTGGTGAAGAATGGTTCGAAGAGATGCCCCCGGACTTCCGGCCCCATGCCGCGACCGTTGTCGCGAACCGCGAGTTGGACATAATCACCAGGCATCACCTCGGCGTCGGTTTGCACGTAGGAGGCGTCGAGCGAGACGTTCGCCGTCTCGATTGTGATGCAGCCAACGCCGGCGATGGCGTCGCGGGCATTCACCGTGAGGTTGGCGACAATCTGGTCGATCTGCCCGGGATCGACCTTGACGGGCCAGAGGTCGGGGCCCGGGACCCAGAGGAGGTGGATGTTCTCGCCGATCAACCGCCGCAACATGCTCAGCATGCCGCCGATGGTCGAGTTGAGATCGAGGACTCGCGGCTGCACGGTTTGCTTGCGGGCGAACGCCAACAACTGCCGGGTCAAATCAGCGGAGCGCTGAGCCGCCCTGTGGATTTCGGCGAGGTCATGGTGCAGCTCGGTTCCGGGGGTGGTCTGTTGCAGGGCGAGTTCGACATTCCCGAGGATTGCCTGGAGCATGTTGTTGAAGTCGTGGGCCACACCGCCGGCCAGACGGCCAACGGATTCCATCTTCTGCGCCTGTTGGAACTGCTCTTCGAGGCGGGTGCGTTCTTCCTCGGCCCGCTTGCGCTCCGTGATGTCGGTCATGAAGTTGAGGGTGGCCTCCTTCCCGGCCCAGAGAATCGGAACCACCTTCAATTCGCCCCAACGCACGTCCCCCGATCGGTGGAGGAAGCGAAAGGAATACGCCGCCGGCACGCTCTGGTCCTGATGCCGGCGGGCGTGCCGCTCCATTACCAACTGGCGATCGTCGGGGTGGATGAGATCCTGGAAACTCCGCTGGTTGAGTTCGGTCCGGGGATAGCCGCTCACTTCCTCGCACTTCTGGTTGGCGAACTGGATCACACCGTTCTGCGCCACGAAGATGCCTTCCGCCGCGTTCTCCACCAAGGCCCGGTACTTCTCCTCGCTTTCCTGCAGCGAGGCCGTCCGGTCGGCAACCCGGGCTTCGAGTTCGCCGGCATGACGGGCGAGTTTGCGGAGGGCATGCTGGAGAACGGCGACCAGGGCAAGCACCGTGAGAAAAACCCCCGCCACCAGCGGCCGAAACCAGGCCCTTTCCTGCAAGGGCACCGGCAGGACCGAGAACCGCGCCGGCGCCGGCGCCCGGGAGAGGTTGTAGCCCTCGTCCCGAACCCGCACGGCGAGAACATGGCGGCCCACCCGCAAACCGGGTGCCGGAATCTCCACGGCGGTCGCGGCCGCGAACGGACTCCACGGACCGTCGTCAACCCGATACGAGAATTCGTAGGAATGCGTGCTGGTTCGGCTGCTGAACCGTTGGCGAGCCTCCAGGGTGAACCGGAGGGGAGCATCGCGCCGCACGTCCGCACAGAGAATCCGCGCCTGGGGGGCGGTCGAGCGGGGCCGGTGACGCATCACCCGGTCGCCGACGCCCACATACAGGTCTCCCCGTTGATCCTTGACCACGCCCCGAACCAATCCCGCTGACGGAAGATCCATCCGCATGGGGACCCGCGGCCCTCGGTCGGGAATCGCGTACAGGCACCGTTCCCCCGCGAAGTAGATCGAGCCATCGTCGGCGCGGACGCCCCACGCCCCCACGTCGAGTTCGAAGCGATCGCAGCGGTCGCCGGCTACCCGGGCCAAACCGGCACGGCCCCCGGTGAATCCCCCGAGGGCAAGCCACACTTCGTTGGAGCCGAGGACACAGGCGCGCACGCTGTTTCCCGGCAGATCGGGTACGGGTCGCCAACCGGTCCCCGCCAGGTCGCATGCGAACAGCCTCAGGTTCTGCCCATACAACCACCCCCGTTCCGGGGTTTCGGCGACGAAGGCAAGCCGGCTGAATGGGGTGATCTGGGGGCCGACCGGGTGCGGGCGCAGCCCGTCCCGACGCGCATGGACAAGGCGGCTCTCACCGGTATGCCGATGCAGGAAGACATACCAGAGGCCGTCGCGGGGATCGGCCGCGCTGCTGGAAAGCGACCATCTCTCGTACTCCCCGAGCTTGACGAAGTGCCATTGGCCACCCTCTCGAACGAAGACCCGCAACCGTTCCTCCGGCCGCCCGCCGCAGAACCAGGGCCGGCCCCCGGCATCCAGCCGCAGATCCAGGATCTCCGTGCAACCGAACTCTTCCCAATGATACGCCTCCACCGATGGTCCGGTCCAGTGATACAGCCCCCCATCGTTCCATCCCCACACGTCACCCTCCGCATCCCGCCGCACCTCGCCCCCGGGGAAACCTTCCACCGGCTGGATACGCCCGTCCGCCAGATGCCAGGCGGCGTCCGCCGCGACCAACCAGACGCGGTTCGAGCGATCGACCAGCGCCGGGGGCGGCAGCGGGGCGTCGATCACGGTCCAGCCTTCGCCCCGCCGATCCCAGCGCATCAGGTAGTCGTAGCCGCCGGTCCAGAGCGAGCCATCCGGGGCTTGGGCGAGAAAGACCGTGTTCACCTCGGGCATGCGGAAGGGTTCGGAGGTCACGACGAACTCCTCGCCGTTCCATCGTTTGAAGGCGCCGCTATCCTTCGCGCCGAGCCCGATTCCGAGGAACTCCCCTTCCCGCGTGCTCGCAACCGTCAGAATAGTGGGGAAGGACTGCCGAAGGTGGACCCACCGC
>CAYSPU010000045.1:13932-28126 GCA_964432995.1 uncultured Verrucomicrobiota bacterium
GGAACACGCCGGTGAACGTGTTCGCCATGAGCCCCTGGCCAGGGACCTCCGCCATCGACCAGAACGTCTCACCCGGTCCTTCCAGTCCCGCCTCGATCAGCGGGCTGAGCCATTGCTCCCCGCGCTTCTCCAGCAGACCACTCTGCGTCAACGCGAATACCCGGCCGCGCGAATCCCGGAACAGGTCCATCGTGTGATCCAACGACGCCGCGTTGGTTCGCGTGTAGCTCGTCCAGCCCTGCGCGTCCAACCGTGTCAACCCCCCATGGACCGAGGCGTCCGGCCAGCGGTCGCAGCAGAACCAGAGCGCACCGTCGGCCGTCTCCCGAATGCGTCGCACGCTCGGCCCCGCCAGTCTCCCGGCAGCGCGGGTGAAATCAAAACGTCGCCCGTCGTACACCCCCGCCCCGCGGTCCGTGCCAACCCAGAGTTGGCGCTCCCGCGTCCAACAAACGGCCCGCACAAAGGCGCTCGGCAAACCCTCCGGCTCCGCCAACCGCTGCACCCCGTAACCGTCGTACCGGTACAAACCGTCTGAGGCCGCCAGCCACACGGTGCCATCCTCCTCGAAGGCGATGTCCAGGACGTGCCGCTGCCGCAGACCCGTTTCCTCGAGCAGCGAAGACACTTGCCCGCGCTGCAGCGATTCGATGCTCACACCGGCCAGGTTGGGAGGCGCGTCGTCACTGCGACACGGCAGAGCCGCCACTCCCAAGGCCAGACCCGCCGCCGCCGCCAGTCCACAACCCCGTCGCCTGTGAGGCCCCCGACCCTTCGCGAGGTTACCCGCCTTCCGCGTCACTATGCCACTCTACCGACTTCGGTTCCCCTGGCAAGCCCGCCAACTCACTGCCCAACCTCAGCCGGGCGCCGCCCCATCGTCGGCATGCGGCGATCGGAACTTGCCGAAAAAGCCGAGGAGAGAGCAGAGTGGCGTGGAACCTACACATCCCGGGCTGATGATCACGTCATCCTTCGCACCCCTCCACCTTGCGTGGCTGCTGGCCTCGATGGCGATGGGCCTCGCCCAGGCTGCCGATCGGATGCGCGCGCCCCACCAGAGCGAGTTGCTGGCGTCGGCGCTGAAGGCGGCCGGTGTGCCGGTGACGTTCCACACCGTGCCAGGCGGCGGGCACGGCGGTTTCACCGATCCCAAGGTCCCGAAAACCACCCGGGAGTTTCTGGCGAAACACTTGAAAGCCGCCCCGCGAGCCCCGTAAGCGTGAGATACATCGACCTCTCCCATCCGCTCGTCAATGGTCTGCCCGGCTACCCGGGCGACCCACAACTCTCCGTCGCCGACTGCGGGCGCATCGCGACCCACTCGTGCAACGTCTCGCAGATCGCGCTGAGCACTCACACCGGAACGCACCTGGACGCGATGTCCCACATCTTCGACGACGGCCGCACCCTCGAGCAGATGCCTCTCGAGTGGTTCCATGGGCCCGCGCGGATGTTGCGCCTGCCCAAGGAGCCAAACACCGGCATCACCCGCGCCGATCTCGAACCCTTCGAAGCGCACCTCAAACCCGGCGCGAAGATCATTCTCAACACCGGCTGGCATCGACAGTTCGGCACACCCCGCTTCTTCGAGGACCATCCCTCCCTCACGATCGAAGCCGCGCACTACCTCGCCTCCCGAGGAATCCGACTCCTGGGAATGGACCTGCCGTCCCCCGGCAAGGACTGGCTTGAGCTGCACCGCATCCTCCTGGCGAAGGACGTCGAAATGGTCCTCGTCGAGTCGTTGGCCAACCTCGACGCGCTCCCGGACGAGTTCACCTTCATCGGCTTCCCGCTCAACTTCGCCGGCCGCGACGGCTCGCCCATCCGCGCCGTCGCCCTCTGCCCGTGACGACTCGCCCCCGCACCGCCGGTCTGTTGACAATGAACCCCATGTGTAACATCTTTGTGTCACATGAAAACGGCCACCGTGCGACAACTCCGACACGATTTCGGGAGCGTGCTGAACTGGGTGGAGGCCGGCGAAGCCGTGGGCATCAGCAAGCGCGGCCGCATCGTCGCCTGGCTCTCCCCGCCGCCCGCCCCCCGAGCCGGCAAGGCCCGGAAGCGTCCGGACTTCCAGGCCCGGCTGAAACGGATCTTCGGCGACACAATCCTCCCCGGCGACGTCGTGGTCGAGGAACGCAACTCTCGGGCTTGCTGACGCCCGTGCGCCGACGCCCGGCTTCCACCCCGGGGTGACCACCGCCGCGAACCGGGAGATGGCGAAGGCGAAACTCCATCCAACCTGACCTCTCCGCGTCGATTCTCCTCATGCCCTCTTACGCCGACACCAGTTTCCTGGCCCGCGTCTACACGCCGCACGCCGACTCGACCAAGGCCCTGACCTGGATGCAGCGGGCTACCGAACCGCTGCCGTTCACGCCGCTCCACCGCCACGAATTGCGAAACGCCGTCAGGCTGCGTGTCTTCCGGAGCGAAATCACTCCCGACCAGCGCCAGCAGGCGTTCCGCGAAATGGACGCCGACCTCGCCGACCACATCCTGGCCCACACCACCATCCCCTGGACCGACACCTTCCGCGAGGCGGAGAACCTCGCCGCGGCTCACACGGAACGCCTGGGCGTACGCAGCTTCGACCTGCTACACGTGGCGCTGGCTCGCACCCTGGGCGTCACCGAGTTCCTCACCTTCGACACTCGTCAAGCCGCCCTCGCCAAAGCCGCCGGCCTCAAGGTCAGGTTCTGATGACCAGAAGGAACTGGATTTCGTGGAAGAAACCGGCGGACAGTTCACCGGTTTCGAGTTCAAGTGGGGCGGCGGGCCCGCACGCGGCGCCAAAGCCTTTCAGGCCCTCTACCCGGGCAGTACCGTCCGCGTCGTCGAACCGGGAGATGTCTGGGATTTCGCCGGGGTGGCCGCAGAAGAACCGGAGACATGACGTCAAAGCCGACAACCGAATCGTTGGTTGTCGTACGATTGCACTGCGACACTGGCCTGGAGTAGCAATGAGCGCCGCAATACCCTCGAGGAAGGCAAACCAATGCACACTCTCTCCCCCATCGCGATTGCTCGTCTGACGGCCCTGACCGGTCTTCTGGCCTCGCTCTCCCTGCAGGCCGCGGCATCAGGGCCTCCACAACCATCCAACATTCGCGGTCCGCTCCGCGTGCATCCGGCGAACCCGCGCTACTTCACCGACGACGGCCAGCGCGCGGTCTATCTCACCGGCGCCCACACCTGGGACAACCTGCAGGACATGGGAGAAGGCGATCCCCCGGCCGCCTTCGACTTCGGCGCCTACCTGGACTTCCTGGTCCGGCACGACCACAACTTCATCCGCCTCTGGCGTTGGGAACTGCTGAGTTGGGACACCGGCGCCAACAATCCGAAGACGGCGAAACACCTGACGGCGACGCCGCATCCGTGGCTGCGCACCGGACCGGGCGTGGCCCTCGACGGCAAACCCAGGTTCAATCTCGAACAACTCGACGACGCCTACTTCCAACGACTCCGCGCAAGGGTGATGGCGGCGCGGGATCGGGGCATCTACGTCTCCGTGATGCTCTTCGAGGGCTGGGCACTGCAGCACGTCGACAACGCCTGGAAAGCGCATCCGTTTCATCCGGAGAACAACGTCAACTCCCTGAACGGCGACGCGGATGGCGACGGGCGAGGCACGGACGTGCACACGCTGCGTCAAGCCGCGGTGACCCGGCTGCAGGAGGCGTATGTCCGTCGGGTCATCGACTCCCTCAACGACCTCGACAACGTGCTCTACGAAATCGGCAACGAGATCGGCGCCTACTCGACCGAATGGCAGGAGCACTTCATCCGCTTCATCCACCAGTATGAAAACCGCAAGCCCAAACAGCACCCGGTTGGGATGACCTTTCAATACGCCCGCGACGCGAAGCAGCGCGGCTCGAACACCAACCTGTTCCAAAGCTCGGCCGACTGGATCTCGCCCAACCCGGACTGGGGAGCGTTCAACTTTCGGGACAACCCGCCCGCGGCCGATGGCCGCAAAGTCATCCTGACGGACACCGACCATCTCTGGGGCATTGGCGGCGACGTGGCGTGGGTCTGGAAGAGCTACCTCCGCGGGTTGAACCCGCTGTTCATGGATCCGTACAAACAGTCGGTGCTGCAGGAAGGGACGGACGCGAAGTGGGAGCCGGTGCGCCGGGCGCTGGGCGTGACGCGCCGTTTGGCAGACCGCGTGAACCTGGCCAAGATGACGCCGCACGGCGAACTGGCTGGCTCGGGTTACTGCCTGGCGAATCCGGGAAAGGAGTACCTTGTCTATCTGCCGGCCGGCGGTGCCGTGACGATAAATCTCTCCGCGGCGGCCGGGAAGTTCCAGGTCGAGTGGGTTCACCCGATCGAAGAGAAGGTCACGGTGGCGGAACCCATTTCCGGTGGGGCGAAGCGGACGCTGACGGCTCCCTTCACTGCTGAAGCGGTCGCGCATCTCTGGAGCAAATGACATCCTGGACTTCTTGGCGCCACGGCTTGGTGCTCTGGAACACCCTTGCGAGGATTGTGCTTCCTTTCCGTGAACCGCCTGCTGGAGGTAGGGACGGCCGGCCTCCGGCGTCCGCACGAATCCGTTGGCGAAACCCATTTGCCCGGACACGCGAGGCCGCGCGTCCCCACCTCGTCTCCGGCTGGTTCATGCTGGACATCCGTAGTCTGCTCTTGGTCGCGCTGTTGGCGGCGTCAACTCACGCACTGCCCGCGGCGGATGTTGCGCGCGCGGAGCCCGCGACATTGCCGTGGCGCATCCTGATCGCCAACGACAACTGCCCAGACGTGACCTGGGGCTTCCCGGAAGCGCAGGTGCGACAGGCGTTTGCCGATCTCATCCGCGCGCACTTGGACGAGATGCACCGCACGGACACCGGGCCGATCGAGAGCCGTGACCATTACAACGTGATGGCGTTCGTCGAGGCCGAGGCGTTTCTCGAGAAGCACCCTGAGCGCAAGGACGAGTTTGTTCGGCGCGTGCGCGAGGGGCGTATTGGCCTCAGCCCCTTTCTCTGCAACACGCTCTGGGGATTCCAAAGCACCGAGGGTGTGCTGCGAGCCTTCTACCCGGCGCGGCGTTTCGAACGGGAGCATCACGTCCCGCTCGAGGTGGCCGGCCACACCGAACTCCCGTCGCTGCCGTGGGGCATGGCGACACTTCTGAGCGGCTGCGGTGTGCGGTGGACGTCGGTGCCGTTTCTGGATTACGACTGCACCTTCCAGGGGCTCACGAACCCGCCGCTCTTCCGATTTGCGGGACCGGATGGCAGCGAGGTGCGCGTGGTTCTGGACGCCTGGGCCTCGCGGAAGGCGAACTATCGTCAGGGCGGCTTCCTGCTCGAGGACACCCGGCGCGTGACCGCCGAGTGGATTCCGCACTACGAGACACTGGGCACGGCCTGGCCGTTGCGGATCCTCCTTGCCAGCGGCACGCATTCGGACATCCACCCCGATAGCTGGAAGCAGGCGCGCGGCTTTGCTGACGGCATTGCGCGTTACAACGCCGCAGGCACCGACTCCGTGAAGCTCGTGAACGGCACACTGGCCCAGTTCTGTCGGGAGGTGGATGCCGCGGAGCAACAGCGACCGTTCCTGCCGGTGGTGCGCGGCTGCTTCGGCCATTCATGGGAACTCTGGCCCGTCAGCCTCGCCCGGACCGTGGCCGCGCTTCGCGAGAACGAAAGGGCCTTTCTGGCCGCCGAATCGCTCCTGGCCATCGCTGCCCAGACCGATCCTACCCTGGCGGCGCAGACGCGCGCCGAGCGCCAACGCGCCGAATGGTGCTGGGCGATGCTGGGTGACCATGCCTGGAACGGCACCGACCCGGCGAACAAGCGGCACAACGCGCACCTGCGACGGAGTTGGGCGGATTGCCTGGGTAACACCGCTCGGGACCTGACGAAACGCGGTTGGGAATCGATGGGGCTCCGGTCCGATCCGCGCGCACTCACCGTGTTCAATCCGACGAGTTTTGCCCGCGATATTCTCGTCGTGTGTGATGCTCCCGAGCCGCTGGCCGGGGTGCGAACCGGGCGGGAGTCGATCGAGTCTTCGCGTTTTCGGGAGGGCGGCCGCGATCGAATACGGTTCGTGGCGCGGAACGTACCAGCCTTTGGTTTTCGCCAGTATCAGCTCGTTCACGGCCGATCCAAGGCCGAGGCCCCTCCCTTTCACGCGGATGGCTGCACCCTCGAAGGACCGTTCTATCGGCTAACGCTCGACCCGGCGACGGGTGGCTTGACGAGCCTGGTTCACCGGGCCACGGGACAGGAGTTGGTGTTCGCCGGCTCTGGTCGGACGCTCGCCCAGACCGTGTTTTGGGACGGCCAGGAACACCGCCTGGAACACGTCCGGAGCCAGGTGAACCTCGATGGCTGCTGCGCCGAGTTACAGGTCGCAGGCGACATCGGCGATATCCGGATCACCAATCGCGTCACGCTCTACGCCAAGCTCGACCGCGTGGATTTCGAAATCCTGGTTCATAAGCCAGCCACGACGAACGAGCAACGCCTCCTGCACTTCTTTCCGGCGGGCGATGGATCGAAGGACCTTTGGATCGAGACGACCGCTGCCGTGCTGCGTCCGCGCCTGCAGCCCGAAGGCGACCTGCTGCCGGGGGCCGACCCGCGGCGTTTCGCGGTGCAAGGTTTTGTGGATTGCTCACCTCCCGGTCGCGCGGGAGTCACGGTCACGCCGCACGACTCCTTCATGCTGCGTTTGGATCAGGACGCGCTGGCGTTCGAAGCGCTGGGCAACGATCAGAACTGGAAAGAGGTCACCCAGGACCAGGACGGCATGACGGATTTCCGGTTCCGCTATTCGCTGCGCGCTCACCCCCCGGGCTTCGATCCGGCCTCGGCGCTCGTGTGGAGCCGCGACGTCACGGCGCCGCTCGTGTGCGCCGCCGGGCGGATCGACAAGAAGTGGTTGAATCGGTCATGGCTCGAGGCCGATCCGTCACAAGCCGTGGTTACCTGCTTCAAGCCGGCGGACGACGGCGCTCCCGGGCAGGTGGTGGCGCGCCTCTGGGAAATCGCTGGCGAGGACCGTCTGCTCAGCCTCCGAGCTCCCGGCTATCATTCCGCTTGGGAGTGCGACCTCCTCGAGCGCGATCGCGGATCCTTGAACATGAAGGGCGGCGCACTGACCATAGCTCTCCGGAGGTTTGGTTTTGTCGGCGTGAGCCTCGAGCGCTGAACCGCGGATCCAGTCGACGCAATCACCTTCGCGGTTTCATCCGCGCTCATCCGCGCAAATCCGAAACACGCGGATCGGGGCGGGAGCCTTGCAGCAGTTCAGCGGAAGTGCTTCCAGGCTTCGCGGAAGAGCAGCACGGCGAACCCGGCGAGCAGCACGCCCAAGGTCTGCAGGACGATCCGGTACGGCCGGCCTTCGAGGAAGGCCCGCGACCGTCCGACGACCAGCGCGAGCAGGATCTTCGATCCGACCAGCATGAGGTAGAACAACCCCAGAAAGGCGACCGCTGTCAGCCAGCTCTCGGCGACGGCCCGGGCCAGCATCGTCGCGCCCGCCGTCATCCAAAAGAGCCACGGATGCGGATTGAGCAGGTTCGTCAGCGCACCGTTCAGCCACGACCGCGGCGCCGCGCCGGGCGTGTCGAGGTCGACGCGCGCGGGGCGGAAGGTGTCCGCGGCGAGGTGCAGCACGAAACAACCACCAGCGAGGGAGAGCGTCCCCAGGACGAGGTGCTGATTGGCCAGGCGCGAAACCAGGGCGAGGGTGAGCGCGATGATCGGGGCATCGGTGAGCAGTGGCGCCAGGGCGATCTTGCAGCCTTCGCGCGGGCCGTGGCGCAGAGAATGCGCGATCACCAGCGTCAGCAGCGGGCCGGGAGCCAGCCCCGACGCAAGACCCAACACCGCCGCCGATGTGATCACCGTGAGCATGAGCCCGGAAATCTCATGTACTAATCCATCGTGGGATTTCCGGGCCGGGGCGCCGCGCCGCCCCGCGTCTCGCGCCAGTGCAGCGCCAACAGCACCGCCGCCGTGGCGCCATAGCCGAAGACGAACCCCGGCGCCGCCAACAAGCCCAGGTGGTTCTCGACGCCGCGGGCGGTCAGCTCGTAGGCATGAATGACCCCGAAGGCGGACAACAGCGCCCCCACCAGCGCCCAGCAGCCCGCCTTCAGAAATTGACGGTCGATGATCCAGGCGAGCGCCGCTGACAGAATCATGGCTGTGAGGATGAACCCCTGGCTCAAGGCAATCACGCCCGAGAGGTAGAGGTCGCCCCCGAACCGCGGCGCCGTCTCGAACAGCGTCGAACCCGCCTTGCGCACCGCCGTGTCCACCAAGACCAGGGCCCAAGCCGCCAAAGAGGGCAGAAGCCCAATCGCCACCGCCAGCGCGTGGTGTTTGGGCGTCTCCTGAAAGGCCTGCGCGGTCACGATCAGCCCGATCCAGACCAGAATCCCCAACACCGCTTCGAGCGGCACCACCCGCAGGATCAGGGGCATCACCCCGCACAGGCAAACCAGCGTGATCGCCCCCCCGTTCAGCACGGAATACCCGGCGCGGGCCCCCATGGCTTTCCAGCCCGGATGCCCGATGTAGATGGTGGTGGGGAACGCGCTGCCAAACGCGGCGGCGCAGAGGGTGCCGATGCCATTGGCCAATAGCGACGGGCGGGTCTCGAACCGGTCGCCGCCGGCCTCGGCGCTCTCGAGGTTCTGCAGCGAACCCAGCACCGTAAACAGGCTCATCGGGAAGATGACCGCAAGGTACCTCCACCCGATCGGCGACGTGAGCATAGGCCACCACTCGCCGACGGCTGGCGCGGGTACGCACCACTGGGGACGGAACGCCTCCGTGCCCGGTTCGAATCCGGGGAGCCCGAACGCGCGCAGTCCCCAGCCCAGGCCGGTTCCCACCAGCAGCGCCAGGAGGCCTCCGGGGATCCCCCACGGCATCCGCACCCGGGAGGCATACGCCACCAGGATCAGCATCATCGGCAACAGCGCCACCGCCGGGCTCGCGAAGATCTGGAAGACAAACCCCACGGCAATGAACGTGATCGCAATGCCGGCCAGCGCCGACAACAGGGCCGCCCGCGGCGTGTGCCGTCGCAGCCAGTCGCCACAGAACGCCCCCGCGATCTCCATCACCCCGCTCAGGCAACAGGCGAACAGTCCGGTCCTCCAGGCCAACGTCGCGTCGCCGGTCTCCTGATAGACGGGGCCCATGACGAGGAAGACGTAAGCCAGCACGCTCGGCGTGTTGATCCCATACGGCAGCGCCGTCACATCCACGCGCCCCGTGCGCCGCGCCAGGCGCCGCGCCTGCCACGCGTAGAAGAGGTTCCCCACCAGCACCGATGCCGCCGCCCCCGGCAGAATCCGACCGTTGATCAGCTCCGACGGAAAGCCGCACACCGTCGCGCACAGGACGGAGATGATCATCAACTGCAGGAGATTATCGATGAACAAACCAAAGAAGCCGTCGACATCGCCGCGCACGAACCATCGGGTGTTCACGGACCCGACTTTGTCGCCATGGAGGGACTCCCGGCCAGCAGAAAGTCCTCGGCGCGCCGTAGCCCTGCGACGGCGGGCCGGAGGCGGCTGGAGCAGCAGCCGAAGGTGTCAGGCGTGTTCGGCGCGCTCGGATGCCTGCTCGCGAGTCCTCCTCGGAGTCGCCGCCCTACCATCGGCATCCGGAGTAGGCGGTAGGGCGACCTCTCCGAGGGCGCCGCTGCTGTGTCGTAGCTGCGGGTCGAGAAGACCCGCGGTCCCGAAGGGCTGGCCTGCGGACGTGGTCGGGCAGTCGACCGCCCGCACGGTTCCGGACCGCGGCTCGTCTTGAGCCGCAGGCAAGCGGGCGTGCGTTCTGCTGCGGGCGTCGAACTTGACGCCGTTATGTTGCTTGAAGGATGCGCTTCCGGGAATCCACATCCCTTCACCGTCACTTCGCATCTCCGTCCTTGCCTCGGGAAGGTCTTTGTCCTCAGATGCAGCAAGCCAGCCCTGCCCGGGGCCCCACAGCATGTGCCTCGGTCGAGTTAGTGAAGGGTTGCGCGCGATCTGCCTATGGCCGTTGTCTCTGTCTTCGACACCAGACCTTACGACCGGACGCACCTCGAGAAGGCCGCGGCCGGTCGCGGCATCGAGTGGCATTTCCTCGATTTCCGTTTGACCGCGGAGACCGCGCCGCTGGCTCGGGGCGCCGAGGCCGTCTGCGTGTTCGTCCACGACCAACTGGATCGTCCTTGCCTCGAGGTCTTGGCCGCCCAAGGAGTGCGGTTGGTCGCGCTCCGTTGTACTGGCTTCAACAACGTCGATCTCGCCGCCGCGAAAACGCTGAACCTCGCCGTCACGCGCGTCCCGACCTACTCGCCCCACGCCGTCGCCGAGCACGCCGTCGCGCTCCTGCTCACCTTGAACCGCAAGACGCATCGCGCCTACAGCCGGGTCCGCGACCTGAACTTCTCGCTGACGGGTCTCGAAGGGTTCGACCTGCACGGGCGGACGGCGGGACTCGTCGGCACGGGCAAGATTGGGCGCATCACCGCCCAGATCCTGCGCGGCTTCGGCATGGAGGTGCTGGCGTACGATCCGTTCCCGGCGTCGGATTGGGCGGCCGCGCACGGGGTCGAGTATGTGGCCCTGGACACGCTGTTGGGTCGCAGCCAGGTCGTCTCGTTGCACGTGCCGCTCACCAAGGAGACCAACCACATCATCCGCGCCGAGACGCTGCGCCTGATGCGCCCGGGAGCGCACCTGATCAACGTGAGCCGCGGGCAGTTGGTGGACACCACCTCCCTGATCGACGCCTTGAAGTCCGGCCATTTGGGTGGCGTGGGACTGGACGTCTATGAAGAAGAGGAAGGCATCTTCTTCCAGGATCTCTCCGGACAGGTGTTGCAGGACGACGAGTTGGCCCGACTGCTCACCTTCCCCAACGTGGTCGTCACCGCGCACCAGGCGTTCCTCACCGAAGAGGCGCTGTCGGATATCGCGCGCACCACCGTTGCGAACCTCGAGGCCCTAGTCACCGGAGGGCCGTTTGTGGACGGAACGGTGCTGTGAGAATCTCAAATCTCAAATACCAAATCCCCAATGCCTCTTCCTGATCACAAGACGAAGATCGTCGCCACCATCGGACCGGCCTCCGAATCGCCGTCGATGCTCGAGCGCCTCATCCGCGCCGGGATGAACGTCGCCCGCCTGAACTTCTCCCACGGCGACTTCGCCGAACACGCCCAGCGCATCTCCCGCATCCGCGCGGCGGAGAAGGCCACCGGCCGGCGCGTGGCCGTCATGGCCGACCTCCCCGGTCCGAAGATGCGCCTCGGAAAGATCGACCCCGAGCCGATCGAGCTCCGCGTCGGCGAACCGTTCACCCTCACCACCGAGGACACCGTCGGCAATGCCCAACGCGTCTCCATGAGCTTCGCCCGCCTGCCGCGGGTGGTGAAACCGGGGGACCACCTCTTCCTCAACGACGGCCTGGTCCAGTTGGCGGTCGAACGCGTCGCCGGCGCCGAGGTGCACTGCCGGGTGGTCGCCGGCGGCGAACTCCGCTCCCGCAAGGGGCTGAATCTGCCGGGAATCGACCTGGGCGCCAGCGCCTTTACCGAACGCGACCGCGCTTGCCTCGAGTTCGCGCTGCGGCACGGCGTTGATGCCGTCAGCCAGTCATTCGTGGACCGGGCCTCCGACCTCGAAGCCGTGCGCTCCGCGGCGCGGGAATTGGGCCACACGCCCTTCCTCATCGCCAAGATCGAGCGCGCCGGCGCCCTGGAGCACATCGACGAGATCCTCGGGGCGGCGGATGGCATCATGGTGGCGCGCGGAGATCTGGGGGTGGAAGTGCCGATCCAGGAGATCGCCGTGGTACAGAAGCAACTCGTCGCCCGGGCCAGCCTCGTCGGGAAACCGGTGATCATCGCCACCCAGATGCTCGAATCGATGGTCAGCAGCCGCCTGCCCACCCGTGCCGAGGCCACGGACGTCGCCAACGCCATCCTGGACGGCACCGACGGCATCATGCTCTCGGGCGAGTCCGCCATGGGGCTGTACCCCGAGGAAGCGGTGACCATGCTGGCCAAGATCGCGGCCCACACCGAACCGCACCGCCCTCCCACGCGGCTGGATGATCTGAAGGCGATGTCCTCCCGCCTCCCCCAACGGGGGGACGCGGCCGAAGCGATCACCTCCGTGGTGGAACACGCGCTCTGGACGGTGCCGTGCACGGCGGTGTTTGTTCCGACCCGTTCCGGCACCACGGCGCGCATGATCTCCCGCTACAACCCGCCGGTATGGATCGTGGCTCTCGGGCGCGACCATGCTGTCTGCCAGGGGTTGGCCTTCTCCTATGGCGTTCACGCGATCGAAGTGGCTCAGGAGCCGGACGACTGGTGCGGTTGGGCGCGGTCCTGGCTCCAGGAGCACGCTCTCCAGGGCAATACCGCCATGCTCGTCGCCGGACCCTCCGCCCGCCACCCCGAGGCCAACCACCGCCTCGAGTTCCTCCACTTGGGCCCGGGGGCAAGCGCTCGGTCGTGACTCATCCTCAGGGAGCATCAGGTAGGGCGACCTCTCCGAGGGCGCCGGAAGAGTATGCGCTGGAACCACTTGTTTTCGGCGCGCTGCGGAGAGCGCGCCCTACCTTCCACGGGTTCATGGTCGCCGTGGCGCATCCAGCCAGCGGTGCTCCTTTCGTTTCCGGGATGCGACCTCGAGGTCGCCAGACCAGGGTGTCTTTCATCTTTCCCCAGGTGAGATGTCAGGGCTAAGGTCCGCGCATGCATTCGTTCCGTTACCGGGCCGGCAGACTTTGTTGCGAAGGCGTCTCCGTGGAAGCCCTGGCGCGCCGATTCGGCACACCCCTCTACGTCTACTCCCAAGCCACCTTGAGCAGCCATGTGGAACGGCTCGCCCAGGCCATGGCCCCCGTCCACCCGCTCCTCTGCTTCGCCCTGAAGTCCAACTCGAACCAGGCCGTCCTCCGTCTCCTCGCCCGCCACGGGTGCGGCTTCGACATCGTCAGCGAAGGCGAACTGCGCCGCGTGATCGCCGCCGGCGGCGACCCCGGCAAATGCGTGTTCGCGGGAGTCGGCAAGACCGCTGCCGAGATCGAGTGCGCCTTGCGCGCGGGCATCTACTGTTTCAACGCGGAGAGCGAACCGGAGCTCGAACGCATCGACCGGATTGCGGCCCGGCTGGGGAAGGTGGCGCCGGTGGCGGTTCGGGTGAATCCGAACGTGGACGCCGGCACGCACGCCAAGGTGACTACTGGCACCTACGAAAACAAATTCGGCATCGCCCACGAGGCGATCGAAGGCGTCTACGCCCGCGCCGCCCGCCGCCGGCACCTCCGCCTCCGCGGCCTCCAGATGCACATCGGCTCCCAGTTGACGGAGGTCAAACCGTTCCGGCAGGCGGTGGAACGCGTCCTTCCGCTGGCCGAACGCCTGGCGGCACGCCACGGCCTCGAGTTCCTCAGCATCGGCGGCGGCATCGGCATCGTCTACCAGGACGCCCTAGCCAGCGGCGATCCCGCCTGGTGGAAAGGACGTGCCACCCGCCATATCCTCACGCCGGCCATGTACGCGAAGGCCTTGCTCCCGCTCCTCCGCTCCCTGAAGCTCCGCATCCTCCTCGAGCCCGGCCGCTTCATCTCCGGAAACGCCGGCATCCTGGTCACCCGCGTCGAATACGTGAAACGCACCGGCCACAAGAACTTCGTCATCGTGGACGCCGCCATGAACGACCTGATCCGCCCGGCGTTCTACGATTCCTACCACGAGATCATCCCGGTCCGGCAGGTCCGCGGCCATCGGCGAATCGCAGATGTGGTGGGCCCCATCTGCGAGTCCGGGGACTACTTCGCCAAGGATCGGCCGCTGCCGCGGGTCGAAGCCGGCTCGCTGCTCGCTCTGATGAGCGCCGGGGCTTACGGATCGGTCATGGCCTCGAACTACAACTCCCGCCCCTTCGCCGCCGAAGTCCTGGTTCACGGCCGCAAAACCGCCCTCGTCCGCCACCGCCAGAAGCTCGCCGACCTCTGGCAGGAGGAGCGCATCCCGGCCTGGCTTTGAACCGCGTGGGCGGTCCGACGGAGCGCGACCGGTCCCTCGGTCGCAGCAGCAACGAGCGGGCGGGAAGCGGTCATAGGTTCGGAGGCGCGTTCGGCGGGTGAGGCTGCTGCCCGCCGGGACGTCGGGCGGTCCGACGGAG
>CAYSPU010000046.1:0-28056 GCA_964432995.1 uncultured Verrucomicrobiota bacterium
GGTCATCACCGAGATCAAGGTCGACTTCAACTCGCCGGTGAAAGAGGGTCAGATCGTGGCCCAGATTGATCCCGCCAGTTACGAGCGGGCTCTGAAGCAGGCGGAAGCCGAGTTGGCCAACGCCGAGGCGGCGCAGGAACTCGCCGAGCTGAACTACGCGCGGGCACAAGGGCTCTACACGAACAGCCTCATCTCCAAGTCCGAGTTTGACCAGCAGCGGGTCAACCTCAGTCAGGCCAAGGCCACCGTCAAAACCCGCCAGGCAAACGTCGACCGCGCCCAGGTCGACCTGAGTCGCACGACCATTTACGCCCCGATGGACGGGGTGGTGATCCGGCGCACCGTGGAAGCGGGGCAGACTGTGGCGGCGAGCATGAACGCGCCCACCCTCTTCCACATTGCCAACGACCTCAGGAAAATGCAGATCGAGGCGGCGGTGTCCGAGGCCGATGTGGGCGGGGTGGAGGAGGGGCAGCCGGTGCAGTTCCTTGTGGACGCCTTCCTGGGGCAGATGTTCCAGGGCACGGTGCAGCAGGTCCGGTATGCGCCGACGACGAACCAGGGCATCATCACTTACACCACGGTGGTGGCGGTGGACAACAAGGACTTGAAACTGCGACCGGGGATGACGGCCAACGCCCGGTTCTTCACGGCCGAGCGGAAAGGGGTTCTCAAGATTCCCAACGCCGCCGCCCGTTTCCGGCCGCCGGCGGGAGCAGTCGTCCGGGGCGACACGAACACGCTGGCGGCGCCGGTGGCGGCGGCACCGTTGACCGAGAGCGGACCTTTCGCGGGGCTGCCGGTCATGCCCTGGCAGAGCGAACGACGCCGGCCGACGGACGAGGAACGGGAGGCCTACACCGCGGCGCTCACGCCCGAGCAGAAGGAAAAGTACGAGAAGGCGATGGCGGAGGTGCGGGCGCGGTTCGCGCAGGGGGGAGGCCCGGGAGGCAGCGGGATGGGGGGAGGGGGAGGTGGCGGCATGGGCGGCGCTGGCTTTGGCGGCGGCGGTGGTGGCGGCGGTGTGGGTCTCGGTGGGGGCGGCGGGGCGGGGGAGCGGCGACCGGCAGAGTCGCAGGGCCCCAAGTCCGGAACGGTGTATGTGTTGGAGAAGGAGGCTTTGCCGAGCGGCGGCGAACAGACAGTCCTCCGGGCCGTGCCGGTGAAGCTCGGCATTGCGGACAACACCAGCGTTGAGGTTTTGGAGGGGCTTAAAGAGGGCGATGTGGTGGTCAGCGGGCTGGCCCCCGCGACGGCGGCGGTTGCGGGAACGCGGAGTCTACTGGGCGGCCCCTTTGGCGGCCCGCCGCGGCGCTGATTCGCCTCTCCTTGCACGCCATGGAGCCGATCATCAAGCTCGAGGAGTACCGGAGGACCTATCGGAACGGTTCGCTCGAGGTGCACGCGGTTCAAGGCGTGTCCCTCGAGATCCACTCGGGGGAATTCGTCGCCATTATGGGGGCCAGTGGTTCGGGCAAGTCCACCATGATGAACACCATTGGGTGCCTGGACCGCCCGACGAGCGGCCGCTATCTCCTGGACGGGGTGGATGTCGGCGAGCTGGATCGGGACGAGTTGGCCGACCTGCGGAATCGCAAGCTGGGTTTTGTGTTCCAGGGTTTCAATCTGCTCTCCCGCACCTCGGCGATCGAGAATGTGGAGCTGCCGATCCTGTATTGTCGTCCATCAGTCCCCGCACGGGAGCAGTATCGGCGGGCGATGGAAGCCCTGGAGATGGTGGGGTTGGCGGATCGGGCGGATCACTACCCGAACCAGCTTTCCGGGGGGCAGCAACAGCGGGTGGCGATTGCCCGGGCGCTGGTGAACCAACCCCGGGTGCTGTTGGCGGACGAACCGACCGGCAACCTGGACACGCGCACCAGCGTCGAGGTGATGGGCGTCTTCCAGACCCTCAACGACCGGGGGATCACCATCGTGATGGTCACCCACGAGCTGGATATCGCCAGCTTCGCCAAGCGCAAAGTCGTCATGCGCGACGGTTTGATCCGAACGGACGAGGGCGTTCCGACGCGGACGCGGGCGGCGGAGGCTCTGGCGTTGCTGGAGGCCGAGCACAAGGCGGTGCACCTTGCTTGACGTATGCTGATCATCTTCAAGACCTCGTTGCGGGCCATCCGCCGGAACATCCTGCGGTCCTTCCTCACCATGCTCGGCATCATCGTCGGCATCGCCGCCGTCATCGTCGGCGTCAGCATGGGGGCCGGCGCCAAAGCCGAGGTGGACAAGCAAATCGCCAGCATGGGCAACAACCTGCTCATCATCTTTTCCGGGAATATGTCGCGCGGGCCAGCCCAGTCTGACCGAGCGCGACTACGAGGCCTTGCGGCGCGAGATCTCGGGCTTGGCCGGGATCAGCCCGGAGGTCCGGACGACGGTGCAGGTGGCGGCCGGGAACGAGAACACCTCGGTGGGGATCTGGGGGGTCAGCGCGGACTTCATCGAGATTCGATCCTGGCGTCTCCAATCCGGAGAGAACTTCACGGAAGCGGACGTGCGAAATGCGGGCAAGGTTTGCCTGCTGGGGAAGACCACGGCCGCCACGCTCTTCGGGGAAGGCGTGGATCCCGTCGGCCAGGTCATTCGCATCAAGAACGCACCGTTCAGCGTCGTGGGATGGCTTGCCCCCAAGGGCGCCAACACGTTCGGTCAGGATCAGGACGATGTCATCTTCATGCCCCACACCAGCGCGATGAAGCGGCTTACGGGCGACACCCGGTTCCGCGCCTTCAGCGTGGCCACGGAGAGCGCCGGAGTCATGGGGGACGTGACCAACCAGATCACGGCGCTGCTGCGCCAACTCCACCAGATCACACCGGAGAAGGAGGACGATTTCTCGATCCGCAGCCAGCAGGAGATCAGTGATTTCGCCAATGCCAACAACCGGGTGATGACGGTGTTGATCGGGGCGTTTGCGGGCATTTCGCTGGTGGTGGGCGGCATCGGCATCATGAACATTATGCTGGTCAGCGTCACGGAGCGGACCCGCGAGATCGGCATTCGCCTGGCCGTGGGGGCGCGCGCCCGCGACGTGCTGCGGCAGTTCCTGACGGAGGCGGTGCTCTTGAGCGTCGTGGGAGGATTTCTGGGGATTGCCGCCGGTTACTGGCTGGCCCCGTTGCTCACGCGCGTCGCCGGATTTCCCACGCTGATCTCCAGTACCTCGGTGGTGCTCGCCTTCTCCGTCAGCGCGATCATCGGCGTGGTCTTCGGCTTCTTCCCGGCGCTGAAAGCGGCCAACCTGGATCCGATCGACGCCCTGCGGTACGAGTAGAACCGTGCGACGGTGCGACGGTGAAGGGGCGAGTCGGAGGTCGGCACGTCGGAGCGTCGGAACGACGGAGTCCGATGTGTGCTGACACAGCGCTGCGGCGGTGGCGGTCCTCCCGGGCTGTGGCCGTCCTCGGCCGCAGAAACTCACGTGCGCACAAGGAGCCCCTATCAACACGCCCACCACTGAAGCTGCGGATGATCCTGCGCCCGAGACGGGCGCTCTCCCGCTCCACGAGACTCGGAGGCCAACCGAGGTCGCGTCCTCGTCCTCTACACCGAGTTTGATCGGCACACGTGGGACAAAGGCCGACAGATCCTGGCGTGCAGCGGTTGGCTGCCATCCGATGACGAACTCCACCACGAGACATGGACTGACCCGGTGCGGTGCGACGCGAAACACTCGGGGTACCTGCTCAGGAATTCTGCTGCCGGCACCGCGGACGGTTTGCGGGACGACGAATTCATGCCCGTGCGGTTGTCACCAGGCATTTACACCGTGGAGTTCAGATGCCTCGAGTCCGAGTCTGCGGGCTGCTTCCATCGCTTCCTTCGAGTCGATCGGACGCCGGAGGGAGCGTGTGCAGTATCCGCGAGAGTGAAACATGCACAGAAACCGGGTAGCCGGTCGGAGGCGCGATGAGACGAACCGCCGGAGCCAGGAGGTTGCAGGCCAGGCTCAAGGTACGTGCTCGGGGAGCTCCTATTTCGCGTGTGGCAAGGGGGCAAGTCCAGGCAGGATCGGGCCTGGGGTGTCGAGATCTGCTGACGAAGCGGACCCTGCGCTGGAAGGCGCTGAGTACGCTCGATGCCCACGACAGTCACGAATTCGTCTGGGTGGAAAGCCCGCGATGGGTCCGGCAACGAGGCCTCCGGTGCTCGCGGAGAGGTTACTTCACCATTCACCGGAAACGCATGATCGGAGCGCGACCGGTCCCCCGGTCGCAGGGGCAACGTATGGGCGGGAGGCAATGGGAGCTTCGGACGTGCGCCCGGCTGGCGGGGCTGCTGCCCGCCGGGACGGCAGGCGGTCCGCAGTCGGGTAGAGCGCGATCCCGCGCGCGCGCAAGTGCCGCCCAAACATGTGCTTCGCGGACTGCTCCCTCCCCGCCTTCGGGGAGACCGCGGTGACCCGGGACGGGAGTGCGTGCCGGGCGGCAGACTTCATGTTCCGCCCTGAATTCAAGAGGCCTGTCCGACCGTCCCGCCGTCGTGCCGCCGCACCCGCCTTCGCTGCGAGCTTCGGCGCGGCAAGCCGTCGCACCGTCCTGCCGTCGCACTGACCTCCTTCCGCCGATTCGCCGACCTGCCGCCGTTCCGACCTGCCGCCGTTCCGACTTGCCGCCGTTCCGACTTGCCGACGTGCCGACTCGCCGACGTTCCGACTCGCCGCCGTGCCGACTTGCCGCCGTGCCGACTCGCCGACGTGCCGACTCACAGGATGTTTGCTGCCAGTTCCGCCAGCTCCGACCGCTCGCCCTTTTGCAGTTCGATGTGGGCGGCGACGGCTTCGTTGCGGAACTTGCTGACCACGTAGTTGAAGCCGTTCGAGGCGGAATCGACGTAGGGATTGTCGATTTGGTACGGGTCGCCGGTGAAGACGATCTTGGTGCCGTGGCCGACGCGGGTGACGATGGTTTTGACTTCGAGCGGCGTGAGGTTTTGGGCTTCGTCGATCACGATGAACTGGTTGGCGAGGCTACGGCCGCGGATGTAGCTGAGGGCCTCGACGACAATGGCGCCGGAGCGCATGAGGTCCAGGGCGCGGCGCTGTTCGTGGCCCATGTTGAGGTCGCTGAGCATCTCGAGGGCGTCGTGGATCGGCTGCATCCAGGGGTCCAGCTTCTCCTCGAGGGACCCGGGGAGGAAGCCGAGTTCCTTGCCCATGGAGATGGTGGGGCGGGCGACGACGAGCCGGCGGTATTCGCGGTCGGAAACGGCTTTCTTGAGGCCGGCGGCCATGGCGAGGAGGGTTTTGCCGGTGCCGGCCTTGCCCATGAGCGTGACCAGCTTGATCCGGTCGTCCAGCAGGGCGTCGAGGGCGAAGTGTTGTTCCCGGTTGCGAGGTTTGATCCCCCAGACGCCTTCGCGGGCGTCGAGGATCGGCACGAGTCTCCGGCCGGTGGCGTCCACCCGGGCCAGGGCGGTTCGTTTGGGGGTGCCTTCCTCGATCAGGGTGCAGTACTCGCCCGGGCAGTGGGCCGAGAGTTCGGGCAACTCCATCTCCGCCTTGGCGCGGAAGCTTGCCAGTTTCTCCGGGCTCAGCGTCAGTTCGAACATCCCGGTGTAGAGGTCCTGGATCTGGACGTGGTCGCTTTCGTAGTCCTCCGCCTGGAGACCGAGAGCATCGGCCTTGATGCGGAGGTTGATGTCTTTGGTTACCAGGATGGTGTGCTTCCGGGGATCGGCTTTCTGGATGTCTCGCGCCAGGGCCACGATTCGGCCGTCGACCGTGTTATCGCCGATGGTGACGTGGCCGTTGCCGTTTTTGTCGTGGAAAATGATGCGGAGGCGTCCGCCGTTCGGGAGGGCGACTCCTTCGCTGAGGCGGCCCTGGGTGCGTAGGCCGTCGAGGGTGCGGGAGACGGTGCGCGCGTTCTGGCCGCGTTCGGAGGATTCGCGCTTGAAGCGATCGATCTCTTCGATGACCTCGATCGGGATGAAGACGTGATTCTCCTGGAAGCTGAGGAGCGAGTTGGGGTCGTGCAGGAGGACGTTGGTGTCGAGGATGTAGTTCTTCACGGCAAGGAGGTGGCGGGCATGGAATCCGGTGCATGGGCGCCGCGAGCATGACGGCAGGGCGGTGCGGGCGGCCGCCTCTGGGGTGAGGCGGCGGCGGATGGTGTCCGGCGAAAAGCCAGCCCCTTCCGGAGGTCGGGGGCGGCGTGCGGCGGCATCATGGGCTAGAGGCGGGACATGCTCGTGTACCACTCGCGTAGCCGGGGGTGTTCGACCGGCATCGCGTGGTGTCCCGAGTAACAGAAATTCGCCAACATGCCGAACAGGTCGAAATCGGCGAAGCGCGGATGCTCGTCCAACAGGAACGGATGGGACAACAGCATCTGCTCGAACGGCACCAGGGCATGGGTGAGCCCGGTCAGCAGCTCGCTCTCACGTTTCCGCCAATCTTCGAGGCAGTTGTGCCCGTAGCGCCGCTCCTTGTGTCGCACGTATCCGGCCCAGTCTTTCCGCGGCACGAACTCCTTCCAATGGATGTCATTGAGGCGGAAAGCGAATCCTTCCACCTCGGACTCGATGTGCCGCCAGAGGATCGACTGCACGCCTTCGAGTCGGTGGGGGAACAGGCCGAGCTGGAACTTCTCGTCCAGGTATTTGGCCAGCACCTGGGTTTCTTCGGCCGCCTCGAAAAGCACGTTCCGGCCGTCCTTCAGCACCGGCACCTGGTAGTAGCGTCCCTTGGTGAGCCGCCAAACCAATGACCGGTCATTCACCGGAATGTCGACGATCCGAAACGCCGCCCGACTGAACTCGAGGATCCGCCGCTGCACAATGCAGAAGGGGCTCCATGGAAACTGGATCAACTCAATCATGGATGCAGGAAAATGGCGGCCGTGCCGTGAACAGCCCGCCGCGCCCCGGGGATATTCCCTCCCGGAGAGCGCGTCCACCCGCTGTCCCCCCGCCGACGCCACCGATCAGAAGAAACCACGGCCAAAATGTAAGCGGCTTCCGAGGAACTTACAAGCGCAAGGTCGAGTTCGGCCCTTTCCGGGTCGCAGCGGCAACGAGGGGGCGGGAGGCGGTCGGAGGTTCGGGAGCGCGTTCGGTTGGTGGGGCTGCGCCCGTCTCGGGCGCAGGGAGCGCCGCAGCGGAGCAGGGATCCGGTGGAGGTTCGGAGGCGCGTCCGGCGTGTGGTGCTGCTGCCCGCCGGGACTTCGGGCGGTCCGTGGTAGGAGCGCGACGGGTGCCCGCCTCCCGAAGGCAGCGAGATTGCCTTGAGATTCACCGTGTCCCGGCTAGCCTGAGCCGCATGACTCGGTTTTCCCGCACCCCGTCGTCCTCGCCGTTGGCCGGGCGCGGCGACGTCCGTCGTGCCCTGCTTCTGGGTCTGGCCTGCTGTTTCTTGGGCGCGGCGGGCTGCCGCCGCCAGCCGCCGGCGGCAGGCGTTTTGCCGGCCGGCGGCGGCGACTTCGCCCAGTTGATGAACACGGGGAAGAACTACTACGACAAGGGCGAGGCCCAGAAGGCGATCGAACCATTCCGGAAAGCGGTGGAGCTGAATCCGACGGCCACCGAAGCCGAGCTCAATTTGGCCAACGCGTATCTGCTGGCGGGTCAGGCCGACAGCGCCCTCCGTCATGCCCAGCAGGCGATTGAATTGGACCACGACTCCGCGGCGGCCCATTACGTGGCGGGCTGCGCCTATCTGCGGCTCGGGCAGGCGGAGCCGGCGCTCCAGGCGTTTCAGACGGCAAAAGACATCGAGCCCAGAGTGGGTGCCACGACGTTCCAGCTCGGCCGAGCGCACATGGAGTTGGGGCACTACGCGGATGCCGCCGAGGCGTTCCGCGAGTTGGTCGGCTTCGAACCGGAACATCCCAGCGCGCATTTTTTGTTGGGGCAATCGTTGGTTCGGTTGGGCCGGCAGGACGAAGCCAACCAGGTTTTGGAGACGCATCGCCAGATTGTCGCCCAACGGCCTCCGGGGGCGATGGATCCCACCAAGCTCGAACGCTGTGTGCACACCGAGGCCCAGGCGCCCTTCGTGGTGGAGCTTCCGAACGCTCCGGGAATCCCGGTGCGCTTTGCGGAAGTCACCTCCCAGGTTCTCGAGAACGCCGGCGCCTATCGCGGCCCGCTCGCGGTCATCGACTGCAACAACGACGGGCGGAACAGCCTGTTCGCGAGAGAGGCGGCCGGCTTCCAACTCCTGGTCAACTCGAACGGCGTGTTTCGGCCGCGGGGCAATCCGTTGCCCGCCCCGGCCGGAGCGCAGTACTCGCGCTGTCTCGTGGCCGATCTGGAAGGCAACCGGTTCGACGACGTGATCGTGGTCGGCGATGAGGGATGCCTCGCCTACCGGTTTGCCACCAACGCGATGATCACGGATTCCTCGGCGTTTTCGCGATTGCGGGAGGTGCAGGGTGCCGACGGGGTGCTGGTGGACCTGGACTTCACGGGGAAGCTCGACCTGCTGGTCACGGATTCCACCAACGGCACGGTGCGGGTCATGCGCAATCTCGGCAACTTCTACTTCAAGGAGAACACCGCCACTTCCGGGATCCCCGCCACGTTGACCGGCATCCGCCAGCTCGCCATCGAGGATTGGAACAACGACGATCTCCTCGACGTCGTCGCCGCCAGCGCCGATCGCCCCCCCGCGCTGTTCCTCAAACAGCGGGGCGGCCCCCTGGCGGCCGCCGACTCACCCACCAACTGGCCCGCCGGCCCGGTGATCGCCGTGGGCGACGTCAACAACGATCTCCGCGGCGATCTCTGGATCGCCGCCCCCGACCAGCTCGTCTGCAGCCTCAACGGCCTGACGGACACGAGCCGGGTCCCCTTCCCGGGCGCCACGGTTCGTCAGTTGCTCCCGCTCGACTACGACAACGACGGTTGGCTGGACCTGCTTGTGGCCGGAGATGGCCTTCGCGTCTTCCGGAACCTCGGCCCAGCCGGATTCCGCGAGACAACATCCGATCTGGGCCTCGAGGCGCTCGGTAAACAAACCGTCGACTCCCTGGCCGCCGCTGATTTCGATGTCGACGGTGATACCGACCTCGCCCTCAGCATCGCCGGCGGAGGAATCAAGATCCTCCGCAACGAGGGCGGCAACGCCAATCTCCAGGTCAAAGTCCGGCTCTTCGGCAACCGCTCGAATCCCAGCGGCATCGGCACCCGCGTCGAGATCCACTCGGGCGGACTGCGCATCGGCCGCCGCGTCGCTACCTTGCCCGTCGAGATCGGCGTCGGCCAACACCGCCAACTGGAGTCGCTCAGCGCCCGGTGGCTCAACCTGAGCCTCAACGAGGTCGACGCCCAGATCGATCCTCGATCCACCCGCACGTTGATGGAACTGGTCATGCCCGAAGGGTCGTGCCCCTATCTCTTCGCCTGGGACGGTCAGCGCTTCCGCTTCGTCACCGACATCCTGGGGTCCTCGCCGCTCGGTTTGCGCGCCACCGCCGACTGGTTTGTGGAGGCGGACCCGGACGAATTCGTCTGGCTGGGCGGTCCGGATCAGCTCCAGCCGCGGGATGGCTCCTATGTGTTTCAGGTGACCGAGGAACTGCGGGAGGTTCTCTACCTGGACGCCGTCCAACTCGTGGCCGTCGATCATCCGGTCGGCACCGAGGTCTTCCCCACGGGCAAGATGGTTCCCAAGCGCCCCTTCCCGCCTCACGGGATCGTCACCCTGCACCAGCCGCACCCGCTGCGGCGCGCGGTGCGCAGTGACGGCCTCGACGTGACGGAGAGCCTCCAGCGCGCCGATGGGCGGATGGCGTCGCCGGTGGCCCTGCGGATTCCCCAACTGCGGGGACTCGCCGAGCCCTGGCACCTGACGCTCGATTTCGGCCCGCTGCCGGTCGAACGCCCGCTCGTCCTTGCCATGACGGCCTGGCTGCGTTTCGGCGGCGGCATGGCCAACGTCGGCGCCGCGCACAACCCCGATCTCCCTTTCCCGTTCCCCACGCTCGAAGTCGAGACTGCGCCCGATCAGTGGAGGACCGTGGACCTCGTGTTCGGCGTTCCCTCGGGCAAGACCAAGAACTTCGTGGTTGATCTGACCGGCCAACTGCCGCCCGGCAGCGGACGGTTGCGCATCCAGACCGCCTACGAGCTGCACTGGGATCGGATCGCTCTCATGGAAAAGGCGGGGGAAGACGCCACGCGCATCACGCGGCGCAACCCGGATTATGCGGATCTGCATTACCGCGGCTACGGCGAGTTCGAGGAATGGCCCTGGTATTTGCCGTTGACTCCGAGTTACGAGCGGGTGACGCCCAACCCGGCCTGGCATATCACCCCGATGGGTTGGTGCACCCGTTACGGTGACGTGCTGGAGTTGGTGGACCGCCGGGATAACGCCCTGGTCCTCCTCAATGGCGGTGACGAAGTCACCTTGCGGTTCGCCGCCGACGCCTTGCCCCCGGTGCCGGACGGCTGCGTCCGGGGATTCTTCTTCTACTCGGCGGGTTGGGACAAAGACTCGGATTTCCACTGCGAGAAGGGTTGGCTGGTCGAACCCCTTCCCTGGTATGGCCTCGACGATCAGCAATACGGCCGCCAAGCCCGGCCCGTCATCGACGGCGACTGGTGGATCCGCAAATACAACACCCGCTGGGTTGGCCTCCGAACCTTCCGCCGCGGATGACTGCGGATAACAGAAGGAGAGTGATCGGGCCGACTCTATCCGCGTTGATCTGCGGAATCCGCGGTGCTTTCCCACGAACGACGGCCGCTCTGCGAGCGAGCGCGGAGCCAATGGTCACCCGACGGCGATGGGGATGATGACGACCGCCTCCTGGACCGCGGGTGCCGGGGTGTAGCCTTCCAGTTTGCCGCCGCATTGGCGGATCAGCTCGAAGCAGGCGAGCAGACCCAGGTTCTCGTAGCGTTGACGCGCCTCCTCAATCGAGAACGCCTTCTCGGATTCCCACTTGAAGCGGAATTCGTAGTAGGCGCCGCCGAAGGGGAGCAGAAAGGCGGTGTCGGAGTCCGGCTTCACCGGCCTGGCGCGGATGGTTCCCTTGTCGACGCCCGCCTCGACCACAACCTGGCGCACGGCGAAGGCGATCCAGGGGGTGGGGACAAGGGTCGGAGCGGTCGGGGCGCTGCCGATCTCCAGGGTCCAGCCGGGGTGCTCGGTCAGCAATTGGCGCACGGCGGCGACGGCGGCGGTCACCTCGCCGCGCGGCAGGTTCTCGCCCAGTTGGCGTCGCAGGTCGCCGCATCGTTCGAGGACGAAAGAGAGTCGCTCGCCGGACTTGGCGATGGCGTCGACGGCTTTGGCGACCTGGACGGGGTCCTGCAGAACCATCTGGGCGAAGGTGGCGTTGCCGGAGACGATGCACATGTGGTTCGCCGTGTCGTGGATGAGCAGTGAGCCGAGCGCTCCCAGTTGTTCGAGCAGGGTCGGCAGTGGCGGTAGCGATTCAGCCATAGCAATGTGCCCAGTCGGCTCCGCGGCCGGTTCCTGCCCGGAAGCCGAACCGGATGGTGCACAAGAGATGCCGCTTTCCTTGCCGTTCGTCCAGTCTGCAGTCGAACGAACCATCGTGTGGAGGCCGAGCCGGGCGAGGGCCGCGGCGGACGGCAGCTCGCCGGGTTACACTGGCGGCGGCGGCGCGCTTCCAGGCATGTCGAGGCTGGCGAAGGCTTGGTGCAGGCGACGGAGCGTATCCCAGCTCTCGGCTGTGAGCCCCGGTTCGAGGAGACAGATCAGCACGACGCCATCCGGCCGGCGCACGGCCTGCACGATCCCCCCGGAGTAGGTCCAGCGCAGATCTCCACACGGGAGTTGGTGGAGGCGCAGCACCCGGAAGGTATCGGCAGCTCCGCGGCAGAGATTCTCGACGGCGTCCAGAGGGCAATCGTCAGCGAAAGACTGGACCAGGGTCTGCTGGTCAGCCAGGTGGACGCCCCGGGCTCGCAGGCCGGGGAATTGCGGCTGTTGCTCGAGCCATTGTTGGAGCCCTCCGCTCATGCTATCCGGTTGTGTGGTGGGACCGCACGACGAAGCCCCGGTCATTGCCGACCACGACGGAGAGTTCTCGATCGTCTTGCGCCGCTGCGAGGCGCTCGAAGCGGCCGAGCGGCAGAGCGGCCGCCATGTGTTGGCTCTTGCGGCAGAGGAATTCCAGGCAATTGACCCAAAGATCGGTGTTGCGCACCTGCCATTCGTAGATGGTCTCGCCCTGGGTGGAGCAGAGGAGCACCTCGTCGATCGTGCGGCCTTCCGGAGTCGAGGGCTTCTCCGCGGCTGGTGCGGATTCCCGAGGAACTGCCTTGGTGAGATCGGGCGGGGGCGGGGAAGCCAGCGGCGGTGGGGTCGGGGTTGCGGGCGCGGGCGGAAGCCAGGTACTGGTGTGCGTCGTCTGTTCCTCGGAGGGGGTGTTGTCGCCTTGTTCGTCGCGCACCCGGGCGGCTTCCATCAGGAGGAACTCCCACTGTCCGTCGATGGTTCGCGCCGCGGGCTCCGTGAAGGGACGGAGGGCGAACTCGCCTCCTTTCAGCGCCAGGAGGTAGTGGAAGGCATCTTCTCCCTGACGTTTGCCGGCCTCGGCATGGACGATCAAACCGTCGCGAATGAAGATGCGACCCTGTCGGCGCCCGGCTTTGATTTCGAGGACAGACGAGCTGGCGCTGAGGCACTCCATCTGGATGACATCGTGGAGACCGACGCGCCGCAGAACGCCCTGGAAGCCGTCTTCCGGCCGAAAGCGGAGAACCTCATGCAGGGTGGCGTAGAGGTTCTTCTGTTCGTCGGCGGTTTTGGGCTTCTCGAGGAACAGCTCGGCGCCGTTGCTGAGGCAGGCGGCGCGGTAGGCTTCGGTGGCGAAACCAGTGAGGACGACTTTCTGCACGCTAGGATAGCGGCGATTCAAGAGGGTCAGGAACTGGAGACCGTCAACGACCGGCATCTGGACGTCGATGACCACCAGGTGACAAGGCTTGGCTTTGAGCAGCGCCAGCGCCTGACCGGCGTCCTCGGCAGTTACAACCTCCCAAGCCCCGCGGCTGAATCCTTCCATCAGTTGGCGGATCGACTCCAGGAACTGCTTGTCGTCGTCGACAAACAGCACCCGGCGGCGTCCTTCGAAGGTGGTTTGGGCGGTGGTTTGGGTCATGCCCGGCGCGGGGAAATTGTGGCCGCTGGATTCGTGCGGAACGCACTTCCGGCCAGAGCCGCTTGCACCGCCCGGCGAACGCCCGGATCCGGATCGTCGGAGAGCGGCGCCACCGCGGCAGGAAAGGTTGGTTCCCGGAGTCGGTGCAGGCATTCGACGGCGGCCTGGCGCACGTCCGGCTGCGGGTCCAACAGCAATTCCAGAAAGAGACGGCACACGGCTGTCTGGCGCCTCTGGATGGCCGTGGTCGATCCCTGGGTATCGTAGGCCGTGATTGGGCTTTGACCCATCCGACGGAGGATCTCCACCGCGGCCATTTGGACGCCGTGATCGGCGTGGCGGGTGGCGCTCTGCAACAAATCGTGCAGGAGATGGGCTTCCGCGGTCTGGTACCAGCGGGGATTCAGGCGTGACAAAGCGCGAGCGGCCGCCTGGCGCACGCGTGCTTCGGACTCGATGGCGGCTTGGATGAGGGCCCCCAAGACGCGCTGGTCGCCCAGCACGCCGAGACCCTCGGCGGCGCGTTCGCGCACCTCGCGGTCCGGGTCGCCGAGCCCGGCGAGCAGCAGTTCGAGGCCGCGGGGTTCGTGCACGCGGGCCAGGGCTTCCAGGGCCGAGGCGCGGACTTCCCAGTGCGCATCCTTGGCTGCCCGCAGCAAGGGTTCGGCGGCCCGGGGGTCAGCCAGAATCCCCAGGGAACTGACCGCCGCGGTTCGGACGTTGGGGTCCGGGTCCTGGAGCAAGGCGGCAAGGTGGGGCACGGAGTGAGGGTCGGCAAAGTGCGCGAGCGCACTTGCGGCTGCGGCCCGGACCAGGCTGTCGGTATCGTGCAATGCTTCGGTCAGGAAGGGGACGGCGGAGGCATCGCCCGCTTCCGCCAGCCGGTGCACCGCGTTCACGCGTTTCTGGAACGCGCCGTCTTTGAGCACGGCTGCTAGAGGGCCGATCGCCACGCTTCCCAGCAGCGCGGCGCGATCAAGTTCGCCTAGCGCGACGAGGAAGATGGCCTGCAGGGCTGGTTCCTGGGGTTGCCACCCGAGGGCCTTCAGCGTCTGCGCGAGTGGTGTGCGGAGGGCGGGCGCGGCTTCAGCAAGCAGGCCCGCCAACTGGGGGATGGCGGCGGGATCTCCCAGCCGCCGCAGGCTCTCCAAGGCGGTGGACTGCACTCGAGGGGCGGCGTCCTGCACGGCCGCCACCAAGGCGTTTACCGCGCGCGAGTCCTTCCAGCCACCCAGGGCGGAGGCGGCCTGGCCGCGCACGAGCGGATCGGCGTCCGCCTGCAAACAGCGGACAAGAAGGAGCCAAGTCCCCTCGGTGTCGGTTCGCTGCAGTTGCTGAACTGCCTGGCACCGGACCCGCACGGATTTGGACTTGAGCTGTCTATGGATCAGCCAGAGCATACGGTTCCCCAACGACGGATGTCGGAAGACGATGCGGATTTTGACGCGAAAGTCCAGTCAGGATCTTGGCAAGTCACCCGGCCGGTCGAGTGGCTGACCTGGGATAACGCGGTGAGCTACTGCGCTTCGGCCATGGCGGCCTTGAGGGCGCTCACCGCCGCGGGCAGGATAGGTTCCAGCTTGGGGAGTTGGTCGTGGAGTCGCAGCAAGGTCTCGCGGGCACCGGCCTGAACCAGCCGCTGATACCATCGAAGGAATTCCGCACTGACAGTTCCGGTTTGGGCGGGATGCTGTCCAAGTTCGCCCTGAGCGGCCTCGCAGAGAAGCAAAGCCGCCATCCGGCGCGGGTCCTCAGCGGCCGCCGCGTTTCGCCAGGAGACCAGGGCGCGGGTGGTGTCGCCACTCAGGAGCAGCGCTTCGGCACGTTGCGCCGCGATGTGCGGATCCACGGCGAAATGCCGGGAAGCCTCGCCCGTCCAATCGAGTGCGAACTCGAAGAACTCGGGCCGGCTCAGGGCGATTTGGCCGCCGAAGAGCCAGGCGTCCCGCTTTTTGGCGTCGCGGCTGACCACCCGGTGCAGGGTCTCCAGGGCCGGGACGGGGAGGTTCTGCTGCCAGAGGCACTTGGCCAGAAGACTCTCGAGAGCTGGATCATCGGGGTGTTCCTTGAGGCCGGATTCGAGGACGCGTTGGGCGGCGGCCGGTCGCTGCAGGCGCACCAAGGCCAGGGCCCAGGATTGGAACGGCAGGCTGCCGAAGACTTCGGGGGCTTGCGGAAAATGCGCCGGTTGTTTCCGGGTGGCCACACACTTCTCATATTCGGCGGCGGCGGGTTCGAACCGATCGAGTTGGAGCAGGGCGTTGGCGCGGAGCAGGTGCAGAGTGGCGGTCAGAGGAGCGGCGCGACCGAGCGGCGAAGCGCATGCCTCCAACACTCCCGCGAAGTCGTGTGCCGACAAGAGCTGGCCGGCGTAGCGGCTCAGGAAGGCCTCGCGAAACTCGGGGAGGACCGACTGCGGCGGGCGTTTGTTGAGGAGTTGCGCAGCCGTCCGGTAGTGCTCGAGGCCTGCGGCGACGGAACCGGCCTTGCAGAGTTCCATGCCGAGGTTCATCTGGAGATTGGCGTCGTCCGGCCTCTCGCCGACGGCTTGCCGGAGGAGGGACAGGTTGCGGTCCTGTTTGCGGCGGTCGGTGACCACTTCTGCCTGGTAACCGTGGTGCCGGAGGACGGCGCGGCCGGTCCGGCTCTCGAGGCCCCAGAGGCTCGCTCGCTGGTTGACCGAAGGGAAACACGACTCGTGGATCCGTCCCTCGAAGAGCACTCCGGGCGCGTTGCGAAAGAGCCGGGGCACATAGCTTGGTCCCAGGTGCTCCCGGCCCTCGTTCAAGAGGGGTAACCGGTAGCTCATCACCCGAGCATCCTGAAGATCGTCGCGAAGCGCCGGCAGAGTGTCCGACCGAAGTTCCTCGTCGGCGTCGATGACCAGGACCCAGTCGCCTCGGGCCAGGGCGAGGGCGGCATTGCGGGCCGCGCTGAAGTCGTCGCCCCATGTGAAGGTGCCCACTTCCCCACCTTGAGCCCGCGCCAGGTCCATCGTGCGATCGGTGGAACCAGTATCGACCACGACGATTTGCCAGGCGACATCACGAACGGATTGGAGGCACTGGGTCAGGAATCGTTCCTCATTCCTGACAATGAGGCAGACGGAAAGACGAGGCTCGGCGGGGGCCGGAGCGGGCGTGGGCCAGTCGGAGGTGGCAGGGGTGGCGGGTGCGCCCCGGGGCGGGCGGCGGTCCAGATCCCGGGCGAGTTGGCGGGCGGTCTTCCAGCCGGGAGCCAACCGGCAAGCCTGGGCGAGGCACGATCGCGCCCGGTCCGGGTCATCGGCGGTTCGGGCGATTTCGGCCAGGAGCACCCAGGCTTCCGGGTGAAACGGCCGCTCGTCGAGGGCGGTCAGGGCTGCGTCCCACGCGGCGCGGTGTTCCCCTGCGGCCAGGCGCGCCCGGGCGGCATCGAGATTGCCTCTTCGAGCCGCGTCGGGGCTGTCCATGGTTGGTCCTGCCCGTCAGGTTCGGGTCTGCATCTGCTCGCCCGGTGCCGCCTGGGTGGAGCCGGCGGCGAGGTTGGTGTGGCGGACGCGGACTGACGGTTACTGCAGGAGCTTGAGTGCGCTCTGGGGCAGGGCATTGGCCTGGGCCAACATGGCCGTGCCCGCCTGGACGAGGATGTTGTAGCGCGCGTATTGCGTGCTCTCGTCGGCGACGTCGACGTCCTGGATCCGGGAACTGGCGGCGGTCAGGTTTTCCTTGCTGACCTGCAACTGTTCGGAAGTGAAGTTGAGCCGCGACTGATAGGCGCCGATCTGGGCGCGGTCGCTTGCCAGTTGCGTGATGGCCTCGCGGACATGGGAGAGCGCGGTGGCGGCGCCGGAGGTGGTGCTGATGGTGGTGCCGGTGGCCAGGGCGTTCGAGTACTGGGTCGGCGTGGTCAGATCGATGCCCGCCATCGTGAAGGTGTTGCCTTCGGAGTCGATCGTCACGTCGAGCGCCGTCGCGGAGAAGAGGGTGACGCCGTTGAAATCCTTGTCGCGGGCGCTGATGACGTAGTCCTGCAGTTCGAGGAACTCGGCCTGGTAGAGGGCGCGGTCCCCGTCGGACTTGGTGACGTCCTGGGCCAGGATGGCCAACTCGCTCATGCGATCGAGGGCCTTGGCGATCTTCTTGAGATAGCCGTCCTGGGTTTGGGTGAACGAGATCGCGTTGCCGACGTTGGATTTGGCGGCGCCGAGGCGCTGGACTTGGGCATCCAGACGGGAGGCGACGGCCAGGCCGGCGGCGTCGTCGGCCGGGTTGACGATCTTCGAGCCCGAGCTGAGCCGGGAGAGCGACTTCGAGAGCATGGCGCTGCTCGAAGCGAGATTCGAGGCTGCGGCTTGAGCCTGGGTGTTGGTGTTGATGACCATGGGGTGTACCTTTTGTTATTCAGTTTGGGAGGGAGGACGGCGGAGCGTGACCGGCCCCGGCGAGGGGACGGCATCCGGGGCGGCAGCAGGCGAAACGGGGAGCTTGGGCAACTGCGGGCGCGTGCTGGTGAGGGCCTCGCGGTTGGCTCTCTGAATCTCCTCGTACACTTCCTGACGATGCACCGGCACCGTACTGGGTGCTTCGATTCCCAGCTTCACCTGCTCGCCATCGACACGCACCACCTTGACCAGGATGCGTCCGTCAATGACGATGCTCTCGTTGACTTTTCGGGAGAGGATCAGCATGAGGGTCGAAGGTTAGGAAACGGCGGGCAACGGATGTTGCAGGGCGTAGCCCGCCGCGTTCAGCGGAATGACCTGCTTCGCAACCAGGGTGTGCCGATTGATCACAATCGGGCCCTTGAGATTGACGGTTGCCTCGTTGGCCCTCCGCAGGGTCACAATGTTAAACACCAAAGCGTCCTCGGGGCTCTGCAGCCCCAGGAAATGAACGTCCTCCTCACTCAACTCCGGCCGATAGGCCGGCACCGCCACCGCCGGAGGAATCACCAGGAACGACTGCCGTGGCGGCTCCAGCATCTGCAGCCACAGAAACGGTGCCTCTTCGGGATGCGTCAACAGCACGTACTTCTTGTGTTGCTCGAAGCCCAGTAGCCCCAAGGGCAAGTGCAGGATGTTCTCGCTCTTCACCTCGAGGTTCTCCGGTTCGACTGTCGCAGCACTTTTCATCGCGTTAGCGGTCAGGCGTCGGCTAAGCACCGCACATGCCAGCCGTCAGACACCATCGGAGAGGCGCTTCATAACGACTTGATAGCCAAATCTCTGCGCGCTACGCCCCACAGCAAAATCGCTCATGCCCCCACCTCGCCACCCTGCGGCAATTTCCGCCGGGGGACCCGCACCCCCGGGCTACTTTTGCCGGGAGACGACTCGCCACCGACGGCAATTCCGCCACGCCCGTCCAGGTGTTCGGCGAGTGATCGTAGCGCACAGACACGCCGCCGGCTACTCCGGATCGCCCTCGATTGCGCACCGGCGGTTGAGGCTCCCCGGCGGATGCGGAATCGGTCAATGAAAAGGTAAAGTTCATCCTCCGGTCTGCCGATGTACATCCTCGAAAAGACGAACATGAGCTCGCCTCAGGTGTTGCTTGGGGCGTTGGCGGGACAAGCAGGCAGGGGAGAAGCGCGAACGGCAAGGGTGCAGAACGTCGATCAGTCCAATTCAGTCCGCGGAGAGCACGGCAATATGTCGCGACGTCACGACGAGACGGCCAGTTTTGAATACATCATCTCCCTGGTCTACGAGCGCAGCCGCATCCGGCTGCACGACGGCAAGCACTCGCTCATCCGGGCGCGGTTGGGCAAGCGGATGCGGCACCACGGGTTCGAGCACCTGAGCGACTATTGCAGCTACCTGCAGAGTACGGGAGACGAGGAAGAGGTGACGCACGTGGTCGACGCGCTCACGACGAACTTCACTTCGTTTCTGCGGGAGAAGAGTCACTTCGAGTTTCTGGTGCGGCACGCGTTGCCGGAGCTGTTGGCTCCCAGCCAGAGGAGCTTCCAGGTGTGGAGCGCCGCCTGCGCGACCGGCGAGGAACCATTCAGCCTGGCGTGCTACCTGGCGGAGTTCTACCCCCCGGTTTCGGGCTGGAACTGGCGGATTCTGGCGACCGACATTTCAACGAAGGCGCTCCGGAAAGCGGAGGCGGGGGTCTATCCGTTGGACCGGATTGAGGGTCTGCCGTTGGAGTGGCGCCGGCGTTACTTCCAGCGCGGAACCGGCCAGTGGGAAGGGCACTGCCGCGTCAAGCCCGCCCTGGCGGAGCGCGTTGAGTTTCGGCAATTGAACCTGCTCGAGCCCTACACCATTCCGGATCCGTTTCCGGTGATCCTCTGCCGCAACGTGATGATTTACTTCGATCGCCCCACGCAGGAGCAGTTGGTGCGGCAGTTGAGCCGGTTCCTCGTCCCCAAGGGCTACCTGCTGATCGGCCACTCGGAGAGTCTCAACGGCCTGTCGATCGGCATGCGCTGCCTGCGACCGAGTGTCTACCAGAAGACCTAGGAACTCCAGATGCCTTCTCCCACGTTCGTCAGCGGCTTTGAGCATCGGGTGGTGGTCGGCATCGCCGAACTGGCCGTCTCGAACAACCCGAACGTCATCCTGACGACCTACTCCCTCGGTTCGTGCCTGGGCATCAGCGTCTACGACCCGGTGGTTCACGCGGGAGGATTGCTGCACATCATGCTGCCCGATTCCGGAATCGACGCGGTGAAAGCCGCCGACAAGCCCGCAATGTTTGTCGATTCTGGGGTTCCCGCGCTCTTCCGGGCGTGCTATCAATTGGGGGCGGTGAAACAGCGGATGATCATCAGCGTCGCCGGCGGAGCGCAGATCATGGACGAGAGCGGTTTCTTCAGCATCGGCCGTAGGAACTGCGATGCGTTGGCGCAATTGCTGCAGCAAAACGGACTGCAGGTCTCCGCCCAGCAGGTGGGCGGGATGGTCAACCGCACCATGTACCTCCGCCTGGCCACCGGCGAGGTGCGCCTGAAGGTCTCCGGCGAACCCAGGGAGACGATCCTCTATGCAGGAGCTTGACGACTACATCAACAAGGTGAAGCACCTGCCCCCGGCACCCCGGATTCTGCCGGAGCTGTTGCGCCTTTTGAAGCGGGACGATGTGGACAACAGCAAGGTGGTGACCTGCATTTCGTTCGACCCTTCCCTCACAGCCAGCGTCCTGCAGCTCTGCAACAGCGCCCTCTACTCGCCAGCCACCCCCATCGGCGACCTCAACCAGGCCATCACCTGGCTCGGCTTCAAACAGATCTACCAACTCGTCGCCGCGGTCGTCGGTTCCCGGGCCCTCGGCCCCGCCCAAACCGGCTACGGCATCAACAAGGGCGAGCTCTGGGAACACTCCGTGGCCTCCGCCGTCGCCGGCCAGTTGCTGGCCCGGAAGCTTGGTGACGACGAGAACATGGTGTTCACCGCAGCCCTCCTGCACGACCTGGGCAAGATCATTCTTTCCGAGGCCTTGGAAGGCATCTACACGAAACTGGTCGAGGAAACCCAGCAACACCAGCAGGCCCTCCTCGATGCCGAGAAACGACTCCTCGGAGTTCAACACGCCGAGATCGGCGGCCGCCTCCTCGCCCGCTGGAAGTTCCCAGAGAACATCGTCACCGCCGTTTGGTTCCACCATCAACCCAAGGCGGCGGCGCCGCACGACCGCCTCGCCGCCTACATCTACCTGGGCAACCTCATCGCCCATTTCCTCGGACACAGCTACGGGCATCAGGCCCTGGCGCTCCGCGGACGCACCGACGCCCTGGACATCCTCGGCCTCAGTCCGGAATCGCTGCCCCACCACATGATCGAGACCGTCGAACAACTCGCCCTGGTGGAGGCCCTCTTCCACCCACCCGTCTAGCCCATGGGCCGCATCCGCGTCATGGTGGTCGACGACTCGGCGCTCGTGCGCCGGGCCATGACCGAGTGCCTCTCGCGCGAACCCGATCTCGAGGTCGTGGGGACCGCCGTGGACCCCTACGTGGCGCGCGACAAGATCGCGTCGCTGAACCCGGATGTCATCACGCTGGACATCGAGATGCCGCGGATGGACGGCATCACGTTCCTGAAGTTGATCATGAAGCACCGGCCGATGCCGGTGGTGGTCATGAGCTCGCTCACCACCGCCGGGTCGGACAAGGCCATGCAGGCCCTGCAGGCCGGAGCGGTCGACGTCATCGCCAAGCCCAGCGGCGCGTTCTCCGTGGCCGATAGCCAGTTGCTCGCCGAGAAGATCCGCGCCGCCGCCCAGTCGCGGCTCAGCCGCCTGCCTCGTTCCACCGGGCAGACCATCTTCCTGCAGCGCCCCGCCAGCGCTCCTGGAACCGCCCCCCAAACACCGGCCGCCGCCACCTCCGCCACCCCGGATCGATCCCGGACAGTCGGCCCCGGACTCCTCAGTGCCGTACCCCCCAAACTGCCGCTCAGCGCACACCGTCGCCGCTACGCTCCCCGCTCCCTGATCCTCATGGGCGCTTCCACGGGCGGGACGGAAGCCCTGAAGAGCGTGCTGACCCGGCTCTCCCCGGATCTGCCTCCCATCCTGATCGTCCAGCACATCCCCGCCTACTTCTCGCGCGCCTTCGCCGACCGCTTGAACCACCTCTGCCAACTCGAAGTCCGCGAAGCCAAAGCCGGCGACCGCCTCCAGCCCGGGCTCGTTCTGATTGCCCCCGGCGGTTATCACCTCGTCGTCCGCTGGGCCGCCAACAGTTACGCGGTGGACCTCAACGAGGGGCCCATGGTCCACCACCAACGCCCCGCGGTGGACGTCTTGTTCGAGTCCGCCGTCAAAGCGGGCGCCGCTCCCCACAGTCTCTCCGTGCTCCTCACCGGCATGGGGGCGGACGGCGCTTCCGGACTGCTGCGTCTGTGTGAAGCCGGTGGCGCCACCATCGCCCAAAATGAGGAAAGCTGCGTCGTCTTCGGCATGCCGCGCGAAGCCATCCGACGCGGCGCCGCCCGGGAAGTCCTGCACCTCGACCAGATCGCCGACCGCATCGAGCAGCACGCCTCGAGTGTGGCGCTCCGACCGGTGGGCGCCGCCCTCTCGGCGTAGGGGGCCAGCACCGTCTGGCCGCTCCGGACCGCCCGCCGTCCCGGCGGGCAGCAGCCTCACCTGCCGGACGCGATCTCGAACCATCGGAGCACTGCCGCCCAGCGCCGCCGCTGCGACCGGGGACCGGTCGCGCTCCGGACCGCCCGCCCTCGGGGACTGGTGACCGACAACCTCCGGATGGACGGGTGCCCCCTGCCGCGAAGACTTTTGCATTGCGCCGATCCGACTTCTCTCTAGACTTGGATATAGCGCCAGCCAAAGCAGCCTATGTATCTCGGTACGGACTACTACCCCGAACATTGGGTCTACCCCTATGCCGGCACCCCGGAGCAACCCGAAGCCCGCTGGGAACGCGACGCCGAACTGATGGTCGCCGCCGGCATCAGCGCCGTCCGCATGGGCGAGTTCTCCTGGGGCCTCTACGAACCGGAGGAGGGCCAATACGACTTCGGCTGGATGCAGCGGGCCATGGACGTCATGGGCCGGGTGGGGATCAAGATCGTGCTCGGCACGCCCACCGCCGCGCCCCCTCTCTGGCTGGCGCGGAAACACCCCGAGATCCTGCCAGTGGACGACCACGGCCTGTTGCGGCACCCAGGCACGCGCAAGGCCTACTGCACGAACAGCGATGTCTTCTGGGAATACTGCCGGAAGATCATCACCGCCCTGGCCCAGAACCTCGGGAAACACCCCCAACTCATCGGCTGGCAGATCGACAACGGACTGGGCGGTCACCGGACCGTTTCCTCGTTCAACGAAGACACCCGCCGCGAATGGCACGCATGGCTCAAGGCCAAATACCAGACCATCGACCGCCTCAACGACCTCCTCGGTCTTCGTTTCTGGGCCCAAACCGTCACCGATTGGGATCAGGTCCCCATGCCCCTGATCGCGCCCACTGTCCATAACCCCGCCCTCGTCGTCGACTGGATGCGGTTCAGCAGCGACACCCTCGTCGCCTTCGTGCGGATGCAGGCCGACCTCTTGCGCCAGTTCACCCCGCAACTCCCGGTCACCAACAACCTCCGCGCCCTCAGCCGCAACTTCGATCACTTCGACGTCGCCCAGGTCCTCGACTTCGTCGGCATGGACAGCGAGGCCACCATCAAGTCCCGCTCCTCGGAGAACGCCTGCGCGCTGGACATGATGCGGTCGCTGAAGAAGACCGACATCCGGACGCCCGGGGGCGGCAACTGCGGTTTCTGGATCGTCGAGCAAAAGGCCGGCAACGTCGATTGGCAGGACGTCAACTCCCTGGTGCGCCCCGGCGTGGTCCGCCTCTTCACCTACCAGTCCATCTCGCGCGGAGCCACCGGCATCCTCTACTTCTTCTGGCGACAACCCCGCATCGGCTCCGAGAAATTCTACGGCGGCGTCCTCACCCACGAAGGCGTCGGCGAGAACCGCGTCTACAAGGAGATCTCCCAGGTCGGCGACGAGATGAAACTCCTCGCCCCGATCCTCGCCGACACCCGCGTCGTCGCCGAAACGTGCATCCTCATCAGCCACGAAAACGACTGGGCCCTCCAGCAGCATCCGCAACCCAACCGGTTCTTCAACCAGCGCGAACACATCCAGCTCTTCTACAACGCCCTGCACGACCGCAATATCGCCGTCGACTTCTGCCGTCCCACCGAGGATCTATCCCGATACAAACTCGTCATCGCCCCGTCCCTCCACCTGCTGGCCGGCGGTGAAGCCGATCTCCTCAAGCTCTATATCCAAAACGGCGGCACCCTCGTCGGCACCTTCAATACCGGGCTCGTCGACGAACACCACATCTCCCCGGACACCGGCTATCCCCACGATCTCACCGATGTCTTCGGCATGGACGTGATCGAGTTCGACCCGCTGCCGCCGGGCGAGGAGAACCTCCTGACGTTCAAGGGGGCCTTCCCGACCAGCCATTTGCATCCGGCCCGCCTCTGGTGCGACCTCATCGAACCGCGCGAGTGCCAGATCCTGGCCACTTACGCCAAGGATTTCTATGCCGGACGCCCGGCCATGATCATGAACACCTACGGGCTCGGTAAGGCCGTCTACATCGGCACCATGAGCCACCAGCACTTCTACTACGACCTCATCGTCTGGCTCCGCCAACTCTGCAACATCTTCCCGCTCCTCAAGGTCCCCGACACCGTCGAAGTCAGCCTTCGCCAGACCGCCGACGGCGCGCGCAAGGTCTATTTCCTCCTCAACCACCAGCCCACCCCCGTCCGCATCCACTTCTACAAGCCCGCTCACGATTACCTCACCGGCAGCACCCTCCAGGGCAACTACGACCTCCCGCCCCACGGCGTCCTCGTCATCGACGAACAGGCCGCGCGCAACCAGACCCCCGCCGCCGAGGCCTGAGCCCCGCCGTTCCCCGCAGCGCGAACCGCGCTTGCGAAACTGGTCTACGATCCGGCGCCGGGCGATTCGCAGCAGCCAGCCCCTGAACGACCCCAACGCCGGATCGGAACGAAACGCCGGCATCTTCCTGGCCACGGCGATCACGGTTTCCTGGGCGGCCTCTTGGGCTTCGGCCTCGCACAACCCGCCCGCAGGGCCCCCTCGTAAAGCACCCGCCAATAGGTGTGGAAGAACTCCCACCAACTCTCGTCTTCGGCCCAGTCGCGCAACCGGTTCAACAGCCTCTCGCGGGTCGGGATCAGGCTCATCGTCGGCCGGGCCATCGCGCGCAGCATCGTAAAATCAGCGTGCATTCCCATCCAAAATCCGGAGGCAACGAGGCGGTCCTCTCAGTCGGGTGAGACCGCGGTGGGATTTGCATCGCTTCGCGCGGATGTCAATCTCGCACTTGGTCCTGCACGTGCTCGAAGGCTGACCCGAGTGACGATTGCGGCCGGGTACAGGGATAGAAACTGTCTTTACCTATAGACGTCTATGTGTAAAGTGCGCCTGCATGATCGATAGACCATTCTGGCGGAACAGGTTGTATGAGGCGTGGCAACACGCTTCCATCGCATGGCTCACCGGTGTTCGTCGCGTGGGAAAGACCGTGCTCGCCCAGTCGCTACCGGACGCCGAGTTCGTGAACTGCGACCTCCCGAGCGTTGCGGAGCGGTTGCGCGATCCGGAGAGTTTCTTCCGCGCGGCACGGACGCCAGTGGTGGTGCTTGACGAGGTGCATCAACTCCCCGATCCAAGCCGGTTGCTGAAGATCGCCGCGGATTCATTTCCCCGACTGAAAGTGCTGGCCACGGGATCCTCGACGCTGGCGGCCACCCGGAAGTTCCGCGACAGTCTGACCGGCCGCAAACGCAGCGTCGAGCTGGTGCCGGTGTTGGCGGAGGAGCTATCAGCCTTCGGGGTGGTGGACCTGCGAGAGAGGTTGCGCCGCGGGGGTCTGCCGCCAGCCCTGCTTTCGACAGGGTCAGATCCGGAATTCTACGCGGAGTGGCTGGATTCCTACTTTGCGCGCGACATCCAGGAGCTGTTTCGCGTGGGCCGGCGCGCGGAGTTTCTGCGGCTGGTCGAACTACTCTTGCGTCAAAGTGGCGGCTTGCTCGAGGTCACCTCTCTGGCAAAGCACGCTGGGGTAAGCCGGCCAACCATCGGCGCCTGGCTGGATGCCCTGCAGACCACGCATGTCGCGCATGTCTTGCGGCCCTACGCCGAGGGGGGACGCCGCGAGATCCTTGCCCAGCCGAAAGTCTACGGATTCGACACGGGCTTCGTCTGCTTCGCGCGCGGGTGGGAGGAGCTGCGTCCGGAGGATTGCGGCCTGCTGTGGGAGCATCTGGTGCTGGACACCCTTCTCGCCATGCCAGTGCGCAGGCTGCATTTCTGGCGGGATAAACAGCAGCGTGAAGTGGACTTCGTGATTCCTCGCAAACGCGACGCGGTGGATGTGATTGAGTGCAAGTGGAACCTCGATGCGCTCGACACTCGGGGGCTGGCCGCGTTCCGGGCGAGTTACCCGAATGGCCGGAACTACGTCGTGACGCCATCGGCGGTCGTGCCATTCCAGCGGACCATGGGGACTTCCACCTGGACAGTCACCCCGATCGGTCAGCTTCGCCAGGCCCTGGCCAAAACCAGGTGACAGGTTCACAGGAGGTGACGATCGGTCAGCTTCGCCAGGCCCTGGCCAAAACCAGGTGACAGGTTCACAGGCTGAAGGCGTCAACCGGGCGATTGCGCTGCTGGGATAGGCCCTGGCCCATGCGGTCATCGACGCGGGCTCGAACCTGACCGAACTCATCAGCACCGGCATCCTCGGCCTGCCCCGCCCGCTGCACGGCGATGGCGACGGCGTCGCCGGTCTGCTCGTGTTCTTCGAGGCGCGCCAAATACTCGAGGGCCCTGGCGCGATCGCCGGAGGCCAGGTGCTGCAAGGCGCGCTGGCGCGATCCAGACGGCCGCTCAGGAAATACCGCGTGGCGTTGGTCCGGACGACCTCGGCCCGGACCTTGTCTTCGTCGAACCGGATCCAGGCGGACTTTCGCGGGCCGGTGCTCACGCCGGGAATCAACGCCAGCCCGTCGATAAAGGCGTCCGTGATCCGGCCGCATAGCCACAAGGCTTGCTCGGTCTCCTCGACTCGCTCGGAGGCCGACGCCGCGTGCCGGAACGGCAACACGAAGATCGTAGGCGCGCCCACGGCGGCTGGGCCCTCGGGCGACACATACCCTTCGGTGCCCACGTAGGAGAAGGCCGTGTCGGCGTCGGTCACCAAACCAATGTCCGCCAGCTTCGGCGCGCCCCCGATGAAGATGATGTTCGAGGTTTTGACATCCCGATGCACCAGCCCGTTTCGATGCAGGTGGGCCAGCCCGTGTACTTCGTGTTGCCTTCGGCAATGTTCAGCGGAACCGAAGTCGAAACGCGGTCGAATTGGTCATGGACGGCCAGTTTCGAGGAGACCTGCTCGAGCATTCGATCTACCCAGGCGACGAATTGAATGCTCCGCTGGTAGGCGACAAGCTTCTCGTGGTCGAACTCGAATTGGGGTGTGTTCATGCGGGATCGGATCAGAGCAGGAGCAAGAGCAATAACAGGGGAAGGAAGCGGAAGCCGCCGAGCAGCACCTGGTGTTGGAGTCAACAGGCACTGGAACCATCGCCAAAGAGTCACGGCGCGGTGGCCCCGAGGTAATCCTCCAGCCGGGTGACCCAACGCTCGCCATGGGTGAGGGATTCTGCGACGCGACACAGCAACACGTGTCGTGTCCCTCCCACCAGCCCGGACACCTTGCCCAATCGCTCCAGATCCTCGGGGGTCGGCCCCGACGTAAGCTTGATCTCGATCACCTCCCGTTCGCGGCCGTGGTCCAGGATCAGGTCCGCCTCGAACCCGTCATGGCTGCGGAAGAAAGAAGCGTCGAATTCCTCGCCCCGTGATCGACGCACGGCCAGGATTTGTTCGATGACAAACCCTTCCCAACTGGCCCCGACCCAGGACTGCGCCAGCAGATCGTCATCCGGTTTCAACCGCAGCAGCGCGTGCAGCAGCCCCGAATCCCGCCAATAAACGCGCGGCGCCTTCACCAACCGCTTCCGCAAGTTCACTTCGAACGGCGGCAAGCGCCGGATCAGGAACGCCCCCTCCAAATGATCCAGGTAACCCGCCACCGTGTGATACGACAAACCAAGGCTCTGCCCCAGCTTCGACAAGTTCAACGGCGATCCCTGCTCAGCCGCCAACATCCGGAACAGCCGCTGCGTCAGCATCGGCTTGGCCGGCAGACCCCAGTTCGGCAGATCGCGCTCCGCCATCGCCCGCAAGTAACTCTCCTGCCACACCGGATACACGGGCTGGCCCAGCACCCCGCCGTCCGGAAACCCGCCCAACCGCCACAGCCGATCCATGTCCGTCACCTCACCCAAATGAAACGGCGTCAGGTCGAGCATCGCCAGGCGCCCCGCCAGTGACTCGCTGACCTGCCGCATCAAGCCTGGCGACACCGACCCCAACAGGATGAACCG
>CAYSPU010000047.1:0-7332 GCA_964432995.1 uncultured Verrucomicrobiota bacterium
CGACCTCTTGTACCCGAAACAAGCGCGCTAGCCAGGCTACGCTACGCCCCGAACCGGCCGCTAGCTTTGCCCACCAGCGGGCCCAAATGCAACTGCCTTTTTCTTCAGCAGCTTGTGCCGATAGCGCCGACTCATGCGCGTGCAAGTGTCGATCTCCGTCTTGCCATCCGTGTTCTCCCACACCTCGTCGTAGATCGTTTTCTTCGGCAACGCCTTCAGCGCCTTCTCGCTCAGCACCGTGCCGTCCTCCGTGCACACAATCTCGAAGTACCGCGGCTTGCGCAGCGGCGTGAACCGGTTCGATAAGATGACCAACACTCGGCGTTTCATGCGTTCTGACCCCGGTCCGGCGCAGCTCGCTCGTTCCCCGCTCGAGCCACAGCCACCCGGGTCGGCCGCTTTGATTACTCAAACCCGGTGCCGCCTGCAAGCTCCGCCTCTCTCAGCTCGCCCAATCCAACATCGAGTTGCTGCTGCGGACCTTTCCGATTTGGATGGCCACGCTGACCGATCTTGGAGGACTGCTGCCTTTCGGGTCCGGCTTGTTCGATCTGGCGATCGTGGACGAAGCCACCCAGTGGGACATGGCGAGCGCCTTGCCGGCCTTCTTCCGCGCCCGGCGCGCGGTGATCACCGGCGACCCCCGCCAACTGCGCCATCTGTCGTTCCTCTCGCGCGAACGCCAACGACTGCTCGCCGCCAAGTGGCAACGCCCCGAGTCCGACCTCGAGGTCTACGTTCGGGGTTCTTTCCCCCTTTCGCGAGCAGGTGGACTTTCTGCATGCCCGACTGTTCGAACGCCTCAGCCTCGAGGCCGTCGAGAAACACCGCCTCCGCGTGGCGCAAGGACCGTAAGACCTGCCTCGGCGCGGTTGAACGCTGGCTCGGCGAACAACCCGAGGGCGATGCTTGACGGGCACGCGGGTGCAGAGCGATTCTCGGTTTGTTGAGGCGCTGCGCGTTCTCAACGCGAGGGTCCGCCGGCACGCGCCGTCGGAGGAGAACCCGGGTGGTCGGGCCGCCATCCCGAGTGCTGAGCCACATTCGTCACATGCGTCTTGTCATCATCTCCAACCGGCTGCCCTTCACGGTCTCTCTAAAAGAAGGTCGGCCGCGGTTCCGGGTCAGCTCCGGCGGACTCACCAGCGGATTGTGGAGCCACCTGGAGGGCGGCGCGAGGGGGGCCAACGAGCCGCGGGATTTCCTCTGGGTCGGATGGCCGGGCGCTAGCATTCCGGAAGAGCACCGAGCGGCGGTGCGGGAGCACGGACAGGCCGAGTTCAAGGCCGCCCCGGTGTTTCTGACCGACGAAAGCATGGACCGGTACTATCACGGTTTCTGCAACAAGACGGTCTGGCCGTTGTTCCACTACTTCCCCTATCTGACGCGCTACGAAGAGGATTATTGGGAGGAGTACCGGGAAGCCAATCGCACCTTTGCGGAGGCGGTGTCCGCCCTGCTGCGACCAGACGACGTGTGCTGGGTTCACGACTACCAGCTCATGCTCCTCCCCCGGATGATCCGCGAACGGTTCCCCGACCTGCCCATTGGCTTCTTCCTCCACATTCCGTTCCCTTCCTTCGAGGTATTTCGACAACTGCCGGTGGCCTGGCGCACCGAGATCGTGGAAGGCTTGCTGGGCGCAAGCCTGATTGGCTTTCACACCCACGACTACACCCGGCATTTCCTGGGGTGCGTGCTGCGCACCTCCGGCTATGAACACCAACTCGGCCAGCTCACGCTCCACGACCGCGTCGTCAAGGTGGACACTTTCCCCATGGGGGTCGAGTTCGACAAGTTCGCCCGGGCCGCCAGCTCGCCCGAAATCGGAAAGCGCGTCGAAGAACTGCGCGAGAAGTGTGCGGGGAAGAAAGTCATCTTCTCGGTGGATCGGCTGGACTACACGAAAGGTCTGATCAACCGGCTCCACGGCTACGAACTCTTCCTCAAACGCAACCCCCGCTGGCGCGGCAAGGTGGTCTTTGTCCTCTCGGTTGCCCCTTCACGGGTTGGCGTCGAGACTTACCAGGCCATGAAGTCGGAAATCGAACAGACCGTCGGACGCATTGGAGGCGCTTACGGCACTGTGCACTGGACCCCGCTGATCTACCAGTACCGGAACCTCTCCTTCGACGAGATTGTGGCCATGTACCGGCTCTGCGATGTCGCGCTCATCACCCCGCTTCGCGACGGCATGAATCTGGTCGCCAAGGAATTCCTCGCCTCACGTCCGGATCAATCCGGCGTCCTCATTCTGAGCGAGATGGCCGGGGCGGCCAAGGAACTTGGCGAGGCCATTATCATCAGCCCCTTCCACCGGGGCGAGATCGCCTCCGCCATCGAGCAGGCGCTGGCCCTCCCCCCCGAGGAAGTGGTCAAACGCAACCAGATCCTGCAGGAGCGTCTCCGGCGCTACGACGTGAACCGCTGGGCGACCGAGTTCATCGAAGCCCTGCTCGCAACGCAGCAAGTTGAGGCGGCTTGCCGGGCCCGCGTCCTGACCGGGAAGGCCCACACCGCGATGGTCCACCAATACCAGGCCGCCAACCATCGCGCCCTGCTGCTGGACTATGACGGAACCCTGGTCCCCTTTGCCAGCCATCCGCACCTCGCCCGTCCGGACGCCGAGTTGCTGGCCCTGCTCTCCTCCCTGGGAAGCGCTCCCGGCAACGAAGTGGCCATCATCAGCGGAAGACCGCGCAAAGACCTCGAGACGTGGTTCGGAGAACTGCCGCTGGCGCTCGTGGCGGAACATGGCGTTTGGCTGCGACCCCGGGGTGCCGACTGGCGCATGTTGCGAACCTTGTCCACGAACTGGAAGACACAGGTGCGCCCCATTCTCCAGCTCCATGTCGATCGTTTGCCGGGGGCGTTGCTCGAGGAAAAGGAGTTCTCGCTCGCCTGGCACTACCGGCGCGCCGATCCCGAGCAGGCGCCGGTGCGCGCCAAGGAACTGCTGGATGATCTGGCCGACTACACGCGGAACATCGATGTCCAGGTGCTGGAAGGGAACAAGGTCATCGAGGTGCGCAACACCGGCATCACCAAAGGATCCGCCGCCCTGGAATGGCTCCGCCACCACCCCGCCGAATTCATCCTGGCTGTCGGCGACGACTGGACCGACGAAGACCTGTTCCAGGCGCTGCCGCCCGAGGCCTACTCCGTGCGCGTCGGCCTCGCGCGCACCGCCGCCCGCTACCACCTCAATAGCCACACCGCCGTCCGCCGCCTCCTGAACGAGATGAAAGCCGCCACCACACCCCTTCACCCTTGAGCAGGCTCATCCATGCAATCCAACCACCGCCTCGGTCTGGACCGCGACCCCTTCTGGTACAAGACCGGGGTCATCTACGAACTCCACGTCCGCGCCTTCTACGACAGCGACGGCAACGGCGCCGGCGACTTCCGCGGGTTGACCCAGAAGCTCGACTACCTGAAGGACCTTGGCGTCACCGCCCTCTGGCTCCTCCCGTTCTATCCCTCCCCGTTGCGCGATGACGGCTACGATATCGCCGACTACTACGGGGTCCACCCGTACTACGGGACGTTGGCCGACTTCAAGGTCTTCCTGCGCGAGGCGCATCGCCGCGGGTTGCGGGTGATCACCGAGCTGGTGATGAATCACACCTCGGACCAGCACCCGTGGTTCCAGCGCGCGCGCCGGGCCAAGCCGGGCAGCCGCTGGCGCAACTTCTACGTCTGGAGCGACACCACCGACCGCTACCGGGACGCCCGGATCATCTTCAAAGACGTCGAGGTCTCCAATTGGGCGTGGGACCGCCAGGCCCAGGCCTACTACTGGCATCGCTTCTTCTCCCATCAGCCCGACCTCAACTACGACAACCCGGAGGTCTTCGAGGAGATGATCCGCGTCCTGGATTTCTGGCTGGACCTCGGCGTCGACGGCCTTCGGTTGGACGCCGTCCCCTACCTCTTCGAACGCGAAGGAACCGGCTGCGAGAACCTCCCCGAGACCCACGAGGCCCTGCGGACACTGCGCGCCCACGTGGACCAGAAGTACGGCGATCGCATGCTGCTGGCGGAGGCCAACCAGTGGCCCGAAGACGCCGTCGCCTACTTCGGCCGGGGCCAAGGCGACGAATGCCACATGGCCTTCCACTTCCCGCTCATGCCCCGCCTGTTTATGGCCCTCCGCATGGAGGACCGCACCCCCATCGTCGATATCCTCGAGCAGACCCCGCCCATTCCCGAAACCGCCCAGTGGGCCCTCTTCCTCCGCAACCACGACGAGCTGACCCTCGAAATGGTGACCGACGAGGAGCGCGACTACATGTACCGCATGTACGCCCATGTCCACCAAGCCCGGCTGAACCTCGGCATCCGACGCCGCCTCGCCCCCCTCCTGGGTAACGATCGCAAACGCGTCGAGCTCCTCAACGCCCTCCTGTTCTCCCTCCCCGGCACCCCCGCCCTCTACTACGGCGACGAAATCGGCATGGGCGACAACATCTTCCTGGGCGATCGCGACGGGGTGCGCACCCCCATGCAGTGGAGTTCCGACAAGAACGCCGGCTTCTCCCGCGCCAACCCGCAGGCGCTGTATCTGCCCATCATCTACGACCCGGAATACCACTATGAGGCGGTGAACGTGGAGGGGCACCTGGCCAACCCGCATTCTCTCCTCTGGTGGATGCGCCGCTTGCTGGCCCTGCGCAAACGCTGGCGCGCCCTCGGCGAGGGCCGATGCGAATTCCTCCAGCCCGAGAACCGCACCATTCTCAGCTACCTGCTCCGCGACGAAAACGAGACCCTCCTCGTCGTCGCCAACCTCTCCCGTTTCGTCCAACCCGTAGAACTCGACCTGTCCGCCTTCCGCAAGTACGTCCCCATCGAGTTGTTTGGCCGGACCGAGTTCCCCGTGATCTCCGACAAGCCCTACGGACTGACCCTCGGTCCCCATACCTTCTACTGGTTCTCGCTCGAACCGAAGATGATACGCCCGGAGGCCCTTGCTCGAACCGGCGCCCCGCGCCGGGTCCAGACGCTGACCGGCGAATGGCCCGCAGTCGTACTGGGAAAAGCCCGGACCGCCCTCGAAACCGTCCTGCCGGATTACCTGCAGGCCCAGCACTGGTTCCTCGGGAGGGAGGGATCGCTGAAACAGGCGAGCATCCGGGAGGTCCTGCCCATCCCCACCGGCGACCGTCCCGAGGGATTCCTCCTCCTGGTGCAAGCGGACTACGTCAACCGCGACCCGGCAGTCTACTCGCTCCCGGTGGCGTTCGTCCAAGACGCGGAAGCGGACCGCTTGCTCCGTGATTCTCCCCACCTCGTGCTCGCTCGCCTCATCGGCCCGGGGGGGACCGGCGGCGTTCTCTGCGACGCGCTGGCGTGGCCCGCTTTCAGTCAGGCCTTGCTCGAAACGGCCCTCAGCCGCCGCCACGGCAAAGGCGCTCCCGGGAGACTCACCGGCGCTCCCACCCCCGCCCTCCGCCGCCTCCTGAAGGAAGCCGAACCCTTGCCTCCAGCCACCGGGACGGAGCACGAGAATTCGCTGGTCTTCTTCGGAGAGAAACTCGTGTTGAAGCTCTGCCGCCGCCTGGAGGCCGGGGTCAACCCCGACCTCGAGATCAGCCGGTTCCTGCTGGAGAAAGGATACCCGCATGTGCCTCCGCTGGCCGGCTCACTGGAGTACTCCGGCGCCGACGGCGGCCCCTTCTGCCTCGCGCTCGTCCAAGGTTACATCCCCAACGCCAAAAACGTCTGGACGGAAACCCTGGATGCCCTCGGACGCTACTATGACCGCGTGGGCACGCTGAACGCCAAAGGCGAGACGCCTCCGACGGCCTGCGGTGATTTGCTGCGCGGCTGCGCCCAGACTCCGTCGACCGAAGTGCAGCAGCTCATTGGCACCTACCTCGAATACGCCCGCCGCTTCGGCGAGCGGACTGCTGCTCTGCACCTGACCCTGGCGTCGGACTCCGAAAACCCCGAGTTCGCCCCTGAGCCGTTCACCCCGCATTACGTGCGCGGCCTGTTCCAGTCCATGCGCAACCTGGCGACGCACAACCTCCGCCGGTTGCGGCGGAATCTCAAGACGGTGCCCGCCGAGACGGCGCCCCTCGCCGAACACATCCTCACGCTCGAGGGCGAGATTCTCCAACGCTACCGCCGGCTGACCGAACTCCGGATCCACGCCCGGCGCATCCGGATTCACGGGGACTACCACCTGCGCCAGATCCTCTGGACGGGAAAGGACTTCGTCATCCTCAACCTCGAGGGGGAAACAACAGCGTCCCTGAGCGAACGGCGCATCAAGCGCTCGCCGCTGCGCGACGTGGCGGGGATGATCCGTTCGTTCCATGGCGCCGCCGAGGCGGGTCTGGTGCGACACGTCGAACGCGGCAGTCTGCCTCCGGAGAACCTGGCCCGCTTCGAGCCGTGGGCGCGGTTCTGGCAGCACGCCGTCGGCACCGCCTTCCTGCGAGCGTATCTCCAGGCCCTCGAACCCTCCGATCTGCTCCCCCGGACGCCGGACGAACTCCACGCGCTGCTGCAGGCCTACCTTCTGCACCACGCCCTGCAGGAACTCGGCCGCGAACTGATCCACCGCCCCGCGTGGCTGCGGGTTCCGCTGAAGGGCATCCTGCAACTCCTGGCATGAGCAACATCGAGATCATCATCGTCCTGCTGCTGCTGTTCATGGCGGTGCCGGACATCTGCCGGCGCCTGGACCGGCCGGCGTTGGGCTACGCCATCTTCGTCCTGTTCGGTCTGCTGCTGTGGCCCTTTGCCGATTCCGAGGTGGCGGCGATGATCCGCGGCGCGGGAAACGTGGGCTTCCTCCTGCTGCTCTTCGAGGTCGGCCTCGAAATCGAGCTGCCCCAGTGGCGGGCGTTCCGTCGAGCCCTGCGTCTGGCGCTGCCGTGGGCCCTCCTGCAGTACCCCCTCATCCTCATGATCGCCCACCTGGCGGAGCTGAGCCTGTGGGAATCGCTGCTGGCCGCCGCCGCGCTCACCGGCTGCTCGGTGGGAATGTCCCACCTCGCCTGGAAACACCACCCCTCCCTCGCGGAAGAAGAGCGCCCTGCCGTCTTGCGGGTGATGATCGCGCTCGAAACCCTCGCCATCGTCGGCCTGGCCGTGGGAGGCTTCGCCCTCGAGGAAGGAGTGCACTGGAGCATCCTGGTGCGGTTGGTGGGCATCGCCACCGTGATCCTCCTCGTGGCCGGGTTCGCCCGCCACGTGATGCGCGTCTTCCATCTCATTCTCCAGCGCGCCACCCACTGGCGGACCCACCTCCTCGTCCTGCTCGTCCTGGCCGTCTGCGCCCTGGGCGAACGGTTGGGCCGCTCCGGACCGAAAACCACC
>CAYSPU010000047.1:7342-28040 GCA_964432995.1 uncultured Verrucomicrobiota bacterium
CCTTCTTCCTCGGTCTCTTCATGAGCCGGGTCGAGCATGACGGCAAGGGACTCGAAGAGTTCATGGACCCGGTGAGCCGGCGCTTTCTCATCCCGCTCTTCTTCGTCTCCCTCGGGATGAGTATCCAGTGGCCCATGCTCATGTCCTGGACCGCGCTCCTGGCCGTCGGCGCCGCCGGCCTCCTCATTGGATTCCGGCACGTGCTCGCCACCCGATGGTTCCAACTCGGAAGCGACCGTGACCTGTTCCTGCTCCTCTGCCCCAACCTCACCGTCGTCGCCCTGGCCGCCTCGGTGTTGATCGGTCCGACGCGCAGCGCACCCTCGGCCACCTGGCTCCTGCTGACCGGCCTGTTCATTACGGTCGCCGCAGTGTTCCTCCTGCCCCCCGGCACCCGACCGGAGAAAGCAGAACCGCGCGATGCCCAACCACGGATCGCGAACGGCAAGGAGGCCGTGGCATGAATCCGGCCGTCCTCGACCACTTGACATTCCTCTACGGCGCCGCGGCCGCCCGCGCTCTCCAACCTCAACTGGAAGCACTCTGCAGCCAGTACGCCCCACCGCTGAAGACCCGCACCACAGCCCTTTCCCGAAAGCCGCTCACCCAACAAGACGCCCTGCTTATCACCTACGCCGACCAAGTGCGCGAGCCCGGCACTCCCCCCTTGCGCACCCTGGCCGCTTTCACCGCCCGCCATCTCCGCGGCCTCCTCAGTGGCATCCACCTCCTCCCCTTCTACCCGTCCTCCTCCGACGACGGCTTCTCGGTGAAGGACTTCTTCGCCGTCGACCCGGCTCATGGCGCCTGGGAGGACATCGCGCGGCTGGCCACCGATTTCGACCTGATGTTCGACGCCGTGTTCAACCACGTCTCAGCCCAAGGCGAGTGGTTCCGCGGCTTCCTCGCGGACGACCCGCGCTATCGCGACTTCTTCATCACCGTCGCCGGCGACCCGGACCTCGCCCGCGTGGTCCGGCCGCGCGCGCTTCCGCTGCTGACCGAGTTCGCCACCGCCGCGGGGAAGAAGCGGGTCTGGACCACGTTCAGCGCGGACCAGGCAGACCTGAACTTCCGAAAGCCGGAGGTGCTCCTGGCCGTGCTCGAGGCACTCTTGTTCTATGTGCGCCGGGGCGCGCGGTTCATCCGACTGGACGCCATCGCCTTCCTGTGGAAGGAAATCGGCACCCCCTGCCTCCACCTGCCCCAAACGCATCGGGTCGTCCGGTTGCTGCGCGCCGTGCTGGACGAAGTCGCTCCCCAGGTCCGACTGATCACCGAAACCAACGTCCCGCATCTCGACAACATCTCCTATTTCGGCGACGGCACGAACGAAGCCCAACTGGTCTACAACTTCCCGCTCCCTCCGCTCGTCCTCCACAGTCTGACCACGGGCAGCGCGGCCGCCCTCACCCGTTGGGCGCAGTCCCTGACCTTACCCTCCCCACACACCACCTTCTTCAACTTCCTGGCCTCGCACGACGGCATCGGGCTCAACCCGGTCCGCGGCATCCTGACCGACGCGGAAATCGACACCCTGGTGGCGCGCGCGCGGGACCACGGCGGCTTCGTTTCGGACAAGCACCTGCCGGACGGCTCGCGGCTGCCCTACGAACTCAACCTCAGCTATCTCGACGCCCTCTCAGACCCCAGGGCATGCGAACCGCCGAGCCTGGCGGCGCGCAGGTTCCTCGTCGCCCACGCGATCCTCCTGAGCCTGCAGGGCATGCCGGGCATCTACTTCCACTCGCTCTTCGGTTCGCGCGGCGACCGCCAGGGCGCCGAGGCCTCCGGCATCCCGCGTCGGATCAATCGCCAGAAACTCGACCGCGCCGACCTCGAGCGGGAGCTGGCGGATCCGAGTTCGCTCCGCGCCCGGGTGTTTGGCGGTCTCCGCCAACTGCTCGCCGTGCGTCGAGGCTGCCGCGCCTTTGCCCCCGCCGGCGCCCAGGAGGTGCTGTCGCTGGACGACCGGGTGTTCGCGGTGGTCCGCCTGCCGACAGGCGGAGGCGCTCCGGTGCTGTGCCTCCACAACGTCTCGCCGGAACCGGTGGCGGTGCGCCTGCCGGCCGGGGGACGCTTCGGGCCCGGGCCCTGGCTGGCGCTGGCAACGCCGGCGCCTTCCGTGACCTCCATCGCCGAACCCGCGCTGCGCCTCACCCCCCACGAATGGCTCTGGCTGACCACAACAACAGATTGAACCCGCGAATCGCCGAGGGTTTCACGAACTGGTCAAGCCGACCGACGGGCTTCCCCCGCAGCATGCTCTTGTGCGTGGGGCTGCTGGCGGTGGGCGCGCTGTTGGGCGAGCACGGCTTCTCCGTCTCCCCGGACCACGCCTTCTGGATCAACGTTGCCGAGGTGGTCCTGGCCGGCGTCTATGTCGCAGACCGCGTCCTGCTGCTGGTGCGCGGGCCGAGCCGCTGGGGGATTGTGCGCCAGCGGCAATTTGAGTTTGCCGTTCTCGCTCTCTTTCTCGTCCTGGCGATCGGGTTGGCCGTGCCGTCGGCCGGGGCGACAGTGGTGGCGGAGTTTCTGCGCCACGACACGCCGCGCGGCTTGGTCCTGCATCTGATCAAGCTGTTCCTTTTGGCCAACGTGCTGGTGCAGATGCTGCGGTTGCAGCAACGGCTGCTGTTCCGGGGGTTTCGACCGGAGTGGATGCTGGCCGGTTCCTACGCCATGCTCATTCTGGCGGGCACGCTGCTCCTCCTGCTGCCGCGGGCCAGCGCGCTCCCGGACCGGCCGATCGGACTGTCGGACGCCATCTTCTCGGCCACCAGCGCCAGTTGTGTCACCGGCTTGACCGTCCGCGACACCGGCACCGAGTTCACCACCTTCGGCCAAGGCGTTCTCCTGGCCCTCTTCCAAGTGGGCGGCATCGGCATCATGACCTTCGTCGCCTTCCTCGCGGTGACCTCGGCCGAATCGTTGCCCGTCCCCCAAATGCTCGCCTTCCGCAAAATCATCGGAGCGCGCTCTCCGGCCGCGCTCCGGCGCCAGTTGTGCGCCATCATCGCGTTCACGCTGTTGGTCGAAGCCGGCGGGGCGGCCTGCCTCTATGCCTGCCTGCCACAGGAGCAAGACCCGCTGGCGCGTCTCGGCTGGAGTGTGTTCCATTCGGTCTCCGCCTTCTGCAACTCGGGTTTCGCCCTGTCACCCGACAGCCTGGCCGGGTTCGAGGATCATCCGGGGGCGTTGCTCACTTTCATGGTGTTGATTGTTCTCGGCGGCCTCGGGTTTCTGGTGGTGATGGATCTGCTCGGGCTCCGCCTGTCGCGGTTGCCGCTGATTCGGAGCGTGCCCTGGGTGCGCCGCTACAACCAGCGCGTGCCGGTGTATCGGCTTCCGATCCAGACGCGGCTTTCGGTTCTGGTCAGCGGCCTCCTGATCATCGCCGGCCTGTTGGGATTCTGGGCTCTCGAAGCGGGGAATGTGTTGGCGGGCAAACCGCTGCTGAACCAGTTCTGGATCGCCACCTTCCAATCGGTCACCTGCCGCTCGGCCGGTCTCAGCGTGGTGGCGATCGATCAACTCCACCCCGCCACGCTGCTCCTCGTGATTGCGTTGATGACCGTGGGCGCCTCTCCGGTTTCCATGGGAGGGGGCATCAAGACGGTGACCTTTGCCGTGCTGTTGCTGGCCCTGCGCGCTCTGATCACCGGCCGCGACCGGGTGGAGATCTACGGTCGCGCGCTTCCTCAGCGAGTGCTGCTGACCGCCCTCGCGGTGGTCGTTCTCTACATCCTGGTCGGCGCCCTTGGTCTCTTCGGTCTGAGCCTCTGCGATCCGCAGATGCCCCTGCGCCATCAACTGTTCGAGGTGGCATCGGCCCTCAGCACGACCGGGCTGTCCATCGGCGCCATCCCCCAGCTCAGCGTGGAAAGCCGGCTCATCCTGTGCCTGCTCATGTTCGTCGGGCGCGTCGGCCCCATCTCGCTGGTCCTGGCCATGGTGCGCATCCAGCCGCCCACCCGTTACCAGTATCCGGAGGAAGACCTGGTCGTCGGGTAGCCCGACTCTCACGACAACGACGCACCCACCGTTTGTGCAGAATCCCGCCGCCGAGGCGGGATCTTCCCGGAGCCGACAGAGCGCGCGTCCGCCGGGGCGCAAACCGCGCGTCGACCGGGGACGACCGAACCCTCAGCGCCACTGAGGTGAGGATCCGGGACGCAAACCCCGGCTCGACGTTGCGCCCTCGAGAGCAGATACTCACCCGTCATGAAATGCGCCGTCATCGGATTGGGCGACTTCGGACGCGCTGCCGCCATCGGCCTGGCGCGCGCCGGAGCGGAGGTCATCGCCATCGACCGCAGCATGGACCGACTCAATTTGGTGAAGGACGAAGTGGCCCTCGCGGTGCGGTTGGATGCCAGCCACCGGGACGCCCTGGAGGCGCAGGGGATTGACAAGGTCGATGCGCTCATCACCACCATCGGAAAGAACTTCGAAGCCCAGGTGCTGGTGGTGGTGCATGCCCGAGCCATGGGAATACCGCGCATCGTGGCCCGCGCCCTGACTGCAGACCACCGGCGGGTCCTCGAAGCCGTCGGCGCCCACGAGGTCTTCAATCCCGAAGAAGAGGCCGCGCGCACCATGATCCAGCGGCTGACGATCTCCGACATCAAGAACTACTTCGAGTTGGCCGACGGCTTCAGCCTGGTGGAAGTGGAGGCGCCGGCATTCGCCGTGGGGCGCACCTTGAGGGAACTGGACTTGCGCCAGCGGTTTCGGGTGAACCTCATCGCCATCAAACGCATGGGCGCCGGTCCGGATGGCGCTCCCGCAGTCCAGGAATTCAAGGCGGTTCCCTTGCCGGAAGATGTCATCCGGGAGAAAGATGTCCTCGCCCTGGCAGGCAGTGTTCTCGACCTCGCCCGGTTTGTGGGCGAAGGCTCCTGACGCGAACCCCCACCGGCCACGGGCCGGAAGAAGACCATCGTTCACTTTTCCACGACGTTTATGATGAAGGCCGGAAGACCGCGCGCGTGGCTGCTGGGGGCAGCCTGCTTGATCCTCGTTTCCACCGGGCACGCCACCCCGGCCACCTGGCAGGCGACCCGCGCCGAAGCCGTGGAGGCCGCCCGGAATTCCGGCAGGCTCCTCCTCCTGCTGGCCGGCCGCGATACCTGCGGCAACTGCACCTACATGAAGAACACCGTCTGTGAAGCACCCGAGGTGCGCGCGCTCATCGACGACAACTTTGTCTGCTGGTACTGCCCCATCGACACGTCGACGGAATGGCACTCGTATATCGACGGGATGGGCTCCTTCACGCTGCCGCTGATCTGTGTCATCGATCCCGGGGACGCGACCGCCTACCTGGACCGGTCCACCGCCACGCAGTCCGCCTCGGTCTTCCGGGACCGCCTGACTTCCCACCTCCCAACCAATGCCATCGACACCGTCATCGTCCGCACGCCGACGTCGCGACTCCAGTGGGCGACCGAAAGCGAACTGCACTATCGGGTCTTGAAATCGGAGGACTTGCGCTCCTGGGCATTTGCGGGCTTCGTCATTCCGGGGACCGGTTCGCCCGTCCAGTTCGAGGATGAGTCGGCGGCGGATCGTTGTTTCTACCGGGTCATCGGCTTCCGGTGATGCCCGGGGGAACCGTCCGCGCAGGGGATTGCTGCTCACAGCACACCGCCATCGGACACCGCACGCGGAACATGCTGTTCTTCAAGCTGTAGGCCGTCTTGCGGGCTGATGCCCCGGCGGTGGCCTCTCCGATAACCCGCACCCGTTTCCGCGCGCTGAACCCAAAATGGGCCTCAAGGGGGAACCATCTTAGCCGATAATGCAGAGCAGAGGCCCCGATGCGACCTCGGCGGCTCCCGTCCGGTGTCGGACGAAGAGACGAGTGAAGTGGTGACCAATACGATTCTCGGCACAAACCCAATATGAAGCGAACCATCAAGCTCTCGACCCGCATCCTGATCCTCGGGCTCGCCATCATTCTCTGCTTTGGCGGCGCCTTCACCTGGTTCCTGCTCAAGGTGCGGTCCGACATGTACGCCGCCAAATACACCAAGACCCAGCATGTGGTGGAATCGGCCTGGAGTGTGGCGGCCTTTTACGCCCAGCAGACGAAGACCAACGGCCTGCCCCAAGCCGAAGCCCAGGCCCGAGCCGTGGCCACGATCAAGAGCCTGCGCTACAACAAAGAGGACTACTTCTGGATCAACGACCTCGAACCGCGCATGGTGATGCATCCGTTCAAGCCGGAAATGGACGGACAGAACCTGGCCGACCAGAAAGATCCCACGGGCAAAGCGTTCTTCGTCGCCTTTGCCGAGATCTGCAAGAAGGAGGGGGCCGGCTTTGTTGATTACTACTGGCCCAAGCCGGGCTTCGCCAAGCCGGTGCCCAAGATCTCCTATGTCAAACTGGTCCCCGAATGGAATTGGGTCATCGGCTCGGGCGTCTATCTCGATGACGTGCAGGCCGAGGTGCAGCGGTCGTTGTACCGGATCCTCCTGGTCTTCGGAGTGATCAGCATTGCCAGTCTCCTGCTGGCTTTCCAGATGGCCAAGAGCATCACCAAGCCGATCACGCGCGTGGCGGAGAATCTGACCGAGGGAGCCAACCAGACGGCGGGCGCCGCCGGCCAGGTTTCCAGCTCCAGCCAGTCTCTGGCCGAAGGCGCGAGCGAGCAAGCCGCCTCGCTGGAAGAGACCAGTTCGTCCCTGGAAGAGATGTCGAGCATGACCAAGCGCAACGCGGACAACGCGCAGAAAGCCAACGCCCTGGCCAAGGAAGCCCGGGCCGCCGCCGACAGCGGCGCCAGCGAAATGGCCGCCATGAGCTCCGCCATGGAGGCGATCAAGCAATCCAGCGACGACATCGCCAAAATCATCAAGACCATCGACGAGATCGCTTTCCAGACCAACATCCTGGCGTTGAACGCCGCCGTCGAAGCCGCCCGCGCCGGTGAAGCGGGGATGGGCTTCGCCGTGGTGGCGGATGAAGTGCGCAACCTGGCGCAGCGCAGCGCCCAGGCCGCCAAGGAAACCGCCGAGAAAATCGAAGGCGCCATTACCAAGACCGACCAAGGCGTGCAGATCAGCAGCCAGGTGGTGCAGCGGTTGCAGGGCATCGTGGCCAAGGTCCGACAGGTGGACGAACTCGTGGCAGAAGTCGCTGCCGCCTCGAGCGAGCAAAGCCAGGGAATCGTCCAAATCAACACCGCCGTCTCCCAGATGGACAAGGTCACCCAGTCCAACGCCGCCAGCGCGGAAGAGAGCGCCAGCGCCGCCGAGGAACTCAACGCGCAATCCAAAGCTCTCTCGCAAGCCGTCGCCGAACTCCTCCGCTTGGTCAACGGCAACCGCGCGACGCAGTCTGCCGCGGCACAATCCGCTGCCAAGACCCCGGCGGACAAAGCGGCCCGGAGCGGACGCCGGCTCACCCTGGCCTCGGTTCGCACGCCGGAAGCAGCCTCCCGCCACAACGGCGCCGAACCGCCGGCAGCGGCCGTAGCCGAGCTGGTCCAATCCGCGGGCGCCAACCGCCGCGGCGGCGAACTCCCCAAGGCCGGCGACTTCAAGGACTTCTGAGCGTCTGTCCTGTTGCCGCCGGGGGCGCGGTGTGATTCAGTCGCGGCGTGATCGGTGCCGTTCTCAACGCCCTCGCCATCATGGTCGGTGCCCTCACCGGCATCCTCCTGATCCGACCGGTCCCCCGCTCGACCCAGACCGCCATCAAGATCATCCTCGGCGCCTTCACCATCTGGGTCGGCGCCACCACCATCTGGCGCTCGATCAGCGGCTCCTTCCTCCAAGTGCTCGGCCAAATCGGCATCGCCCTGCTCGCCGTGGTCCTGGGCAACGTCGCGGGGAAACTCTGCCGCCTCCAGAAGACACTCAATCCGCTCGGTCGCTACGCCCGGAAGAAACTCGAGGGCGCCTCGCAGTCGCCCACCCGATTCAACGACGGCTTTCTGGCTTGCACCGCCTTGTATTGCGCCACCCCGATCGCCGTGCTGGGGTCGGTCCTCGAAGGAGCGAGCGCCGATTGGCGGTTGCTGGCCATCAAGGCGGTGATGGACGGTTTTGCGGCGATGGCCTTTGTGACAGCGTTCGGTGGGGGCGTGGTGCTCTCGAGCTTTCCGGTTCTGGCCTGGGTGGGGACGCTGAGCCTCGGGGCACGCTGGGTGGCGGCGGCACTGGGTTCGTCCGCGGCCCTGCACTCGCTGGAACTCACCGCCGGCTTCCTGGTGCTGACGGTGGTGCTGATCGTCTTCGAGCTGAAGCGGGTGGAGTTGGCGGACTACCTGCCGGCACTGGCCGTGGCGCCCGTCCTGACGTGGTTGCTGGTCGGGTAGGAGGGGAGAGTCAGCGCGGGAGGCGTGCGGCGCGCCAGCCGCGTTCGATGTCTTCGAGGGACCGGCCCTTGGTCTCCGGCACCCACCGCCAGACAATCATCACCAGCACCACACAAAACAGCGCGTAGACGTAGAATGGAAACGCGTGGTTGAACCGCTCCACGAACCACGAGTCCTTCGCGTCCAGCAAGGGGAAACTCTGGATCACCCCGTAGTCGGCCATCCAGAGGAAGAAAGTAGCCAGTCCCAGCGCGCGCCCCCGGACGGCGGTGGGGAAGATCTCGGCGAGGATGACCCAGGTAACAGGGCCGACGGACAGACCGAAGCAGGCGATGTAGAGGAGGATGAAGACCAGCATCCAATGACTCACGGCCTCCGGGTCCGCCAGCCGCTGGGCCATCACCCCCATCGCCAGCAGGCTCAGTCCCATGCCGCAGGCGCCCGCCACCATGAGCGGCTTCCGACCCCAGTGGTCGACCGTGGCGATCGCCACCAGCGTGAACAGAACCCCGGCACCGTTGATCACCATCTGCTGCAGCAAACCCGCGTCCACACCGGTCGAAGCGCCCAGGCTCTTGAAGATCGTCGTGCCAAAGTACAGGAAGACGTTGATGCCGGTAATCTGCTGCAGAATCGCCAGCGCAATGCCGATCAGCAGCGGACGCCGCAAGGCCGATGAGAAGAGCGCGCTCCAGGTGCCCGGCTCGCGAGCCAACGAGGCCCGGATAGCCGCGCCCTCGATGTCGGCAAACCGGTCGCCCCCCACACGGGAGAGGATGGCGCGGGCCTGGGATTCCCGGCGCATCTCGAGCAGCCACCGCGGGCTTTCGGGGATGAACAGGAGGCAAAGGGTGAACAGGACGGAAGGCACCAGCCCGGTCGCGAACATCCAGCGCCACCCCGTCTCCGTCAGCCACCGCTGCACCTCCGGGTGGGTCGGATCCCCCCGGGAATGGGCAATCAGGTAGTTCACGAAAGCGGTGGCGGCGATGCCCCCGACGATGGCGATCTGGTTGACGGACACCATGCGTCCCCGGAGATGGGCGGGGGTGATCTCCGCGATGTACATGGGTGTGGAAATCGAGGCGACGCCAATTCCCACCCCGCCCAGGAACCGGAACACGATGAAGGTAGCGATGTCTTGCGGGAGCGCGGTTCCGAGGGCGGAGAGGAGGAACAGGATCGCCGCAAGGAACATGGCGAGCCTCCGGCCGAAGCGGTCGGAGAGGGGGCCAACGAGGAGCACGCCGGCGGCGCAACCGATGAGCACGCAGCCCGAAGCCCAGCCCTTCATGAAATCGCTGAGGGCAAATCGTGCGGTCAGCGGTTCGATGGCGCCCGAAATGACACCGGTGTCGTAGCCGAACAGCAGTCCGCCCAGCGTGGCCACCAGGCAAATCGGAATCAGATAGGCGAGGTTCGTCCGGCCCATGAAGCTGTTCACGCGCTAGTTGCCACTTCCCTCAACCATGCGGCACGCGACCCGCCTGCGGCCCCCAACTCCCGCCCCGTGACGCACTCATGGCGACACCTGCCGGAGCCGGTAGAACCGGTTGGTCCAGGTCAGAACCTTCGGGCTGACGAACCACGGGCCGTTGGTCGACGCCAACTCCGGCGTGTTCATGTCGAGCCGCCAGACCGCCGGCGGGCCGGGCTGGTCCGCGTACTCGAGCCGGTAGTCGGTGGCGGCCAGTGGCCAGGAAACCGTAAACCGGGCCCCGTTCTGCTCCACCGTGAGGAGCGGCTGGGCCGCAACCTCCGTCACGATCTCCGCACGGAGTCGGGAAGCGCTGTCCGCCTCGTAATCAGAGGCCGCCTCGACGCGGTTGGTGAGCCAGCCGGGTTCCCCCGGCCGGACGGTAACGACCGCCTGCGCGCTTCCGCCGACCGGGAGGGTGCCAAGGTCGCAGGTGACGAGCGTGCCGTTGTCCACAGCTTCACCCTGGGACGCAACCACCTGCAGCACTTCCACTCCCGCCGGCAAGGTGTCCAGGATTCGCACCCCGGGCAGGTCGTACACCGACTCGTTGGTCACCGTGATCGTGTAGTCCATCCAGTCCAGGGCCCATACCGGGTCTTTCGAGGCCGCCACGGCCACGTGGAAGCGGGCCAACGGCAGCACCTGGAACTCGATGGCTGCAACGTTGTCGACAGGATTGAGGTCGATCGTTTCCGAGGTGAGAGCAACCGCGCAGCCGGGAGTCCCCTCGGCATCGGCGCGGACGATGAACTCGATGCGCGCCTCTTCGCCGACTGGCAACTGATCCACCGACCACACGATGCGCTGCCCTTCTCGAGACCAGGCGCCCTGGGCCGTCGCCGCACTCACCAGCGTCAGGTCCGGCGCCAGCTCATGAGTCACGACCATGCCGAGCGCCGTGTTGGGCCCCACGTTCGTGAGCGTCACGTGGAAGATGAAGCCCAGCCCGACGAACTGCGGTTCCTTGGGCACCTCGATCCCCACCCGCAGATCGGCATCGGCGGCGACCTGCGTGACGGCGCTGGACTGGTCGTTCTCGCTATAAGCGTCCCACTCGGCTCCGGCGGCGACCGCTGTATTGGTCCAGCGACCCGGTTCGTCGGCGAGCATCTCGAACTGCAACTCCCCGGAAGCGCCGACGCCGAAGCCGGGGATCTCCCAACGGACCAACCCGATCTGGGCCGTCACCGTCCCGATGGAGGGAGTGCCCGCGGGTCCGACGCGAAAGCCTTGGGCCAACGGCACCGCGACGACGACCTGACTGGCTTCACTGGGTCCGGCATTCGTGGCCCGGACGGTCCAGGTGCCGACCCGTCCCAGGATCAAAGACTCCGGCCCGAGCAGCGTCACTCCCAGATCGGCCGCCGGAACCACCTCGACGACCGGAGCGCTGGCGTTGTCTTCCGGCGTCAGGTCCGTCTCGACCACCGTCGCCACGAACAGGTTGGTCCATGCCCCGATCAGGTCGCCCACCAATCCCAGCTCCAGACGCGCCGCCTCCCCTGCCGCCAACTGATCCATCGTCCAGCGCCCGCCCCCATCCTCCGCCGTCCACTCCCCGCGGTCGGCCACACCCGACGTCCACGTGAGGCCTTCCGCCGCCGCATGGGACACGAGGATGCCGGTGGCCGTGCTTGGACCCGCATTGCTAAGCCACAAGGTCAACTGGGAGGTCTGCAGCCACGGCACCGTCCCCACCGGCTCCGCCCAAACCGCCAAATCCACCCGCGGCCGGATCTGTCCCACCCAAACCGCCTCGTCATCCGCGGGGTCCGGGTCGATCTCGTCAGCGGCGATGACCGCGTGATTCGTGACGCCGCCGTCGGTTGCGGCCACGACCTGCACCTGCAGCAAGGCCTCGCCCAGCGCCGGCAACTCCGGCAGATCCCACTGCACCAGCCCACCCTCGCGAGTCACAACACCGTCGGAAGGGAACGTCTCCAGCACCGCGACGGGCCCCGTCAGCATGCTCTGCACGCGCACCGCCCGCGCCGCCGCCGGACCGCGATTGGTCACGGCCACCCGCACGGTCCACACGTCGCCCGTCCACCAATCCGTCGAGTCCGCGTCCACCCGCACGCCCACGTTCGCTTCTTCCCTCACGGCGACAGTGCCGCGAGCGAGGTTGTTGTCGGGATCGAGATCCTCTTCCGCAGCCTGCACGGAGGCCACGTTGGTCCAAAGGCCGGAAAGGTCGCCACGGACGGTGATGGGCAGCACCGAGACCGCCCCGGCCGCCAGGAAATCCAGATCCCAGACGAGGACCCCCTGGTCAGCCGCCACACTCCCGGAAGCTGGCCCGGCCTCGACGAACTGGAGTCCGCCCGCCAGGATGTTGGTGACGCGCAAGCCGGTGGCGTCACTCGGGCCACTGTTGGTCACTCCCAGATCGATCACCGCCGTGCTGCCCAGCAGAATCCGCATCCCCTCTGACGTCCAAACCGCGAGATCCGCCACCGGCCGCACCTCCATCACCATCACCGCCACATGATTCTCCGGAACGGGATCCGCCTCGGACTCGCCGCGAACGGTCCAGCGGCTCGTCGCCCCCGAGCCGATTTCGAGATCGCCCACGTCCCAGCGGAGAACGCCGGCGTCAACCACCCAGTTGGTGGTCAGATCGTCGGCCCGCACCACGCTCCAACCGGCCGGCAGCTCCGCCCGTACCACCACTGCGGTAGACCGGCTCGGTCCCGCATTCGAAACCACCACACTCACTTCGGTTTCGCGGCCAATCGGCATGGTCACGTCACCAGTCAGCCCAAGCTGGAGATCGGCCGCCGGCAGGATCGACACCACCGTCTCGGCCGCATTGTTGCCAACCTCCGGGTCGATTTCCCACGCAACCACGCCGAAGGAATTCGCCGCCGCCCCTTCCTGAACCCCGGCCAAACGCACCAGGAAGGAACGATCTTCGCCTGCAGCCAATGAACTCAGATGCCAAGCCCCGCGACCGGCTTCGCCGTCGACCCATAGGCCGTCTCCCGGCTCGACCACGTAACGGGTCAGTCCCGCGTCAAATTGGCAGTCGACTCGGATCTCGGTGGCATCCGCCGGCCCGAGATTGGTCACGGAGACCGTCAGGCCACCTTCCGCCCCCAGCAGGAGGGCCGAAGGCGTCGCCACCACGCCCGCACTGGCGGCGCGCGCGCATGCGCACAAGAGCGCCGAAGGCGTCGCCACCACCCCCAACGCCAGGTCGGCGTCTGGCCGAACGTCGATCGACCACAGCTTCGTGTTGTCCCCGAGTTCCGGATCGGCCTCGGCACCCTGAACTCCCGTAACTTGCTGGATGATCCCGGCGGCGCTCGCCTGGAGAGTCAGTTGCAGCGAAGCGGCGCCCCCAGCGGCGACGGACCCCGCCTCCCAGCGCAACTGGCCACCGTCGATGCCGACACTCCCCTGCGAAGGTGTCGACTCCGCCACACTGAGCGCGGCGTCGAGACTTTGGCTAATCACGACGCCGTCGGCATCGCTGGGACCGCGATTCGTGATGGTGATTTCCCAAACGAACGGAACACCAATCCGTGCAATCGCCTGGCCCTGGGCATCGACGCCCAGGTCGGCGATCGGCACCACCTGGCTCACCCACTCGATAACGTTGTTCGTCGCCACCAGGTCGCGCAAAGAACCGGAGATCTCCGCGCGGTTCGTCCAGGAACCGATGGTGTCGCCGGCAAGCTGGAGCTCGAGTGTCTCCACGGCCCCCGCCGCCAACCGGTCCAGCGTCCAGTTGGCCACGGCCCCCTCCAGCGTCCACACCCCGAGGGAACTGGTGGCCGCCTCCAGGTGGACGCCCTCACCGAATTGCAGGGTCACCTGCACGTCCAGGGCCTCGCTGGGACCGGCGTTCGTCACCAGCACCGGATACGTCCGTAGTTGCCCCCAGAAGTGGTTGGTCTCGTCCGCCGCCCCCACCGCGAGATCCGCCGCCGGCGTAACCTCCACCACCGCCGAAGCGCTGTTGTTGGCTGGATCCTGGTCAATCTCGTCCAGGGTCACCGTCGCCATATTCGTGTGGTACCCTTCGGCCCCGGTGCGCGCGCGCAGCTCCCAGGTGGCGGCCTCGCCGATCCCGATCTCCGCGATCTGCCACCGCAACGGTTGATCCGGGGAAACGACGGAACCCGTACTCACGATGGAGCTGACGTGCTGGAAGCCGGCGGGCAACCAGTTCGCGACCTCGAGGTTGTGGGCGATCTCGGCCCCCAGGTTGTTCACCTGGATCGCGAAGACCAACTCGCCGCCCGCCGCGGCCCCGTCGGGCACCGCCTGCATCGACAGGGCGACATCACCCAAGCCCCGCGCTTCAACGGTCACGCTCGCCACGTTGTCCGCAGGATCCGGATCCCCCTCCGTGGCTGTGGCGGCAAAGTCGCTCACCCAAATCCCCAGCGCCTCCGTTCGCACCGCGATCTCGAGCGCGACCGCCGTTCCGGCCTCCAGGCTGGGAATCTCCCAGCGAACGTCGGCGCCTTCGACGCCAGTCAAACCGGAGGTGGCGCTGAGCCTGAGCAAGGCGAGGCCGGCCGGGATCGTGCCGGAGACCGTGACGCCGTGAGCGGTCGATGGCCCGGCATTCGTCAGCCACCACGTGTTGGTCGTCTCCTGGTAAAGGGGGAACTTGCCGCCACCCGTTGCGCTCAACCGAAGGTTCGCGGCCGGCAGGCTGTTGATCGTCAGTACTTTGCGGTTGTTGGCCAAATCCGGGTCCAACACGGGCGCCGTCGCGGTGGCTGGCAACACCCAGCTTCCTTCCACCGAGGGCGTGGCGGTGTAGCGAAGCCAGGCAACCGCACCGGCAGCCAAGGCCCCCGGCTGCCAGCTAACGGACGCGTCCCCAACGCTCCAACTGCCGGAGCTGACCTCAACACCCATGATGGCCAACGCGGGAGGATACTCCTGGGTCACCTCCGCCCCTTCCACATTGTTGGGACCCAGGTTCGTCAGCAGCAGCTCCATCGCGATTCCCTGCTCGATGAACGCCGTCTCCGGATCCGCAGTCCCGCCTAGGGCGAGATCGGCCAACTGACGCACCTCCACCGGCATCAGCAACCGCGAGTTCTCCTGGTTCGGGTCCGCTTCGGGTGCCACCACCTGCATCTGATTTGTCCACGTCCCCACGATCGCCCCCTCGGCTGTTAGACTGAGCGTGACCCCAGGCCCAACCACCAGTTCCTCCACCTGCCAGAGGACTTGATTCTGGGTGACGGTAACCGTCCCCGTCTCCGATGTCGCCCCCAGGAGGGTCAGACCTTCGGGGACGTCGGCGGTGACTTGCACGCCGGTGGCAGTGCTGGGCCCCCCATTGCTGAGCGTCACCGAGAACACCCCCTTCTGTCCCAGCGCGACACTGCCCGGACCGGCTCCGGACAGCGCCAAGTCCGCTGTCGGCACGACTTCCCACACTGTCTCCCCTCCGTTGTTCGTGCCGACCGGATCCGGCTCAGGGCCGGTCACCCCGGAGACAACGATCGCCGGGCCGACCGCCTGCGGCCGCACCCGCAACACCATGAGTCCGCCTCCGCCAACCTCCAGCCCCCCCAAGTCCCACTGCAAAGACCCCAGGTTCGTGCTCCATGAACCGATATCGACGGCCACTTCCTCGATCGCGAAACTCGCCGGCAGAGAAATCAACGCGGACGCCGCGGTCGAGGGACTGGGACCGACATTGGTGACACCGACCTCCCATGTCACTTCCTGTTCGAGCAAGAGACTCCCCCCTGCCAAACCGGAGAGCAAAAGGTCTGACGCCGGTGTGATCTCCAGGGGAACTTCGATCCCGTTGTTGGCAGAGTCCGGGTCAAACTCGAACGCGACCACGGTCACCAGGTTGGTCAGCGAGCCCAACAAGTCGGCACGGGCGCTCATCTGCAACAGGATGCTCCCACCCGCATCGAGGGACGGAATGCTCCAGACGAGCCACCCGCCTTCGTGGACCCAACCCCCCGCAGTGGCCTCACCCGTGAGGTCCGCCAACGCCGCCGGCACCGCCTGCCGCACTTCGATCCCGGTGGCCAGGCTCGGCCCCAGATTGGTCACAGCGATCTCCCAATCCCACCTCTGCCCCAACATCGCCAAACCGGATCCGGCAGGCACGCTCACCGCCAGATCCGCCTGCGGACGAACATCGATGGTCCACTCGACGGCGTTGTTCTCGGGCGCCGGATCGATTTCCACGGCGGTTGCCACCGCCTGATTCGTCAGATAGCCAACGGCCTCCGGCTGCAGCGTGAGTTCGAGAGCCGCGCCCGCCAGGGGATCCAGGTCGCCAACCTCCCAACGCAGCAAACCCGGTTCCTCAGTGCACGCCCCCACCGTCGGAACCGCAGCCACAACCTGAAGCCCCGCCGCCAACAAGTTCGTCCAAAGCACCGAGGTGGCGGCATTCGGCCCGAGGTTGGTGACCAGAACCCGGCAGGCGAGGAGCGAACCAAGCCCTTGCGGCCCCACCGGCGCCTCCACCACCAGGCCCACCTCCGCCGTCGCCGCTTGCACCTCCAGCGTGACCGTCCCCAGCGCCTCCTCGTAGCCGTCACTCACCGCAAACGTGAACTGGTCCGGCCCGACGTAGCCAACGTCCGGCGTGTAGACCACCGCACCGCTCCCCGCGTCGAACCCCGACAGCACCCCGTGCGTCGGCAGGTCGCGGATCTCGAACACGAGCGGGTCCTCGTCGGCATCCGTAGCCGAAAGCACCAGGTTCGTTGCGGCGTTGAAGATCACCGCAACATTCGTGGATTCCGCCACGGGGGCACGATCGAACAGGCTGCAGACGTAGCCGTACTGCTGGTAGACGAGCCGCAGGGACCAACAGTGATTCGTGCCCACGTCCAGGTCGTCAAAACCATCACGCGCGCGCAACTGCCAAACGCCACCCACCGGCTTGCCATCCATGGCCGAAAGCGGCGCCACCGGCCGATAGGAACCCGCACAGGGCGCCGCAGCGTCGAGAATCTCCTCCGCCGCTTCATCGTCGAACACCGTCCGCACCCCCGTCTCGCAGTCGCCTGTCCCGAAATCCGCGCCGCCAGTGCCCGAAGGCTCTACCAGGAACACCTTCGTGCCGTCGGGATGCTCCAACCGCAACTCCACGTCCCCGTGCGCCGTGTGCTCCACACGGATCGCCACATCCACGTCCACCACCTCGCCAAAGTCTGTCACCGTGTTCGTCGACACCACTCCCGCGCCGGAGGGGGCGTAGGGAATCAAGTGCGGCACATCCGCGCTCTCCCAAACGTTCGTCACCACGTTGGTCACCGTGTAGAGCCCCACCGGCACCGTAAACCACTTCGTCGCCGTCAAACCGTCGGCGCCCGTCGTCAGCGCGAAGAGCACCTGCTCGCCGCAGGCCACCGTCTTGGCCACCTTGCACTCCCACGGCACCGGGTTCGTGATCGCCAACCCCGAAGCCACGCTCCCAAACTCGATCCCCGTCGTCAGCACCGTCACCCCCTCGTTCGTCGTGGAGAGTTGCGCCACCAGATTCGTCACAAACGGCCCATACAGATTGTGCAGGACCGTCTCCAGGTGAAACGTCTCGCCGGGATCGATCGTGCCGTTGCCGTTGGCCGCATCGATCCCCGCATCCGAATACGCCACCCGCTCGAGGTCGAGTTCGGCCGCCATCGGGATCCCCGCCGGCGTGAACGCCAACGCATACCTCTGCGACGCCCCCGTCGCCACATACCCTCCCACCACCTGCACCGTCCACGCCCCCTCCGGCACTGCGCCCTCCACCTGCACCTGCTCCAGCACATTCCGGTGGTCCTCCGCCGTTCGAACAGCCGGGGCCGACGGGTTCGCCGGGTCGAGGGTCCAAGGGTAATGCCTCACCCCCAGCGGATCGATCACCACCAGGTCCAGGTCGTTGACCAAGGTCGCCGCCGCGTTCTCCGCGGCCGCCGGATCGTCCCAAGCCAGCGTCAACCGCACCATCGTCGCCCCCGAGGGCACGCTGCACACATAACTGTTCGTGACACCATGCCCTACCGCGCCCACGAGGAAACCACGCCCCCGCAGTTGATCCACCGCCGACTGAACCTGGACCCGGCCGTAGCCCGAGGCGAAGTCCGGCCCCGCGTGGCAATCCGGCGTCGCCTCGCCCAAATCCTCGGCGGTGTGCACCAGCAGAGCCCGCACCACAGAGGGATACGGGTCCAGCCCGTCAAAGTGGTTCCGGTAGTCTTCCACCAGCAGGGCCACCGCCCCCGAAACCGCCGGCGCCGCCATCGATGTCCCTTGCATCAACGCATACGTGTTGTTCGTCGCGCAGGAGCGCACCCCCGCGTCCCCGCCCACCTCGTCGCCCGGCGCCACCAGTTCCGGCTTCAACCGGCCGTCCGCCGTCGGGCCCCAGGCCGAAAAGATCGCCACCGCGTTGTCGTCCGAGTTGATGGCGCCCACCGACAGCACGTTCTTGGCCGTGGCGGGCGGGCCCACCGTGCCATACGGCCCCACACCGCAACTGTTCGTGGGGCGGCTGTTGCCCGCCGCGAACACCACACTGATCGGACGTCCGTAATCCCCGACCACGAACTGGTCGTAGTCCGGCGCATAGCTGGTGTACTTGCCGAAGAGATCGCAAGTGTGGACGAATTCGTTGTCCGCCATCACCATGCCCCAGGAGTTGTGCGCTACGACCGCGCCCCGCTGTCCGACCGCCTCTTCGAGCGGATTGAGCGGATCGTCGAAGTCGAACGACAGCAATTTCGCCGCCGGGGCCATTCCCCGCCACTGCAACTCCGTCCCTCCCTCGGCCGCGCTGCGCACTCCGGTCCCCGCCAGCGTCCCCGCCACGTGCGTGGCATGCGCGTTTCGAAAACTCGTCGTCAGCAGCGTGACCCGGCGCTTCAGATCGTCGTGCGCCTCATCCACCTCCCCTTCGTCGCAGATCGCCACCACAACGTTCGCGCCGCTCAAACCGTAGGGCGCCGCCTGCACCACTTCTGCCTGGATATTGGTCCGGACTCCGTCATTGAGCGCAACGGGCGGGGGAGGCGCCTCCTCAATCCAGCGAACTACCGGTTCCGCCGCCAGATCAAGCAGACGATCCGCCGCGATCACCATCCGAACCTGCGACCGCCGCGCGCTCACCTCCAACACCGTCGCCCCACAACGTGCCGCCGCCGCTTCCCATTCCCCCGGGGATACTTCCGGAAAACACCGCACCGCCATCTCGAATCCCTGTCCTTCCCGCCAAGCCCAGTGGCCGGGACCTTCCTCCACGATCCGCGACGGCAACTTGTCCTCGGGGTAGATCGCCCCCAGCCACGTCACCCCGGCCCCTTCCAGCAACACCTCGTCCGCCCCCGGTGCGATCTCGGCAAAGAACACGCCGTTCCCTAGCGACTGGAAGAGCGCGGCCCCCGCCTCCGCCAAGGCCCGCCGCTCCTCCGCACCCGGCACCGTCGAGAACCGCAGCAACACCCGCACCGGTGAACCCGCGGACACCGAACCGCGCACCCGCTCCAGGTTCCCGGCCAAACCGCCAACCGGAAGGAAGACGCCGGATTGGAGCGCGATGCGCCCCGACGCGGCCATCGGATATGTCAGCGGGGCTGCGAAAACCGCCCGGGAATCGCGGTCCGGACGGGCGACTGCCGCCACAACGCGGCCGCCAATGCCCGCGGAGATCAAAAGAAGGCAGAGCCCGAGAAGGGAACCGCGTCCGGCCCCCCTGGCCGGCGCGCGTAATTCGCGCAAACCAAACAAATGCGAATCACGCTTCCGCACACCATGAAGTGTTGGCATCGCTAGGGCAGGTTGCTGCGTGTGGTTGTCAGCCGGTCGCCAATCCAATAGGAGCCTGTTCCAGAGCCCGACGCAACTGAAAAGCGGAACCGAGAATCAGATCCGAATCAAACTTGCAGCCCGCAATTCCTCGGCTATTTTTCGGCTCGAACTATAGGGCTGAAGGGCACCCGCTCCGCGCCCGCCAACCTGAACCGCATCGCCCTTGTTATGACGCGACAAACCCGACGCGATTTCCTCAAGACAACACTCGCCGGCGCCGGCCTGTGCACCGTCGATGCCGCCTGGCTCGCCGCTGCGGAGGCCCCCAGCAAGCCTATTGTCAGAGCGGCTTCCGACACCGTCACGGTCGGAAACACCGGGGTGAAGGTCTCCTTCCTCGCACAGGGCACCGGTTACAATGGCTGGGCCCGTTCCTCGGATCATACCCGCATGGGCCAGGAAGCCTTCAGTACACTCCTCCGCCATAGCATGGACCGCGGCGTCCGCTTCATCGACATGGCCGACCTCTACGGATCCCACCCCTTCGTCCAGAAGACCGTCCGGGATCTGCCGCGAGACCGCTACACCCTTCTCAGCAAGATCTGGCCCACCAAAGCCGACTGGGTCACCCCCTCCGGCGGCGCCATCGAAGAAGTCAACCGCTTCCGCAAGGAACTCGGCGTGGAGACCATTGACATCTGCCTCCTCCATTGCATGCAGAACGATAAGTGGGCCGCCGAGTTCGAACGAATGCGCGACGGGCTCTCCCAGCTCAAACAACGAGGCGTTGTCCGGGCCGTCGGTGTCTCCTGCCATGACCACGGCGCCCTCAAAGTCGCCGCCAGCCACCCCTGGGTCGACGTCATCTTCGCCCGCATCAACCACAAAGGCGGACCCGATTTCGCCATGGACGACACCGTCGAGGAAGTGTCGAAGACCCTCCGCCTGGCACGGGCCAACGGCAAGTTCGTCGTGGGGATGAAACTCTTCGCGGCCGGCAAACTCGTTCAACCCGACCAGAAGGACGCCTCGCTGCGCTACGTCTTCTCTCACCAACTCGTCGACGCCGTAACCATCGGCATGAAGAAGATCGAGGAAGTCGACGACTCCATCCAACGGATCAACCAGGCGCTGCGCGGTTGACGAGAGGAACA
>CAYSPU010000048.1:0-27562 GCA_964432995.1 uncultured Verrucomicrobiota bacterium
GTTGGACGATCGTCAGCCCGCGAGGTTGCGGACCGCGGCTCATCTCGAGCCGCAGCAAAGGGTGCGTGCGCCTGGCTGCGGGTCAGAAGACCCGCGGTCCCGGAGAGGCGGCCGGGCGTGCGGGTGTGGTTGGGCAATCGTCAGCCCGCGAGGTTGCGGACCGCGTTATACGCGGGCAGAGGCACGGCTACCGATCACTATTCTCGGGCCGGCCGCTGTCCGTGTGGAGATAGCTCCGCCGTGGGAGCCCGGATCAGGCTTCGGTGGCCTGGGCGGCAACTTGCTGGAGGGTGTCGGCGCCGACGACCTTGTCGATATCGAGCAGGGTTTTAACGGTGCCTTTGATCTTGGCCATCCCGAGGAGGTACTCGGTCTGGAGAGCGGTGCCGAAATCGGGGGGATCCTCGATGTCGGAGCCGCCGATGTTAATGACTTCATCGACGCCGTCGACGATGAGGCCCATAAGGACATTGTTGCGGCCGGGGAGGCTGACCTGGACGACGACGATGCAGGTTTGCTCGGTGTCGGTGATCTTCGAGAAGCCGAATTTGATGCGGAGATCGACGACGGGGATGATTTTGCCGCGGAGGTTGATGACGCCCTTGACGTAGGGGGGCATCTGCGGGACTGGGGTGGCGGCTTGGAGGCGGATGATCTCCCGGATTTTGAGGACGGCGATGCCGTAGGACTCGCCGGCGAGGATGAACGTGAGGTATTTGCCGGCGACGTTGTTCCGGGTGCTGGTGGTGGGTTCCAGGGTGGCGGTGCTCATGATCAGGGTCGTGTTCTGTTCGTCAAGATCGGCTGCTGGTGGGCGGCCACTGGTTGGTGTATCGGCAGTCTGGGGTTTGGACTTGAGTGGGATTGCGTGATTCGCGGAGGCCGGAGGTGGTGGCGAGGTTCCGGCGCGGTTTTGCCTGAGACTGGGAATCTCATGCTCGAATCCATCGTGAGATTCCCGGGCTAGGCGGCGACGGCGACGGCCACGGAGTTGAGTTCCCTCAGTCCGGCGGTATCCCGGATGAGCCCCCCGCGGCCGTCGCCGAGGATGGCGGCGCCGGCGAGGCCGGGGCTGCGTTTGAAGATATCGCCCAGGCTCTTGATCACGACTTCCTGCTTGCCGAGGAGTTGGTCGACGAGGATGCAGCGGCAGCGGCTGTCGTGTTCCACGACCACAACGATTGCCTGGGTGGGATCCGTGGTGGCGGTGGGCAGATCGAACACGTCGTGCAACCGGAGGAGCGGCATGAGGCGGCCGCGGACGTTGACCAACTCGCCGCGTTCGTGGACGGTGCTGATCATGTCGGCGGTGGGCCGGAAGGACTCGCGGACGGTCAGGGTGGGGAGGATGTAGCGCTCGCCGCCGACGCTGACGATGAGCCCGTCGATGATGGCCAGGGTCAGCGGCAGGTGGATGGAGAACTTGGAACCCTTGCCGGGGGTGGACTCGATTTCGATCTTGCCCCGGAGTTTCTCGATGTTGCGGCGGACGACGTCCATACCGACGCCCCGGCCGGAGATATCCGTGATCTTCTCGGCCGTGGAGAACCCGGCGTCGAAGATGAAGGCGAAGACCTCCTTATCGGTGAGCTGGGCGTCGGGCTTGATCAGGCCGCGTTCGACGGCCTTCTGGAGGATGCGCTCGCGGTTCAGGCCGGCGCCGTCGTCGCGGACCTCGATGACGATGTTGCCGCCCTGGTGGAAGGCGCGGAGGCCGACGGTGCCGTAAGGGCTCTTGCCCTGGGCGAGGCGGGCTTCGGCCTTCTCGATGCCGTGATCCATCGAGTTGCGGATCATGTGGACCAGCGGATCGTTGAGTTCCTCGACGATGTTGCGGTCCAGCTCGGTGTCCTCGCCGTCCATCTCGAGCTGAACCTGTTTGCCGGCCTTCACCGCCAGGTCGCGCACGACGCGCGTCATTTTCTGGAAGGTCCCGCGGATGGGAACCATCCGGAGGGACATGGAGACGCGCTGGAGTTCTTTCGTGATGCGGGAGAGCTGGGCCAGGTTGCGGGTGAGCTGCTGGCTTTGGGACGCGAGGAGGTTGGGGTCCATGGCGACCATGGATTGGGCAATCACCATCTCGCCGACGAGGTCGACCAGACTATCGAGTTTGGCGGTATCGACTTTGACGGCGGCGATGGCGCCGGCCTTGATGGGGGCGTCGACGGCGGCGGGCTTGGCGGCGGGGGTTTCGGTCGCGCGCGGCGGTGCGGTTGGAGCCTCCGGCGGGCGGGCGGGGGCGGGGATGGGAATGACCGGGGCAGGGGTCTCCGGAGCGGGAGCGGCGGGCAGCGGCGTGGGGATCGGGGCGGCGGTGGCAGCCTGCGAGGTCTGCTTTTGGCCATCGACGGCGGCGCGGATGCGTACGAGCAGGGCCTGGGTGGGGATGACGATGGGGCCGGCGGGCTTCTGGCCGGTGAGCTGGGCTTCGATCTCGCGGACGAACTGGTTGAGGGTGTCGCCGCCGGTGAGGATGATGTTCGTGATTTCGGAGTCGATCGTCAGTTTTTGCTGGCGGGCGAGGTCGAGGAGGGACTCGAGTTCGTGGGCGAGCTTGTTAATGGGCCGGAGGTTGAGGAATCCGGAGCCGCCTTTGAACGTATGGAACGCGCGGAAGATGGAATTGAGCGTGTCGGCGTCGGTGGGGTTCTCCTCGAGGGTGAGCACGCCCAGTTCGATATTCTGGAGGTGCTCCTGGGATTCGGCGACGAACTCCCTGAGCAGTTCGGCGTCGCCTTCGAGGTTCATGGTGAGGGGTTCCTCGGGAGGCAGCGCGGCGGCGGGCGGCGGAGGGGGAGGTGGCGCAGCCGTGGTGGCGGTGGGCGTCTCGGGGTTGTCCGCCAGAGCTGGCGCTGCCGGGAGTGGCAGGCCCGCATCGAGGGTGGCCACGGCGTTCTGCATCCAGGTGGCCCAGTCTTTGAGGATGTGCAGGTGCTGGGCATCAAACGCACCCTTGTCGAAGGCGCCGTCCACGGCGCGGCGGGCCTGTTGGATGAGTTCGGGCATGGGCGCCGGGGGGGCGAAGTCCGCGGCGATTTGCTCCAGATCGGTCAGCAGGCAGTTGATGGGGAGGAGCCCGTTGTCCTTTCCGGGTTCGGTGAACACAATCTCGAGGGCGATCTTATCCACCAGCGCCGAAAGCGCGGCCTGCCCCGGCTTTTTCGTGTCAGCCATAGAATGATGTGCGTTTTTCAGCACCTGGATGATCGGCAGGAAGGCCGGGGTGCTTGAGGGGAAATCGGAAGCCGGAGCGGCGGCTGCGCCGCGGGAGCGCCGCGTTGCACGCGGCCAGGGGCACGGTCACCGATCACTGTCCTCGGGCCGGCTGAAAGCCGGCGCTACGGCAAACGGATGCAGTTGGGGGCGCCCGCCGTCCCGGACGGAACGCAGCCGGGGCGCTCAGCAGTAGACGACGAGGGACTGCGCGATGGGGTTGACCCGGTTGTGGTTGCGCAGTTTGTCGATATAGGCCTCGCTGAGTTGCTGGCCGTCGGGGATGAGGAGCATGCCGTTGGCGGTGTAGATGCCGCGGGCGAGGATCATGCCGGGCTGCAGTTCGGAGAGGAGGACTTCGCGTTGTTTCCGGGGGACGGTAGCCTTGGGGAGGCTGCGGAGGAAGGCGCGCACGGCTTCGGGGTCGTACTTGGTGCCGCTGCCCTGCTTGATGAGTTCGACGGTGACTTCCTGGGAATGGTTGCTCTCGGCGAAGCCGACGGCGACGGCGAGGAGGCGTCCGATCCAGGGGATGCTCTCGCCGGCGAGGCGGTCGGGATAGCCGCCGCCGTCGAAGCGTTCGTGATGGCTGCGGATGGCCTCGCCGACGCCCCGGAGTTGGTGGGCGAAGCTGGTGAGTTCCTGGCCGAGAACGGGGTGGTGTTCGATGAGGGCGTTCTCGGCTTCGTTGAGGGTTTCCGGGGAATGCTGCCAGCGACGGATGAGTTGGCGCGGCACGCCCACGAGTCCGACGTCGTGGAGCCAGGCGGCGACTTCGAGGCTCTGGCGTTCATCGGGGGGGAGTTCGAGGCTTTCGGCCGTGGCGCGGCAGAGTTCGAAGACGCGGCGGGCCTGGCTTCCCAGAGTGGGATAGAAGGTTTCCATCGTGCGGAGGCAGAGCTCGATGGAATGTTGGAGGTTGGCCTGGAGAGCCTCGTTGAGTTTGGCGAGCTGCTGGTTCTGTTCGGCCACGCGGGTGACCTGCTGTTCGAGCTGCTGGTTGAGGCGGCTCAGTTTCTCGTTCATGGCCAGGGCGGTGGCCTGGAGAACGCGGTTCTTGCAGATGAGCTCGTGTCGCTGGACGGCGTTGCGGACGGTGGCGAGGAGTTCCTCGCGGAGCCAGGGTTTGATGACGAACCGGTAGATCTCGCCCTTGTTGATGGCGTCGATGACCGTGCTGAGGCTGAGGACGGCGGTGACCAGGATGCGGGTGGCGTCCGGCTGGATTTCCTTGGCTTGGGCGAGGAACTCCAGGCCGGTGAGATTGGGCATCTGGTGGTCGGTGATGATGACGGAGAACGGGTGTTCTTTGAGGGCGTTGAGGGCCTGGAGGGGGTCGCCGCAGGCGGTCACTTGGTAGCCCTCGCGGACAAGAGCTTCGCGGAGGGCCACGAGGACGATCTCCTCGTCGTCCACCACGAGCAACCGGTGAGGGGTGATCAGGTCGATGGATGTGTCGACTTCCTTCATTGGGGATCAAGTTTCCGGCTGCAGGATCTGGTGCAACTGGTTCAGGAATTCCTGGTCGCCGGTGTCGTGGCAGACGGCCAGGTCGAGCGATCGCACCAGGCTGTCGCGCAGCTCATCGCGGTTGCAGCCGGTGGCCTTGACGATGAGTTTCAGCAACGGGACTCGACGTCGGAGGTTCACGAGGAACGATGCCAGCGCGGGGTCATCTCGCTCCAATAACACCACCAAAGCCGAGTAGATGCAATCCTCGGATCGCAGGGCGGCATCGGCGGCGTCGAGCGTCTGCGCGGTGGTGACATGGTAACCCCCCATGCGGAGGAGTTCGGCGATGTCGTCCAGGCGACGACCCGGGGCGCCCAGCAGCAGGAGGCTGAGGCGGCGGGCGGGGACGGCGGGCTGGCTGGCGGTCTGGCGTTCGGCTTCGGAGAAGTCGGCCTGCGGGAGCCAGATGTGAAACGTGGTGCCCTGGCCTTCCGCGGACTCGACGGAGATGGCGCCGCGGTGTTTTTCGACGAAGAGCCGGGCGTTGTAGAGGCCGAGGCCGGAGCCTTTGTTGGCGGACTTGGTGGTGAAGAAGGGGTCGAAGATGGAATCCAGGTGCCGGGCATTGATGCCGCAGCCGTTGTCGCGGATGCTCAGGCGGACGCAGGGGAGTCTGGGGACCACGCCTTGGACATGGGCGGGGGCGGGCCACTCGGTTTGCAGGGAGGTATGGATTTCGAGGGCGCCCTTTTCGGGCATGGCTTCGGCCGCGTTCAAGGCGAGGTTGATGATCGTCTGGCGGAATTCGACGGCGTCGACGTAGAGCGGCAGTTGGCCGGAGGAGAGGTGGACGCTGATTTGGATGCGGCGGGCGATGATCTTCCGGACGAGGTCCTGGATTTCGGCGATGATGTCGTTGAGGTTGTGGTAGTTGCGGTCGCCGGTTTTGCCGAGGTGCAGGTTGATGATGCGGTGGACCAGTTGGCTGGCTTGCATCGAATTGCGCTGGATCAGCGAGAGTCCTTCGCGAAACGGGTGAGCGCCGTCGATCTGGTCGAGGAACGACTCGCTCAAGGAGTGGATGCCGGCCATGATATTGCCGAAGTCATGGGCCAGCCCCATGGTCAGGACGGCCAGGGTTTCTTTCCAGGCGGCGGACATGAGTCGTCTCTCGGCGATGGTCTGGCGCGTGACATCGAGCCAGACGCCTTCGTAACCGAGGAGGAGCCCGCCACGGCTCACCATGGGCTGACGATGTTCGAGGACGTAGCTGACGCGGCCGGATTGGATATGGCGGAGGCGAAAGGTGTTGGTGACGGCGCGGCCGGATCGGGCGGCGTGCTGGTATTGCTGTTGGAGTTCCGCGGCGTCCGCCTCGTGAACCACCTGCCAGAACCACTGGGGCTGACGCTGCCAGTGGGCCGGGGGCACGCCGGTGAGCGCCTCAATCTTGGGGCTGACGAACTCGAACGAGAAATCGGGGCGTTGACTGAAGATCACGCCGGGCCAGTAGTCGGTCAGTTTCTCGAGCTGGGCTTCGGCGCGGAGGAGCCGCATGTAGAGTTCCCGCCGCGCGCCCGCGTGGTCGAGATGGGCGTCCCAACCCGCCTCGCCGAGCTCGCTGCGGGAAGGCAGAATGGATTGCACCCGCACAAAGGTGCATTCGGCGTGCTGAGCGCGTTCGAGCTGGAACCATTGGGGGGCGGACGACTCGCCGGCGGGCAGGGAGAGGCGGGCTGAGGTGATGGGGTCGGGGGCGTCACGCAGGGCGGCCAGGGTGGGCTTCCAATCCGGGCACCGCTTTTCGAGGAGGTCCCAGAACGGGGTTTGCGGGGGGAGCGGCAGAGGCAAGCCGAGCCAGGTGCGCAGGGGACCGGTGGCGTGGAGGAGGTTGCCTTGGGCGTCGAGCACCCCCAGGGCGTCTTCGAGCCACTCGGCGGGGGTGGCGGGCAAGCCTGATGCAGCGGTGGCACTCATCGATTGCGAGAGACGGACCGGGCTTCGGGCGGCAATGTTGCCGTTCTCCCGTAGCAGATTCCGGAGAGGTCTGGCGAGCCAAATAGCGGGCGCCCCCGATACTGTGGCGGTGGGAACTTCAGGCGGTGAGCGGGGGAAGGGTCGTCCCGTTGGTGAAGGAGCCGTAGGACTTCTGGATGCGGCGGAGGTTCTGCGTGCTGCGGTCGAGGCCGCGGCGTTCCTCCCGGGCGGCAGTCAGGCGGCGGCTGACGCGTTCGTGGTTGGCCTCTTCCAGGCGGATCAACTCCTCGAGGAGCGGGCGCAGTTCCACGGGGCATTCACCTGGTTGTCCGCCGCTGGCGGCGGTGATTGCCGGCTGGAGGTTCGCCTTGAGTGTTCCCAGGTTCGCCACTCCCGTCCAGTCATCCGCCTCGATGGCCCGCGTTTCGGCCTCGGTCAACTGGCGCCACTGCGTGAGGAGCCGTTCGAGCGGCATCTCGTCCGGAACGTGGTGGTGACGGCCCACTGGCTGGGGGAGGGGTTGGGATTCGGGTTCAGGCGGCGACCGCGTTCTCGGGTTGCCGGAGGAGCATTTCCCGCCAGGCGTCCCGAAGGACGGAGAGACGTTGGATCACTTCCAGGATACCGTCCGGTTGTTTCTGGAGGTTGCTCTCCATGAGGCGGCGATCCAGGTACAGGTAGAGCCGTCGCATGTTGATGGCGAACTCGCCGCCGGCCGACATGTTCAGGGAGCGGTCCAGTTCCTCGATGATCGCCTGGGCGCGGAGAACATTGTTGCTGACCATCTGATTGGAGTCGGCGGGGTCCTCCAGGGAGAATCCGTGGCGGGCGCGCTCGAGGAAACCGATGGCGCCTTCGTACAGCATCAAGACGAGTTGACCGGGGGTCGCGGTCTGGGTGGCGACCTGACGATAGCGAGCGCAGGGGTTTTTGGGTTGCATGACGAGTCTGATTCAGCCGGTTACCTACCCATGCCAATTGCCAGCAAATGAGCGATCTTCTGCAACGTCTCCCGCGGGGGATACGTGGGATCGCCGATCAGTCGCTTGGCATTGTCGACCACGTCCGTGCGAACCTCTGGTGTTTCCTGCAAGGCTTTCTCCAGCGCCTCAGCATCGTTGAAGGACACCTTCTGCTCGACAGTTTTGGATGCCTTCTCCGCAGGCTTGGCAGCCGGTGCAGCCGGCGCTCTCACCCCGTTGGTTTCTAGTCTGACTTCCATATACCTCTCTACAACTTGCGGCAGGCTTCACGGTCCAATTCCGAGACCTCAGTGTCTTTATCGGCAAGTGCGGGAGATACTTGAGTTCCAAGTGGGCCGGGCGGTCGGTCTCTCAAACGTCACCGTCCAAAGGGGTTGTGGAGTCCGGCCCGCGGGCTTTCGGCAGCATCCCCCGCCGGACACCCCCCGGAAGACGCCCACTACCGGGCCGGCAGAGAGTCCACCACACAACTGAGGGTGAACTGCCCAAAACGACGCGGAGAGGCGAGGATCGACTGCGGTTCGGCGCCGGTCGGCGTGGCGAAGTGCCGTTTGTAGTAGCTTCGGGCCGGACCGGCAACGGAATCCTGGCTCCCCTCGAAGATCTCGTCGACGGCCCAGACATTCGTGGGTGGGCTAGGGAAGACCAGGTGCATGCGCCAGCCAATGGCTACCGGCGGATAGGGCTTGTAGTGGGTGAGCTGACAGAACATCACGGCGTCGCAGCCGGTTTCCTTGGTCACGCGGCTGAAGAGGTCCCGGGGCAGGGCGTCCGTGTACGCCCATCCCGTGCGCCCCGTCCATTGTCGCAGGTTCTCGCGGGCGACGGGCACCAACTCGAACCGGGCGCAACGCAGGAGTTCGGCATGGACGATGGGTTCGAGGGCGTCGCGGCCGTCGTTGAGGGTGGGATCCTGGCCGATGACGTGGAGGGGGAGGATGGCCACGCGCTTGAGGCTGGCCGGCAGGATGCTGGATTGGCGATAGACATTCGCCGGGAGCGCCGACCGGCCGTCGGCGGAGCCTCCACCGCCGGTGCTGGCGCAGCCGGCAAGCAGCGCCAACAGGACGGCGGCACCGACCGCGCGCAACGCGTGGGTCCCGAGCGACGCGCGTGTTGGCGCCGGTCGTGCCGACCGCGGTGCGAGGTGTTGGCGGGTCATCATGGCCGGCGTTCGTAGCTCAAGCACTGGCCGCGACTAGGAACTGGACTTCGGGCTCGAGCTGAACTGGTTGAGCAGGTAGGTCAGTTGCTGGTTGAGCTGCTGCTGCGCCTGTTCCATGGCGACGAAACTCGCTTTCCAGGTATCGATCTGGGCCAGGACGAGCCGTTCCAAGTCCGCCACCTGAGTGTCGATCGCCGTGGCCCGTTTGTCGAGATTGGTTTGCTTCGTGATCAGGCTGCCGTCGTCGCCGACGAGACGTTCCAGGTAGGCATCCAGCTTGACGGCCAGACCGCTGCCCGCGGTGCTGAAGAACTCCTGCACCGCATCCAAATCGGTGGCCAGCGCCGCATCGAGCTTCGCGGTGTCTTCGAGCTTGAGCTTGTTGTCCTCGCTGTTGGTCGTGTAACCGAGCTTCTCCAACTGGTTGATGACGCCGCTGAGCCCGGAAATGGATCCGAAGACCATGCCGCGGAGGCTGGTGGCGGCTTCTTCGGCTTCGCGTTGGTTGGCCAGAACCGAGGCTTCCACCGAGCCGTCGTCCTCGACGGTGACCGCGGTCTTGGAGTCGATCATCGACTGGACCTTGTTATATTGGGCGACGAAACCCTCGATGGCGTCCTTGATGGTCGCCGTGTCGCTGCCCACGGTGACGGTGGTGGTGCCGCCTTCTTTCAGGGCGGTGACGGTCAGGCCGGTGATGCCGGACGCGTCGCCGGTGATTGTGTTCGAGCGGCTGCGCTGCTCGCTGCCGCCGTTGACGGTGTAGGTGGCGTCCTGACCCCGTTCGAGAGTGGTGCTGCCGAGGAAACCCAGCGCCTCGAGGAAGTTGCCCTGCTTGTCCTGAACGGCGATGCCGATATCGCCAGTGGCTTTGCTCGTCAGCGAGAAGCGATCGTTCACCGCGTCGTAACTGGCCGTCACGCCGGCGTCGGAATCGTTGATCCGCTGCATGACCGTCGCCAGGGTGTCCGTGGCGGAGAAGGTGATGTCCTTGCCGTTGATGGTGAAGGTGCCGGTGGCGTTGGGTTGGCCGCCGCCGTCGAAACCGGTGTTGATGGCGGTGGCTAGGTTGGCGGAAGCGAGGGCGACCCCGAGCCGCGCGCTGCCCAGCGCCCCGGAGCTGGTGATCGGGCCGGCGCCGGAGGGTGTGTTGTAGAGCTTCGCTGCCTGCAGGAAGTTGCTCGAGTCGGTCGCGCTGCCCAGGATGATGTCGCCGCCGCCCACCCGGTTCAGGGTAATCGTGTCCGTCTCGGTGTCGTAGCCGGCCTCGATCGTGCCGCCGGTCTGGTCCGAGATATCCTGGAACACGGCCTTCAGGGTTTTGCTCGAGTCGATGGTGACCTGGTAGCCGTTGATCGTGATCGTGCCGGAGGTGGCCGGTGGGTAGAACCCGGATTCACTCAGCGTCGGACCTTCTTCGGAGCCGGCGAGGGTGACGTCCGCGGTGTGGAGGGACTGGCTGATCCCCAGCCCGGACCCGTTGCTGCCGACCAGGCGCGCCGCCGTGGCCAGTTGGCTGAAATGAAATGTGTAAACCCCCTGCGTCGCGTCCGCCGCCGTGCTGGCCGAGGCAACCGTCTCGTCGCCGACACTCACCGTCCGGCTGCCGTAGAGGGAAGACTCCTTGAGGGCGGCGACGGAGTTCTGCAGCGATTTCAGCTCGGTGATGAGGCTGCCGTAGGCGGTGCTTTGTTCGCGGAGGTCGGCTTGTTCAACGCGAAGCCGTTGCTGCGGAAGGCGTTCCACCTCCGCCATCTGGTCGATGAACGATTGCCAATCAAACCCGGACACTAATCCTGAGAGACTTACGCCCATGACGTATCCATCGGCAGATTGACGGTCGGACTTGAGCCTGAACCGGCCCGGCACGGTTGGCGTCCGGCACCGATGGGACTCGCTTGGGACCCCGGACTCCCGACTCCCGACTCCGGACTACTTGCTTGGGGGCGGCTCCGATAAAGGAGAACCCGACCGGGGTTACCGGCCGGGTTCTGTGGTTATTCGCCAAACCGCTGACTTGTCGGCTAGGACAGGAGCTGCAAGGCCGACTGCGGAGTAGCGTTTGCCTGGGCCAGCATCGCCGTGCCTGCCTGGACGAGGATGTTGTACCGGGCAAATTGCGTGCTTTCCTCAGCAACGTCGACGTCCTTGATCCGGCTGTTGGCGGCTGAGAGGTTGTCCTTCAGAACGCCCAACTGATCGTTGTAGGAATTCAACGCGGAGATGTTGGCACCGATGGTCGCGCGATCCGTCGCCAGCGAGGTGATGCGTGTCTTGATCGTGGAGAGGGCGGTCGCGGCGCCAGACGCCGTGCCCACGCTACCCGCATCGGCGCTGTAGGTGGTCGCCGCCACGCCGTTCATGCTGTAGGTCTTGCCTTCGCTGTCCACAACCACGCTGAGAGCCGAGCCGCTGAAGAGGGAGACGCCATTGAAGTCCTTGGTCGTCAGGTCCGAAATGTAGCCTTCCAGCTTCGTGAACTCCGCGTCATACAGCGCGCGATCGGCATCACCCTTGGTCACGTCCTGCGCGAGGATGGCCAGCTCGCTCATGCGGTCCAGGGCGGTGGACACCTTCTTCAGGAATCCATCCTGGGTCTGCGCGAACGAAATGGCATTGCTCACATTGGTGCGGGCCGCGCCAATCCGGTTGATCTGAGCGTCAAACCGCATGCTCACCGCCAACCCGGCGGCGTCATCTTCGGGAGAGACGATCTTCGATCCAGAGGAGAGGCGAGCCAACGACTTGGACAACATCGCCGAGGATTCCCCAAGCAGACGAGCGCTGCTTTGGGCCGACACATTAGTATTAATAACCATACGGACTCCTTCCTTGAGTCACCCCTTGCGGGGATTTCTTCGCGGCGTTCCGTGCCGCGGGCGGAATTTCTTCGAGGGCTTCCACCGTTTTCCCTGCCGGCTCTTACTGGCTGCCGGCCGCCATTGTCTTTCGACACCCCTCTTTACGGCAGGCCCCGAAAACACTTGAGCGCGATCTGCCAGCCCGCATCGGGGCGGCCCCCGGCCCCGGCCCGCCCTGCATGAGGCATCGAGAGCGGCAGCCGCCCCTCTCGGAGGCGGGATGCCCAGCACACCAACGGACCCGACGACTACGCAAGCCGACCCGGGCACTGCAACTCATCGAAATTGAAATCCTGCCCCCCGCAATCCTGTCCAGCGCCGTGTCCCGGACTTTGTCACGCGCTCCACCACACACCGCTGCGTGACCACCCCTCTGAAAAACTCTACGCCAGATGTCCGAAGCCGCAGAAGGCGGTCCCCCTCAAGGACTCGCGCCTTTGGAGAAGTTCAGGGCGATGCCGTCGCGGTCTGGATCCTGCTCGGCCGGGCGGCGCTATGATACGAGTCACACGTCATTTGCTTTGCACCACAGGGGCGCTTTTCGTCGGGCTTTTCTGCCCGGTCGCGCCGGAACTTCACGCTGCCAGAAACGTCATTTTGTTCATTGGGGACGGGATGGGCTACGGCCATTTGAAGATCGGGCGGGATTATCTGGGAGCACCCTTCTGCTTTGAGAGCTTCCACCACGGCCAGGCCGTCACGACGTTGCCATCCGGAGCGAGCACCGACTCCGCCACGTCCGGGACCGCGTTGGCGACCGGTTACCAGAACCCCGAGAACGGTCTCATTGGATCCGACTCCGACGGTGTACCGGTGAAGAGCATTCTGGAGATTGCCCGGGAGGCCGGCATGAAGTGCGGCATCGTCACCACCGACGACATCGGCGGCGCCACGCCCGGGGCGTTCGGAGCCCACGAACCCAGCCGGAACAACGTCGAGGAGATTCGCCTCGACTACGTCGCGGCGGACACGACCGAAGGACGCGAGCATCCGGCGAGCCTGCCCGATGTGTTGCTGGGCGGCGGTCGTGCCGGCGGGTCGGCCTACCGCGCGGTCGCGGCGCAGGCCGGCTACTCCTACGTGGGCGATGTCACGGCGCTCGCCTCCTTCACGGGCGAAGGTCGGCTGCTGGGGCTCTTCCGGTCCGGCACCCTGACCGCGGAGTTCGCCCGGCCGTCCTCGAGCGCCTCGGCCACTGAACCGCATCTCAGCGAGATGGTCGTGGCCGCGCTCGACCGGGTGCATCCGAACGACGACCGCGGTTTCTTCCTCATGATCGAGAGCGCCTTGATCGACAAGATCTCCCACGATGGGACGATCGATCGCCGGGCCTACCTCGAAGCCGAATTGGCGGAGTTCGACCGCGCCGTCCAGGTGGCGATTGCCTGGGACCTGCTCCATCCGGAAGATGAGACCTTGATCCTAGTGACGGCCGACCACGAGACCGGGATCAGTCTGCGGACGACGGGGAACTGGTACTACGCCGGCACCAGTCACACGAAGAACAATGTTCCCATCTTCACCAACCATGATGTGGGGATCGGCGGAACGGTCATCGACAACACGGACACGTTCGCGGTGATGTGGAATTTCCTTTTCCCTCCGCCCGAGCCGCCCTCCGCGGTGACCGTCGCCCGGAACGCCGGCCAACTGACCCTGCGTTGGAACCCTTCTCCCGAGGCGATCGGTTACCAAGTCAAGCGCTCCACCACCAGCGGCGGGCCCTACGCCCCCATCGCCACGACGGAAACCACGAGCTTCGTGGACGCGACCGCGGGTGCCGGATCGAGCTACTACTACGTGGTCGCGGCGTTCAACGCCATGGGCGAAGCCGCCGAGTCAACGGAAGTGAAAGCCGATCTGGCGGGACCGGCACCGCGCGCGGCCAGAGGGCCCAGGATCAACAAGCGCGGCGCGCAGTTGAACTGACGCTCACACCGAGCTGGCGGCGGTTTCCGCAGTGGCCACCTCGGCCACGACCGCTTCGAGGATCGCCGCCGCCTCCGGCAGCACCTGGCGCAACTCCGGCAGTCGGGCGTTGATGCTGGCGACGGTGTCGCCGGCGCCGAACGCGGCGCACCGACGATACCATTCGACGAACGCGCGGCTCACGAGCGCCGACGCCTGATCGGCCAGGCGCGGAAGGTCGCGTGGCGTCCGTTCGGCGAGGTCGCAGAACAGGAGCGCCGCCAGCGATTCGGGACTTCCCTGCGCACGATGGATCCGGTCCCACAAGGGCCGGGCCTGACGGCACTGCTGGCTCAGGAGCAAGACCTCGGCCCGCTGTGCCAGGAGGGCCTCGTCGTGCGGCAGGTGCCGGACGGCTTCCCCGGTCCAGTCGCAGGCGAACTCGAGGAACTCGGGTTGGCTGAGGGCGATCCGCCCGCCGAGCCGCCACGCGGCCGCGTCCTGGGCATCCTTGCTGATGGCCTCATGCAACCGCTGCAGGGCTTCGAGGGCTTGACCGCGCTCGAAGAGGGCATTGGCCTCGTCCAGACGCGACCGGCTCGCAGGAACGGCGCCTGGCGGCTCCACTGGCGCAGTGTGTCCGGTCGCGCGCTCGCCGGGCTGTGCCGCGGGCGAGGGCGCGCCGTCGCGCCGGCTTTGAGCGGTGCCTGTGACTGCGGGCAGCGGGATCTTGAGAGAGATACCATCGGGCGCGCGCTCCGGAGTGGGGTAGCCGGCTTCGAGCGGTTGGCCAGCGGGGATCTGCCACTTCCGTTTGAACAACTCCCAGTTCCGCAGCATCGCCGCCCGGTAATCGATCCGCTCACCCTGAAACGTCTGACCACCCGTGTGGTGCACAAACACACCCTGGGCAATCCGAATGCCGAATCCCGCCAGTTGCGCCCGGATGCACCAGTCGTCGTCCTCGAAGTTGCCCGATCCGAACTGCTCGTCCAGACCGCCGATGGCGGAGATGACTTCGCGTCGGGCGAGCAGGCAGAATCCGACGACGCGGGTTTCCGGGACGGACTCTCCGCGGTGTTCGGCGGCGAAGCGGGTGGCGTAGGCGGGCAGCTCGCTCAGTTTCGAGTAGCCGACCTTTTCGACCAGTTGCGGCCCGGAAACACGGTTGGACATGGGTCCGACAACGCCGGTGTGGGGGTGCCGCTGCAGCACATCGACCATGCCTGTCAGCCAGCCTGGCGTGACGACGGTGTCGTTGTTCAGCAGCACCACGAAGGCTCCGCGGGCCACGGCGAGCCCCTGGTTGTTCCCGGCGGCGAAGCCCAGGTTGGTCTCGTTGCGGATGACGGTGCGGTTGGCCTGCGCCGCCTGCCACCGTTTCAGGAATTTCGGCGTGTCGTCGGTGGAACCGTTGTCGACGACGATCACCTCGTGCGGCTCCGGCGTGTGGGCGGCGATGCTCTCCAGGCACGCGCGCGTGTGCGGGAGTTGGTTCCGCGCCAGAAGGACGATCGAGGCGAGGGCGGGCTTCGCGGTTTTCAGGGCCGGCGAATCTGCGCTCCCTGACTTTGTCGCGGTCGTGGCAGCGGGCGCCCTCTCGGCTGGAGGGGCGGATGGGGCACCCTGGGAAAACCGGTTTGTCTCGGAGAGTACGGCGAGCGCTTGGCTGGCCCGTTCCTGTTCGGCGGCACGCCCGAGTTTCTTGGCGAGTTGCCCTGCCAACTGCACAGCCTGGCGGGCGTGCACCTCGCTGAGCGGGTACAGTTCCGGCCCGATCTCGAGCAGGGCGTCGAGAATGGCTCCTGGGACCTTGGTGGCCGTGACGGCCTGGACGGCATCGAGCATCAGGCGGGTCGCGGCCTTGGTCTGCTGCATCCCCGCGAGGATGCGGCCCGCTTCGAACTTCGATCGCCAAAGGACAGTCGCCTCCGTATAGGCTTTGTCGGCCTCGGCCCGGCTGGCACACACGCTGTTGATGAGTTGGCCTTGAGCCAGCAGCACCAGGTGGCGGAGCTGCGGAGGCACGGCCGCCACGTACGGCCGGATGTTCGCCATGTGATTGGCGTGCAGCGGGGTCTTGCGGTTGACCGTCGGCTCGGCGTCGTTGAGGCGGTACCAGGCCAGCGGTTCCGGAATGCACTCGAGCCGGTAGCCCTGGAGGACCGCCTTGGCAAAGAACTCCCAATCCTCGTGCCCGACGCCCCAATCCTCGTGGAACCCGCCCACCTGGAGAAACACCTCGCGGCGGATGAGGGAATTGGTGTCGCCGAAGCAATTGCGGAGCGCCCCGGAGGCCACATCGTCACCGAGGAAAAGCCAGCGGGTCTTGGGCTGCAAGCCGTCATGAGGCGCGTCTTTGCCGGAGAAAGTGTCGAGCGCGCAGGTCACGATGTCCGCGCCGGTGTGCAGTGCCACTTTGACGAACGTGGACAACTCGTGCGGTTTGGCGCAGTTGTCATCATCCATGAACATGATGAACTCGCCGCGGGCGGCTTGCGCGGCGCGGTTGCGGGCGGCGCCGGGGTAGCGGTTTTCCGGGTTGCGCAGCAACTGCCAGCCGCGGCTGGCGAAGCGGGGTGCGAGTTCTTCGACGTACTGCAGCGCTTCCGGCTGGGTGCTGCCGTCGTCGACCAGGACCACCTCGAAGTTCGGATAATCCAGCGCTTCGATCGACGCCAGCGCCTGTTTGAGATAGTGTGGGCGGTTCCAGTGCGACATGCAGACGCTGACCCGCGGGGGCAGGGAGAGCCCGGGAGGAAGGGTCACGGGCCTGGCCAGCAACTGCGCCAACTGACAGTCATGCCATTGCACCCAGGCGCGGTCGTTGGCCTGCGAGTCGACTGCGGGGGTGGCCGGGCGCATCCCGTCGCGCACCACGCGCTGCAGCTTCTCGGCCAACGCGCGGGCGCGAAGCGGGAAGCAGACCGGCTTCAGATCGGCCGGCGCGATCATCTCCGGAATCCCCCCTGCGTCGCTGGCGATGAACGGCACCTTCGCCCCGAGACACTCCAGAACCGTGTTCGGCAGATTGTCCACCAGGGAGGGGAGGACGGCGAGACGGCCTTTGCCCTGCAGGTAATCCATGGCCCCGGCCTGGTCGCGGTCGCCGATGATCTGCCATTTCCACGGCCAGGCCTTGGCGCGGGCAGCCACGTATTTGGCGCTGTTGACCTCGCCGATCTTGTCCACCTTGCCCAGAAAGGTGATCGCGGCCGATTTCAGCGCGGGATCGTTCTTCAACTGGTCGAGCGCGTCGCAGAACAGCACGAGACCCTTGCGGACTTCGAGGCGGCCAAAGAAGACAAACTCCTTGATGCGATGGACGCGGTCGGCGTCCGGGAGCGGCTGGCGGGCAGTGGCGGGCCGGGCGTAAGGCTGCACGAAGCACTGTTCCGGCAGTTGCCATTCCTGCTGGAGCATCCAGCGGAGCAGATACTGGCTGGGGCTGACGAGGACATCGGCGAGACGAGCGCTGCGACGCTCCAGGTAGTCCGCTTCCAGATCGGCCGGGTGGGTGACGTATTCGGCGTTGCTCAGCTTGTGCCAGAGGGTCGGGCCGTGGGTGTGGACGCACAGCAGCGTGTTCGCGAAGGCGAGATCCTGATGTTTGGCGCGCAGGCAGAAGTACCCCGGGCCTTTCCACTCGGAGAAATGGATGACATCGAACGGGTGCTGCTGGAGCCAGAGGTAGGCCTCGTACGCCTTGGCTGTGTGCCACGTCGTTTCGATCGGCAGGCCGCTATCCGGCATGGGCACAAACCGGATGTGCTTCTTCGCGTAATACTCGATCCAGTAATCCAGCGTGCGGTTCTCGCACCACTTGCCCGGGAGGTAGAGCAGCGTGACCTCATGACCGGCGGCGGCCAAGGCTTCGCCCAGCGAGGTGAACGCCGTCCCCACGCCGCCGTTCTTGACCGGGCCGACGAAGTCAAAACTGGCGATGCATACCCGCGCCGGGCGGGCCCGCGGCGGCCCCGAGGGCAAGGGCAAAGGGGGGAAGACGCGGGAACGAAGGTCGTGGGGCGCGGGCGTGGGGGTTGGGGCGGCGGGGTTCATGGTTCGATCTTCTGCATCCAGAATGAGCAGCCGTAGACGGGTTGGATGCTCTGGTAGAGCCTTTCCAGCTCCTTCGGCTGCCGGAGGAAGAGGAAGTGATTGGCGACGAGGATTTGGTAGGCCGCGTTGTTCATGAGAAAGGCCCGGAGGACATACTGCTCGTTCCAGGTCTGCCCCCGCTCAAAAATCCAGTGCGGCGGATACTCCTTGGGCAGGAAGATGTCGTGGAGGTGGATGATGACGCCGGGCTTGAGCCGGGGAAGAATCTTGAAGAAGAACCAGTTCACGTCGCTGCCCACCTTCGCGCAGTGGGAGCCGTCATAGAAGAGCACATCGCCGGCCTGCAGTTGGTCGAACAAGGCGAATGGGGCCCGTTGCAGGATGGACTTGTGGACCTGCCACTCGGCCGGCAGATGCCGGAAGATCGCCTGGTTCGGATACGGCTCCACGAGGGTGACCTCCGCCGGGCGGCCCTCGGCGACGTTGCGCTCGAGGGCCTGTTTCAGGAGCAGGCTGGACCAACCGCAGCCGATTTCGACGTAGCGGGCCGGCCGGCGGGCGCGGACGATGCCGTACTGGACCAGGGCATCGGCGCTTTCCCAGAAGTTGTTCTTCCAGCCGTAGCTCGAGCAGTCCGCCGGCGGCTGGGCTGGGATGTGGCGCAATTCCGGGATGAACCGCGAGACCTCACGGGCGACTTCAAGTTGGTCCTCCGGCCGCCAGTCGATGTCGGCGGGAGTCTCGTCCTGGGTCCAGAGGTCGCGATTGGCCTCGAGGTAATCGCAGTCGTTGAGCGGAGAGTAGTAGTCATTCCGCTGCAGGTGGAACCCGAGTTTCTGCAGCACGCGGAAACCGGGCTTGCGGAGCAGGGTGTGGAGGAGTTGCCGGATCTGTTCGTCCGACAGTCCCTCCCCAGTCTCAACCGACGACGGCGTGGGGGGTGAGGACGCCGCGGGCGCCCCGAAGAGGGCGCATTCGGGAGTCAAAGCGGCCGGCTTGGGTGCAGGGATGCCGCTGGGATCGGTGCGAGCAGGGCCCTTGGCGGCACCGCATTCCCGCAGCATGAGTTTGGCATCGGGATCGTCCGGGTTCTGCGAGAGGATTTTCAGGCAGCAGAGGCGCGCATCGGAGGGACGCTGGGCGTTGAGGCTGATTCGCGCCAGCACCTTCAGGGCGACGCCGTCCTTCGGGTTCAACTGGAGGGCGCGTCGGGCAGCCTGACTGGCTTCTTCGGAACGGTCGAGGAGTTGCAGAGCCAGAGCGCGGCTCGCATGAGTGAACGACTGACGGGGGGCGAGACAAGCGGCGATGGTGAAGTACTGCAGCGCGACATCGGACTCTTCGAGGTTCAGCGTGAGGTATCCGAGTGTCAGGGCCTCGTCTGCGGTGGCGGGAGGCCGCTGGCGTGCCGCCGCGAGGCAGCGCATCGCGGCGGCGCGGTCGCCGCGCTCGCAGGCGGCGTTCGCCCGGGTGATGAGGTCCGCCATGGCGGCGTCGGTGTCGGAGTGGTCGTTGCCGCCGTTCATCGGCGCGGTGGGCGGGGGATGGCCTTCGGTTCGTCGACCGGAATTCGGAATCTCCAGAGATGGGTGGCTCGCGTGTTTCATGTCCTGATCTCGGCTGAACTGGGAGAGGGAACCGCCCAAACGAAATCCGGCGTGCGCCACAGCGCCCAGCGGAAGGCATCGGACCCGATGCCTCTCGTTCCGAGCACAATGTCGTGAAAGCCGGCGGGATTCTCCGGGATATCGAGCCTGACTTCGTGCCAACGGCGGTCGGTGACCTGGTGAGTGGGATCGATTGCCAGCTCACAGACCAGCCGGGAATCCGCCCGCACGTGAAAGACGCAGCCACCCGCGTCGGCTCGGTCCCAAGCGTCGGGATGGATGGCGACTGCGGCCGAGAACCGTCCGCGTGCGCCGGTGGGCAGACGGAAGACCAACTCTGCCGGCGGCTGCATGTAAATGGCCTGAGCCGCGACGCCGTCAATCGTGGCTTCCCAGATGGCGACCTGGTTGGCCAGGCCCTTGGAGCGGGCCGCCTCGTTCAGATGGGGAATCAGCAGGTACTCCTGGCTGCCGTTCGGCGCAGGGGCTTCCGCGGTGCCCATCCGGCGTTGCAGCATTCGGTTGTCGCGTTCCAGCTCCTGGATGCGTCTTTCCAGCCTCTCGCGCACCGGCGCTCGCCATCGGTTCAGCTCGGTGAGCGTCGGACCCTGGCTCGGCAACCGACGATCAACCCGCTCCAGGTCCGGACCTGTCTGGGAACGCCTTTCCCGTTCCGCGCGAAACTCCGCCAGATGGCGCTCGTAGATCTCGCGCAGTGACGGACGGCTCAGGCGCCAGGAGTAATAGGCGGGGTCAAAGAGCCGGGCGGCGGGAACCAGATACCCGATGAAGAGCCAGTTCAGACTGAGCTGGCGTTCTTCGGGTGACATGGCCTCAAGCACGGAATGTGAAAGACCGGCCGCGGGGGAGTCGCCCAAGACGGTCATGGGCACGCCTTGGAGCAGGGCCTCGAAGGCCACGCTGGAGTTGGTGGTGTACAGGTGTTGGCAGCGCCCGAGAAACTCAATGGAGTCTGCCGACTGGTCGAGCGCCCCGAGCTTGTCTGAATAGCGGGCGTGCCCATGCGGATGGTGACGGATCAGGATCTCCTCGCGCCGGGCGCGCCACCGCACGGCGTGGATCAACTCGAAGTTGCTCATTCCCTTCGCGAAGGCGAGCAGGTTGGAATCGTCCTCGACCTGCAGCGCGATGCCGGCCTTGAACGCCGGAGGCTCTGCGGCGGGAGTCCGTTTGTCTTCGCGGAGGACCAGGAGATCGCGCAACTCGGCCAGAGTCAGGGGCTGGAAATCGGACCAACCCGACGCCTCGCGCGCGAACTGGCGCATTTGTTCCGTGGCGCTGGTGAAGCCGTTGACCCCGCTGAAGTCGAAATAGACGGTGCTCTGGTATATGGGAAGTCGCAGCGGCCCGAGCTCATTGTGGATGACCGGAATCCCGAACTTCGCCGCGGCGAGCTTCAAGCTGGGCACGTGGCACCAGGACAGGATCGCCTCCGGTTTGCTCTTGCGGCCGATACCGGCCAGCATGGTTTCCAGCGCTTCCCGCAGCGGAACGTAGTCCTCGGCAAGCAGGATGCGAAAGGCGTCCAGCATCGAGCGGCTGCGTCGCTCCAACTCCGCGAAAACGTCGCGGCCCAGGACATGCCGGGAGTGGCGCTCCCATTCCTCGCGCGTCGGGCAACGATAGCGGAATCCGAACAGATCCAGCTCTTCGCCCCACGGTGAATCCGTCTGAAAAGAATGGTCATCGCCGATGAAGCCCACCCCATCCGGACCCAGGCAGGCGGCCTGTAACTCCATGATCCACTGACAGAGCGGACCATGCCCGCGGTCGATGAACGGCAGGAGAAAGGAAAGGAAACGGGGGCGAACCGAAGTCTGACGGTCGTCTGTTGTCATGGCAGAGGTTTCGCATCTTGGCTCCGCCGCAGTTGCCGGGCCGGGCTCGCACGACGGCAGAGGAGGACAGGCGGCGGCAAGGGCGGGATTGGGCCGGGCACTGACAGAGGCCAGATGGGCTTCCAGCGCTGCGTCCGGCTCTGTGGTCACAAAGCGGCAGGAGCGGCAAAGCCCTTCCTTAGGCTCGAATGAGGCAAGGTGCCGTCGCCATGCGACTACCCTCTCACCGGCAAACACGAGGAACAAGCTGCTCTCGGGGGTGAGGGTGGCGAGGATCGCCTCGCGATGGGTGGGCACTTCGCTGCGCAGATTGCAGCAGGGCATCACGGACCCGTTCCAGTCGACGTAGAAGTGCCAGAAGGGCGACAGGCACGGGCTCTGGCGCACGTAGTCACGAGCGATGTCCACAATGTCCCCCCGGCTGGTGCCGTTGCCCGCGAAGTTCCGTCCATAAAGCCTCACATGCATGCCTGCGTGCCGCACTTCCCCCTCAAACCACTGCCCCGGCACGTCCTTGGTCACCTGGAAATTCAGCCCGAGCCGGCGGGCGATGCTATCGTAGCGCCTCCTGATCTTGTCATGGTCATACTGCTCAGTGTCCTTCAGGTAGCACTGGATGCTCAGGGAATTCAGCCCGGCGTCGGCCATCTTTTGCATCGTCTCTGGCCTGAGATAGTCGCCGTTCGTGTTGGAATGCAGTTTTGCCAGCGGCAGGGCGGCTCGGGCCTCGGCCAGGCGCTCAAAGATGACAGGCTGGGAGAACGGCTCGTTGTAACGGGAAAAGGAAATGGTCCTATCGTATTGGATTTCTGCCAACTGGCGCAAAATGGACCGGTAAAGATCTGGAGCCATGAGGTGGACTCCGGACCGGCGGTCCACAACCGTGTTGGAACAAAACCAGCATCTCCGGTTGCAGTGCGAATGGACTTCGATTTCAACCATCTGGACTGCGGATTTGAACAGGTTTCGGGCCTGGTCTTCCGTGGGGGCCGCTTGAAAGTGAGACGCTGTAACATGGGGGATCCAGGCGTGTGCGGGGGGGCGGATTGCTTGCACCACCGGTCTTCTGGTGCCGCCAACGGACTGCACGGACTGGCCTTCGTCCTTCTTTGTTGGAGTCGGTCCTCTCTGACCGGAGGCGTCGTCCATGACTTGCTGGACTGTGAGTGAAGGCAGCGGTATCCCGGACCGGGGCGAACACAAGAACGCCTTGATCCCGTTGGATTCATACCATTTCAGCATATGGGGCGCGAACTGCGGCATCGTGTTGGACACCACAACATGCTCCTCCAAATGCACAGGTGGCAACTTTTGGGCATCGGCATAGAAATGCGACGTTTCGGCTGGATTCATGTCCCAGCCGAAAAAAACGACCTTTTTGCAGCCCAAGTGGACGGGGAGGAAAATGCCCAATTCAAGCATGATTCCGGGCCCATAACAACGCGCAGCGCCTCGCGCGAGGCTCCAACGCTCGAAATCCCGATGGAATAGAACGGAAGACAACCATTTCTGATCCGGGTTGAACACGAAGGGCAGGCGGATGTCCACCTCTGTCGTGAAAGGCTCGATTTCCACGGCCATTCTAACCGGGACAGGATCGGGGTATTGGTATTCCTCCATCCTGCAACGGTTGAATATGTGGAAATCCGTTTCCAGAGGCATCAGGCTAAAGGACTGTTTGACCGCGATCACCAGCTTGCCTTCGAGAAAACGGGCAAATTGCTCGTTCCAGATGTCTCCCAACGACGGCCCGCAGGAGAACACGTATGCGGTCTCCCCGGCATACTGTGAAGCAAGCAAGGCCAGTTTCTCCTCCACAGTCCTCGCCGCCCGAACTCGGGTGGCCAACCTGGGTGTGTTTGGTCTCATGGCTCCGGTTCAGAACCGCCCGAATTGGCTCACCAAGTTCTCCGTCTTGATGCCCTGGGCGATGGCCGGAAGGATGCCCGGCTCGTTCTTCCTCCGGCTCATCGCTTCGCGCAGGATCGCCGGCTCGTGCTTCTTGGGAATCACCACGATGCCCTCGCCGTCGCCGAAGATCAGGTCGTCCTTGTGGACGCTGATGCAGTCAATGACGACGGTTCTGTTGCGCGAGGTGACGACTCCGCGCTTCCGGGTGTCCTTGCAGTAATACGGGGCATCGGCGCTCACATGGAGCAGTTCCAGACCGCGTTCCTCCAGCAGGACGTGGAGCCGGGGCAACCAGCCGGCTGGCCCCTCGTCCATCGGAAGAAACGTGCACGCCAGACAGAGGTTGCTCATGCAAATGCGGGTTCCTGTCGTTGGCCTTCGTAAAGCCAGCGAAGACTGCGTGCGATTTGAAAGTCTTCCAGAACGTCGATGTCAATTCCCGCCACCTTGCTCACGAGATGCTTGAAGGGATTGGGGCCCAGAAAATAGCCGTCGCGCAGGATGGAATCCCGATCCCGCATGTACAGTCCATTCGTGACGCGATAGATATCCGGCAGGTGCTGGCTGATGGTGTGGTTGCGATCGGCCTGGTAATTCAGGGGCCGGTCGGGCCACCAGAGGTATTCCTTGACCAGGTTGGCGCTGAACAGGGAGTCGTTCTGCCGGCGGTCGATCACGTTTTCCCGATACGAAAGGAAGCCGCCTTGGTAGTCCGCCGGGCTCATCAGGGGCACCACGACGGTCACCCACGCGATGTGCTCGTGGGGGATGTCCTTCACGATGCCGGTAATCACCTCGGAGAACGACGCCTCATGCCCGCGGCACAAGTGCGGATCGCGATCATGAATCCGAACCCCGAATGGAACCGCCAGGGCCTTCAGATTCTCAGAATCCGTGCTGACGTAGATGCGGTCCGGTGAGATTGCTTGGATCAGTTGCTGAATCTTCCACTCGAGGAGGGTGAGCTTCTCACCAAACGGCAGAAGGACTTTGTCCTTGATCCGGGAGCTGCCCTCCCTGACGGGAACGATGACCGCGAGGTCGCCATAGTCACTGTCGGAGGATGGAGTATTCATCGTCATCTTCTTGCCAGTCCTTCGCTGATCACGAGAGCTCACAACAAGCACCTCGAAATCGGGTACAGAACCGGGTTCACACTCATTAACCAGTGCACCTGAAAATGGCGTTTAGCAGCAGATGTGCCACCGACACTGCCCCTCTGGCATCAACCCCTCCTCCCGCGGTTCAAACACTTGCGCATCAAGGCTCTCGGTTACCGCCCCAGGACTGGCACCCCGGCAAAAACGGCTGGCCAGGCGGTCAGATTTGCCGCCCCACCACGGGCCGGGTGACGGCCAGGCGGCGCTGGCCGCCCACCGACAACCTTGGAATGGAGACAGATGCCCCGGGGATGCGAATGTCCGGAATCCGGCGGCGCCCTGGAGGGCGCGGGAGGGAGACTGGTGGCGGGTTTCCGGGGGCGTTGCCCCCGGCTCATGTCCTTCGCCCCTTCGGGGCGACGCGGATCTGCTGGAGCCAAGCGACCGAAAGGCCCAGAACCATCATACAGGCGCCAGGGAACATGCCATAAGCGTATGCCCGCAGCACGTCTATCATCGCCTCGGCGGTCTCGCGCGTCATCGGTCCGGACAGGAAGCTTGTGATGACGCGGGAGAGCACGCAGGCCATCACCACGGAGACCAGGAGGGCGATCACCCCAAACACCACACAGCATGTCGCGAAGATTCTCCGGTTCATAGGCGAGATCTGAGGAGTGGACGCGGCTCGACGAGTTCCTGCGCGGCTCAGGCTTGAATGCGGCCGAACTTCTTCTCGAGCTCGCGGAAGTCCATCTCGATCAGGGTGGGACGCCCGTGGGGGCAGGTGTAGGGAAGGGCGCAGGCGCGCAGGTCCTCGAGGAGTCTGCGCAACTCGGGCTCGCGCAGCGGATCGTGCGCCTTCACCGCGTGGCGACAGACGGTCTTGGCGACAACCGCCTCGCCGAGGCGCATCGCGTTCACTGCGCGGCCGGCGGCGGCGAGTTCGTCAATCAACTCGATCACGAACTGCCGGGCGTCGCTCGCCTTGACGAACGGCGGCAAGGCATCCAGCAGGAAGGTGCGCTCGCCGAACTCGCTGAGGCCAACGCCAAGCCGCACGAGCATTCCGAGGTGATCCCGCAGGAAGGCGGCGTCGCGCGGGGAGAGTTCGACCGTCTCCGGCAAGAGCAGGCGCTGGGATGGCGCGTCGCCCCGCTCGAGCCGGTTGAGGAGCTGTTCGTAGAGCACGCGCTCATGCGCGGCGTGCTGGTCCATCAACACCAACCCGCGATCGGACTCGAAAAGCACATAAAGGCGGCCCACCACCCCGACGAGGCGGAGCGGCACCTGGAGGAGTGGCAGAGGCGCTTGCGCTGTCCCCGACGTTCCCGCGGCGGCAGGTGGCGGCGCGACCGGCGGCGGCGCGAGGGGCGCCGCCATGGGTTCCGGGGAAACGGTCGAGAGCGTGGCAGCCGGCCTGCCGGCCGCCGCCTCCGGCGCGGGGGCGACGGCTGGCGGGGGAACGTCCGGGGGACGTGCGACCGGGATTGGCCGGCCGGTGGTTGTCGACGCCGGCAAGCCGAGACTCGGGAGCGCCGGCTGTTGGGACGACGGAGGGGACACCGGGCCGGGGGCGCGGGACGGCGCCGCCGCGGGCTGAGCCGCCGGGCGCGCTTGGCTCCGAACGGCCGGCACCGGTTCCGGCTCGGCCTGGAGGCGGAGCAGGGTCTGGCGTATGGCCTCGCTGACGCGATGGCGGACGGCGTTCTCGTGCCGGAACTTCACCTCGCGTTTGGCGGGATGGACGTTGACGTCGACTTCGGCGGGATCGATCTCGAGGAAAAGGCTGCAGACGGGGTAGCGGCCCTTCATCAGGGCGGTGTGGTAGCCCTCGAGCAGGGCGAAGTTCAGCCCGCGGCTTTCGACCGGGCGGCGGTTGACGAACAGGTGCTGGTCTTGTCGGGTGGCGCGCGAGACGCCGGGCGCGCCGATGAAACCCCAGACGCGGAGCTGCGGAGCGCCCGCTGATCCCTCGGCGTGGCCTGCCTCGTCGCCCACCGTGGCGACGTGGAGTTTGGTGGAGTGATCGACGGCAAGCAGGGGGACTTGGGGACCGAGGAGGGTGCGGAGGCGGTCGCGGACGGCGGCGGCGGGATCCTGTGCGGGAGGTTTCGGAGGCAACTGGAACACGGGGCGATCATCCTGGAGCAACGTGAAGCCGATGGCAGGGTGAGCCAGCGCCGCGAGCGTGACGTACTGGGTGATGTGCGCCGCCTCGGTTTCCTCGGTGCGCAGGAACTTGCGTCGGGCGGGCAGGTTGAAAAAGAGGGATCGGACCTCGACCGTGGTGCCGGCGGGGTGACCGGCGGAGCGGACCTCGAGGATCTTGCCACCGTGAATGATGATCTGAGTGGCGTCGGGGGCATCGGCCTCGCGTTCGCGGGTCGTGAGGGTGAAGCGGCTGACGCTGGCGATGCTGGGGAGGGCTTCGCCGCGGAAGCCCATGGTAGTGATGGCGGCGAGGTCGCGGGCGTCGCGGATCTTGCTGGTCGCGTGGCGTTCGAGAGAAAGCAACGCGTCATCGCGGCTCATGCCCAGGCCGTCGTCGGTCACGCGGATGACCTGGCGGCCGCCCGCCTGGACTTCGACCGTGATGCGGGAGGCGTCGGCGTCGATGGCGTTTTCGACGAGTTCCTTGACGACGCTGGCGGGGCGTTCGATGACTTCGCCGGCGGCGATCTGGTTGGCCACCTGTTCCGCGAGCAGGCGGATGCGGTTCATGGCCGGCAGGGTAGGCGAGTGACGGCAGACGGCGCAATGCTAGGGTGAACGCCGAACAGCGCCTTCATGCATCCGAACCCTCCAGCCCGGACATTTCACGCTCCCTGCGTGAAATGTCCGCCCGCAGGGCCGCTTCGGCCCCGCCGCTGCGGGGCCGCGCGGGGCTGCCCCGGGTCCGGGGCTGACAGGAAGCTGAGTTCGTGGGTCAGGCAGATCGATGGCTCTCTCTCGAGGCCCCTGCTCACAACGGGGGCCTGGTGGAGGATGCCACTTCTAGGGCGGCGAGCGGGCAACCGAACCTGCTCCCACTCGATAAGCAGCCTTCGATTCTGTCTGCAAGACCGATCTCTATCGTTACTGAATTCGCCAACACGTTGCCGCCCAGCACTTTGTTCAGGTCCGACCCCTATCCCACCGACAACCTGGGGATGCGCCGCTCGTTCTCTGCGGTTGTTTTTCCGGTTCGCTTTGTGCCGGAGCCCTGTGTATAGATGCCCCCGGCCATGCCGATTGAGAAAATCGTGGTGCTCGAGGACGACCAGATCGTCCAGAAGAACCTCGAGCAGCAGTTGCGCCAACGCCGCTACGATGTGGCGTGCGCGGGGACCATCGCCGCCGCCCAGGACCTGCTCTCGCGCGACACGTTCGACCTGATCTTCGTAGACATCCGGTTGCCGGACGGCGAGGGCACGGAGTTGCTGCGGGAACTCCAGTCGCGCCCCCAGCGTCCGCTCGCGGTGATG
>CAYSPU010000049.1:0-27228 GCA_964432995.1 uncultured Verrucomicrobiota bacterium
TTCGCGGGCGAGGGCGTCGGCGGCCTGGGCTTCGTGCGTTCGGCGCAGACGGATCACGCGGGTTCGGTAGGCGAGGGCCGCCAAGCCGGTCAGCATAACAGCGGCGAGTGCATAGAACCAACCGGACCGGTACCAGGCCGGCAGCACCTGGATAGGGATGGCGGCCAGCACCGGGGACGACAGGCCGTGCTTGGTCAGCGACTGAAGCTCGAACACGTAGTCGCCCGGAGCCAAGCCTCCATACAACACCCGACGCGTTGTTCCGTCATCCACCCAGGTGCGATCACGACCGCGCAGCCGATGGCGGAACCGGAGTTCGCCGGGTGCCTGAAACGTCGGAGCGGTGAAGGCGAACTCGAGTTGGCGACTCGAGCCTGGCGGGACCAAGACTCGCGGGGTTCGAGGGGTCGGTGTCGAGCGGTTGGTGTTCGCGGCCAGGGAGGGCGCCGCCGGGTAGACCAACTCGTCCCCGAGCCGCACGCTGTCGAGGAATGGGAGCGGGGCGCTGGCCGGATCTGGCAGCCGATCCGGATCGATGACGGCGACTCCCCGGGTGGTGGCAAACCAGAGCCGGCCGTCGCGCGTTCGCAAAGCTGAGGGGCTGCATTTCTGTCCGTTCGTCTCGGCACTCGGCAGGCCGTCGATCTCGCCGTATTCGACGCACGCCACGCGCGGCGTCCGGCCGGCGGCGACAGCCTCGAGGGCGGCGCGGTCGACCCGGTAGATCCCGTGGTCGTGCCCGATCCAGAAGCGGCCCTGCGCGTCTTCGAGAAGACCATTGACGAGGTTGTCGGGCAAGCCCTGTGCCGTGCCGAAGGTCAGGCCGCGATCGCCAGACCACCGGCACAACCCGCGGTCGCCGCCCAACCAAAGGACGCCCTCGGCATCTTCGTGGATGACCCAGACGGACTCGCTCAGCACGCCCTGCTCGCGGCTGATCGGCGTCACCAGACCGCGCTCGAGGCGGTGCAGGCCGCCGCCGGCGGTGCCGATCCAGACCACTCCCCGACGGTCCTGGTGGATGGCGCGGATGTCTTCGCTTGCCAAGCCGTTGATGGCGAAGAAGGAGTTGGTGACGCCATTCTGGATTTGGTGCAGGCCCTTGGCCGTTCCCACCCACATGCTTCCATCCGGCGCGCCATGCAGCGCCCGGATCTTGGTGTTGAACCATTCCCCCTCGAACTGGATCCGAGAGACAGTGGTGCCCTCACGAACCTCGAGCCCGGCCCCAGTCCCCACCCACACCCGGCCGGCGGCGTCTTCGGCCAGAGCTCGCACCGAGTTGTTCACCAGTCCGTGGTCGGTCGTGAACGATTCGATCCGACCGTTCTCGAGTCGGCTGAGCCCGCCTTCCGTGCCGATCCACAGCCGTCCGGCGCGGTCTTCGAAAAATGCCCAGATGCTGTCATGGGCGAGGCCGTCTTCGGTGCTCCAGGTCTGCACGCGAACGGGCTGGAGCAGGTGTAGCCCGGCCGATTCGCTGCCAGCCCACACGTTCCCTTCCCCATCGAGGTGAATGCACAGGGCGTGGTTGACCGCTTCCACGGGCCAGAGTCGATGGGCCTGGCGCCGACCGCCCTGCACATGCGTCAGACCGATCCCCGTTTCCGGAATCCAGAAGCCGCCCTCCCCATCCGGTTCGAGGAACACGCGGCGAACCCCGTTGGCGGCCCGCAATTCCGGGGTGGGTGCCCAGCGTCCGTCCTCGCAGCGGAACGCTTCGGCGACAAGGCCTTCCTTGGGACCAGCCAGCACACGCGGCTGTCCGTCAGGGTCGAGAGCCAGACTGTGAAGTGACGTCTGACCCACGTCGCGGGCGGAACAGAACATCGAAAAACGAAGGCCGTCACCATCCGGCACGCCGCGAAACAAGGCACCGCCCTGGTTCAGCCAGAGGGCGCTGTCGACAGCCTCGACAATTCCCCAAACGCGCCAACTGGCCTCGCCGTCGTAGCGGATCCGTTCGATCCGTCTTTGTCGAAGTCGGAACAAACCGTTGGCCGTGCCGATCCAAAGATTGCCCCGGCGGTCTGGACACAGAACCACCACCTGACCCAAGGGCGGCCCCGATTCGAATTGTACGCCGGCGTCCCGGTCGCCGGACGCAATCCAATGGAACCGGCCGTCGTAGGAAGCGAGGCCGTCGGCGGTCCCGATCCACAAGACCCCAGCCGCATCCTGCGCGAGGCAGCGGATGTCTTCGTTGCGGAGCGCCGGCTCGTGGCGGCTGTGGAACAGCGTGAACCGCACGCCGTCGAACCGCGCCAAACCGGAGCGCGTCCCCACCCAGAGAAAGCCGTCACGGGTGCGGAGCACGGCATTGACCTGAGGGTCGGGGAGGCCTTCGTTCTTGGACCAGGAGGAATGACGATATTGGACGGGGGCCGAGGGCGTCCCGTCTCCTCGGAGCCCGGTGGTCAACGAGATCAGGCCCACGAGCGCCAGCAGCCGAGCGGCGAGCCTGCCTGCCGCTCCGCGGTGGGAATGACCATCGATCGCGGATCCCATAGTCGAGCCTGAGCCCCCCGGGCCCATTTCGGGTGCGGACACTCCATCGAACCGTCGAGTCCCTCTGGTGTGCTCGCCGCTGCTGCGACCGAGGGACCGGTCGCGCTCCGTCGGACCGCCCGGCGTCCCGACGGGCAGCAGCCCCACCGGCCGCACGCGTCACGACTGCCCGGGGGCCGCGCGACCTGCGGAGCGCCGCGTTGCACGCGGCCCGAATGCAGAACACCGCGCCGGCGCTGCAGCCCGCCCCCTGACTCCTGACTCCCGACTCCGAGCTCCGAGCTCCGAGCTCCGAGCTTCGGCCCGTTTACTTCACCGAGAACTTGTGGATGGTGGTCTGGGTGTAGGTCTGGCCGGGGCGCAGGACGACCGTCGGGAACTTCGGTTGGTTGGGCGAGTCGGGGAAGTGGTCGGTCTCGAGGCAGAAGGCGTTCTGGTAGTTGTAGACGACGCCGCGTTTGCCCTTGAGGGTGCCGTCGAGGAAGTTACCGCTGTAGAACTGGATGCCGGGCTCGGTCGTGGAGATTTCCAGGACGCGCCCGGTTTTGGGTTCCTGGACCCGGGCGGCGAGGGTGGGCTTGGCGCTGCCGCCGCTGTTCAGGACGTAGTTGTGGTCGTAACCCTGAGGGGTGTTGGTGAGCTGTTTGATGCGCGAGCCGATCGGCATGGGCTTGGTGAAGTCCATGATGGTGCCCTTGACGGGGGCGATTGCGCCGGTGGGGATGAGGGTGTCGTCGACCGGCGTGTAGCGGTCGGCCTTGAGCATGAGGATGTGTCCGAGGATGTCGCCGCCCTCGGCCAGGTTCCAGTAAGCGTGGTTGGTGAGGTTCACCACGGTGGCCTTGTCGGTGGTCGCCGTGTAGTCGAGACGGAGTTCGTCATCGTTGGTGAGCGTGTAGACCACGGTGGCGGTCAGGGTGCCGGGATAGCCTTCTTCGCCATCCTTGCTGACGTAGGTGAACTTGACGGCCACGCCATCGGTGGCGGAGACGATCTCGGCTTTCCAGACGACCTTGTCGAAGCCGACCTTGCCGCCGTGGAGGTGGTTGGGGCCGTCGTTGACGGCGAGGGTGTAGGTCTGGCCGTCGAGGGTGAACTTGCCTTTGGCGATGCGGTTGGCGTAGCGGCCGATGGTGGCGCCGAAGTAGGGATGGCCGGCCAGATACTGCTCAAGGTTGTCGAAACCCAGCGTGACATCGCCGAAGCGCCCGGTGCGATCGGGCACGTGCATCTCGGCAAGCAACGCGCCGTAGGTGATCACTTTGGCGGTCAGGCCGTTCTTGTTCCTCAGTGTGTAGGCATCGACGCTGGTGCCGTCGGGCATCTTGCCGAAGGCGCTCTTGGAGACGGTGGGATACATGGTGACGGTGGTCTTCGGGCCGGAGGCGCAGGAGGTGATCAGGGCGGCCGCGAGCGTGGCAAGCGCCAAGGTGAACATGCGGGTTTGTTTCATGGGGGGACAATAGGTTTGGGGGTTGGCAAACGGGCTAGCGGAGCAAGCCCAGCGGACTGAACAGGAAGTAGAGAATGAGGGTGAGGCCAATGACGACGAGGCCGCCGATCAAGGCGCCGCGCGAGCTCTCGACGGAGATCGCGGTCTTCGCGTGGAACTCGACGGGTTGGGCCAGGGGCTTCAGAGCGGTCATGACCGCCATAACGGCGATGCACAAGCCGAAGCAAACGGCCATGCGGTTGAGGAACTGGAGATCAGGGACGAGGACCTTGAGGAGGCCGTAGGCGATCACGTTGGTGAAGAGCGCGGCGAGACCCGAGGCCCGGGGCGCGCGCCGGATGATGAGGCCGATGCTGAACACCGCGAGAATGCCGGGCGAGATGAAGCCCTGGCCTTCCTGGATGATGGTGAAGATGCTGTTGCTGATCTTCGGGTTGCCCAACTGCGGGGCGAGAAACACGGCGATCAACGTGAACACCACCACCGAGGCGCGCCCGAGAAAGACGATCGACCCTTGGGACGCGGACGGCGCCAGGTGCTTCTTGTAGATGTCCATCGCGAAGATGGTCGAGGCGGCGTTGAGCATCGCGGCCAGCGAGCTCACCACGGCGCCGAGCAAGGCGGCCAGAACAAAACCGACGAGGCCGACGCGCTGGGGGAGAACGTGGCCGAGCAGTTGGGCCAGGGCGGTGTCATACTTGAAGGCGATCAGTTTCTCGGCGGCCGTCTTCTGGCCCGCGGCCGTGGCGGCTTCCTTGGTCCGCTCGTTGAAGGCCTGGACTTCCTCGGCGAGGCCGGCGTTCACCGAACGCCAGGATTGGTCCTCGGTCACAAAGGTAACGTGCGGGGCGGGAGCGAGCTTGTCATGCTGTTCCCGAGTCAGCGGGAGGACAAACGGGTTCGACGACTTCACGGCCGCCGCCGCTCTGGCGTCAGGGTAGAGCGCGATCAGGTAGCGGCCGGTCGGCCAGGCGGCGATCTGTTCGGCGGTGGGGGCCTGGGCGACCTCGACGAAGCGCGTCTGCGGGTTGGCCTTCTGGTAGAGCGCGAGGCCCTTGGCGGTGTCGCCCACGGCTTCGAGCCGCATCTCGTTCGAGAAGAGGTTGAAGGCGATGATGCCGGGGATCACGATCACGAAGGGGATCAGGAGCTTCATGAACGCCGCGAACACGATCCCGCGCTGTCCCTGCGCGAGCGAGGCCGACCCGAGCGTTCTCTGGGTGATGTACTGGTTCAGGCCCCAGTAGTAGAAGTTCGGGATCCAGAGCCCCAGCAGCAACGCCGTCCACGGCAGGACGGAATCGGTTGCGGGCAGGAACATGTTCATCCGCGTCTTGTTCAGGCTCCAGAAGCGCTCGAGCGCCCCGCTGTCGGCGGCGAGGGGTTGCACGACGACCGCGCCCGTTTCCGGGCTGACGACCATGGCGGCCTCCGAGGCGGCGCCGAGCTTGTGGAAGGCGAAGAACATGATGATCGCGCCCCCCAGGATCAGGGCGCTGCCCTGGATGAGGTCGGCCCAGGCGCAGGCTTTGAGGCCGCCGGCGGTGACATAGAGCATGGCGATCACCCCGATGATCAGGGAACTCATGGGAAGCGAGACCGCGTAACCGGCCTTGGCCGCCAGCGTGCTGATCGTCAGGGCCCCCGAATAGGTCACCGAGCCGAGGAGCAGCATATAGATGAAGATCGTGGCCACCGCCATGAACGTCCGGGCGCCGGCGTTGTAGCGCACCTCCAAAAACTCCGGCATCGTGAAGATCCCCGCCCGCAGGAAGTAGGGCAGAAAGGCGAAGGCGACGATTACCAGCGTGACGGCCGCCATCCATTCGTAGCTGGCGATCGCCAACCCCACGTGGCTGGCCGCGTTGCCGCTCATGCCCACGAATTGCTCCGTCGAAATGTTCGCCGCAATCAGCGAGAAACCTATCAGCCACCACTTCAGGCCGCGCCCGGCCAGGAAGTAGTCCTCGCTGCTGGCCTCGCCCCGGCTCTTGATGAGGCCCACGGTCACCACCGTGAGGACGAACGCCACGAAGATGACGATGTCGATGGGGAAGATGCGGAACGATTCGGGAGTCATAGGGATGGGGCTAGAGGCGGGCGGTTGTGGACAAGGCGTGATTCCGGAATTGCAGAGGCGTGATCAACCGTGGCTGGTTCGCTCGTCTCATGGTTGGCGGATGGCTACCGTCTAACGGTCGCTCAGGTCGTTGTCAATGTGCGTTGATGGGGAAAAAGGCTGCCGGGAACAAAGCGCCGCGGCGGACGCACTCCAAGACGACCAGCGCGGTTCGACGCCGCTCCCGAGTTCGCCCGGCGTCGTGGCGTGCGGTGCGGCCGCACCGCTGTCGAAAGCTCCGAGCCGTGTCCGCTCGCCGGAGCATCCCGCGGGTTCGGGGCCGCTTGGCCGTGATCGGTGCTCGTGTCTTTGGCCGCGTGCAACGCGGGGCTGCGCCAGACGTGTGGCACCGGAGGCTTCGGCAGCGTGGCCGGCCGCGGTGCTGCTGCCCGCCGGGACGGCGGGCGGTCCGACGGAGCGCGACACGTCCCGGGTCGCAGCAGCAACGACAGCCGACGGGGCGTTTGGAGGTTCGAGAGCGTGTCCGCCAGGCCGTAGCGCCGGCTTTCCAGCCGGCCCGAGGACGGTCATCCGCAGACGTGTTTCTGGCCCCGCGCCGAGCGCGGCGCTCCGCCAGGCGTGTGGCACCGGAGAACTCGACAGCGCATCGCCCCATCGGAGCGCCGGCTTGTAGCCGGCCCGAGGACGGTCAACCATGCACGTGCTCCGAGCCGCGTGGAACGCGGCGTTCCGTAGAGTGTGCGGCTCGCTCATTTCGGCACGGTGGCGCTGAGGCCGACGTCGATGTATTGCCCGCCACCGGTCTGGCGGCAGTGAACCGCGATGACGTTGCGCCCGCCCTTCAGCGCCGCACGCCCCGCCGGCGAAAGTGGGAATTCCTCGTAGCCCGTAGTGTAGCCGCTCACCGATAGCGCCTCGACACCGTTGATGTAGATCCGGGCGTCTTCGTCGTGGTGCAGGCGGAGCAGCACCTCGCCCTTCGCCTCGGCGGGGAAATCGAACTCGCGTCGGAGCCAGATATCGTTCGAGTTCCATTCGGTGCGGACGGCGGCGCCGGGGGTGCCGCGGGTGCCGAAGCCGCCGGGACCGGTTCTCCAGGTGGAGGCGTCGAAGTCGGGGGCGAACCAGCGATCGGCGGGTTTCCGGGTGGTGAAGCTCCAGGGGACACCGGCGTCTTCCGAAGTGGGGACGAGGACTTTGGTCGCGGGCGGCGTGGGCATGGGGGCCCAGCCGGCGGCTTGGGTGACGTCGCGGCCGGCATACTTCTTCCAAACCGACGCGTCGTAGAGCATCTGCGCGAACACACCGCCGATGACGGGTCGGGCGGTGAACCCGACCTTCTTCGCTGTCTTGGTCTGGTACCAATCGGTGAGGGGCGAGCGATCGGGCGTCTCGTTCATGAAGGTGAAGATCGGGTCGATCAGGGCCTCGAAATCGGCGCGGTTCTGGGTGAGCGTCGCGGTCCAGGTGATCCAATCGAGCTTGGTATAGGTCTCGCGGTTGTCCAGAGGCAGGCCGTATTTGTTCTGGATCTTGCGGTAGAAGGCCATTTCCTTCCTCGCCACCTCGGTCGGGAAGAGGTTCAGGCCGAGGACCCGATCCCACATGAGGTTGTACTTCTGGCTCCAGGTATTGGGGCGATCGAAGGCGAGGCGGAACTTCTCGCCGTCGTCGGCTTCCTTGACCCAGCGCTGGGCGAACTCGCGGGCGAGCTTGAAGTATTCGTCGGCCCGGGCCTGGTCGCCGCGCATCTGGCAGAGCTTGGCGAAGGCGCCGAGGCCGCAGATGGCTTTGGCGCTGAGGTTGACGTTGTGCGCGAGGTGGCCGGCGAAGTCGTCGGTGCAGAGCTGGTTCTCGGGATCGAATCCCTTGTCTTTCAGATACGCCGCCCATTTCTCGAGCTGGGTCCAGTAAAGATCGGCGAACCTGGTGTGGCCTTCCATCTGGGCGACGGCGCCGAAGAGGAGCAGCAAGTTGCCGCTCTCCTCGACGGGCATCTGGTTGTTCTCGCCGCGTTCGCCGTCGCCGTAGACCTGGCCGTTGGCGTGCGGGTAAGTGCCGATGTCATGCGGGGCGAAGGGGAACTTCCAGCGCTCGGAGGCGGCGTAGTTCATGAAGGGGACGAGAAACGACTTGGCCAACGACGGGCCCAGGAGGAGGAACTGCGGGGACATCGGGTAGAAGACGTCCGAGGTGCCGATGCAACCGTTCGAGTGGTTTTCCTTGCAGAACTGGAGCGGTTGGCCGTTGGCGTCGGCCACGAACTTGCCCGCGGCGAAGCACTGGCGATAGGCCAGGGCGCAGAGCTTGGCGTATTTCTCGCCGCCGGCCCGGGTGAGATCGGCCATCAGCTCGGTGTCGAACGCGGTGCAACGTTTGACGAGCGACTCGTAGTCCCGGGCGGCGGCCTTCAGGAGATCGGCGGCTTCCCAGCCGTTCCGACGCCAGTACGGCCGCAGGTTCCGCTTCATGTATTGGATCGAGTAGAGGTCGTCATAGGCCAGCATCAGCCAGCGCGAGACGGGCTGGGAGGCTACTTTGCCAACGTTCAGGATCTGGGCCGCGACCAGTGCGTCGCCGGCGGCTTGCGCCGGCGTGGAAACCTGGGCAGGCGCCGACGACCTGGCGAAACCGCTGCTCCAGGTTCCTCGCGGGACGACGGCGCTGCGCGCGGTGCCGGCCTGCGGCGCGGCCACGTAGAGATAGCCCCAGTCGATGCGGAGGTCATCGCCCTTCTTGGCGAGGACCGGCTGGTCCTTCGAACCGATCTTCACCACCGCCAGGTCCCCGACCGATTCCCGCGAGTGCACGACCTGCTGCCGGCCGCCGTCGTTGACCGCCAGTTCTCCCGAGGCGTCGAAGTAGAGCGACACCTCGTGGGTCTTCCCATCCGTCGCCTTGAAGTCATACGTCACGTACGTCACGGGGCGAGAGAGGATGTCGATGTCCTCCGGCAGCGATGGCGTCATGAAGGTCAGGGTCAACGCCACGCCGGCGCCGGCGAAGGTGTAGATCGTGCGCGTGGGCAGCACGGTCAGGCTCTTCTGTTCGAGGGCGGGGATGGTGGCGGGGCTGGCGCCCAGCACACGGTAGGTCTTGCCGTCCACGCGCACCAGGCTGGTCAGCCGATGCCGGCGGCCCGTCCAATGGGTCGTGTCGACGTCGGTCAGATTGTCCGCTTGCGACCAGATGCTGAAGTACGGGTCGCAGGCGACGAGCGGGGTGGCGGGCGGGACGAGCGTGGCGCCTTCGCTGCGGCGCGGGGCGGGTGGCGTGTAGAGTTTCTTCGCCGCGGCCGCGATGGCCTTCTGGTCCATCTTCACCTGCGCGCGGTCGTAGGTCATCAGGCCGTTGACCTCGACCTCGACGTCCGTGGTTTGGGTGTAGACGGCGGCGGAAAGGCCCGAGGGACCGGTCAGGGGGTGGAGCCGGTTGAGAAGCGCGAGGTAGGCCTCGGTCAACTCGTCCGAGTCTTTGTAGCTGACGTAGCCCCAGTTCTTCTCGTCCTGCCAGGTGTGGCCCTTGACGGGCAGGCCGAGGCCGCCGAACTCGCCCAGCACGCCGGCGCGTTTCGCCTCGAGTCGCGGCGCGCGGGGACCGGGATAATCATGGATGTCGTTCACGTCGCCCACGCCGCGGTCGGTCCAGCCGCTGGCGTTGTTGACCAGGCGGGTGGGATCCCACTGCTTGACGAGGTCGACGATCCGCGCGGTGTCCCACTGGCCCCAGCCTTCGTTGTAGGGAACCCACATGACGATACAGGGATGGTTGTAGCGGCCGTTGATGAGCGCTTTGAGTTCGGTCTCGAAGTTCGTGGCCGATTCCTGCGAGCGGGTGATGTCGGGATCGTTGCCACCGATGTACTTGTCGCCGCTGGGCATGTCCTGCCAGACGAGGAGCCCGAGTTTATCGCACCAGTAGTACCAGCGCTCGGGCTCGATCTTCACGTGCTTGCGGGCCATGTTCATGCCGAAGGCCTTGGTCATCTCGATGTCGTAGCGGAGCGCCTCGTCCGTGGGCGCGGTGTAGAGGCCGTCGGGCCAGAACCCCTGGTCCAGCGGTCCGAACTGAAAGAGGGGCTTGTCATTCAGCATCAGGCGGTTGATGCCGTCGGCGTCCTTGGCCAGCGCGATCTTGCGCATGCCGAAGTAGCCTTCCACCTCGTCCACCTTCTTCCCGTCCTCGAGCAGGGTGACCCGCAGGCCGTAGAGGAACGGAGAGTCGGGCGACCACAGCTTCGGGTTCGGGACGGACAGCTTGATGTTCGGCGCGACCTGCGGCGGGATCGAACGAGTGGAGATCATCCTGTCGAGGCTGCCTTCCTGGACGACCTTCCGGCCGTCGAGGACTTCCACGTGGAGCGACGGTTTGCCGCCGGAATTCAGGGCGTTGGCCTGGATGGTGACCGACGACTCATCGACATTCGGCGTGATCCGAAGGGCCCGGATGTGGGAGGGCGGCACCGGTTCGAGCCAGGCGGTCTGCCAGATGCCGGTGGTGGGGGTGTACCAAATGCCATGCGGGTTCCGGATCTGTTTGCCGCGAGGCTGGTAGCCGGCATCGGTCGGGTCCCAGACGGCAACGACGATTTCCTGGTCGCCAGCGGCTTTGAGGGCATCGGTGATGTCGAAGCTGAAGGCGTCGTAGCCGCCGGTGTGTTGGCCGACCTCTTTGCCGTTGACCCAGACGGTGGTCTGCCAATCGACGGCGCCGAAGTGCAGCAGCAGGCGCTGGCTCTTCCACGAAGACGGCGTCTTGAACGTGCGCCGGTACCAGAGCCGCTCGTTCTCGCTGACACGTTTCATGACGCCAGAGAGGGCGGACTCGACGGGATACGGCACCAGGATCTGGCCGGCCCACTGGCTGGGCTGAGGGGCGTCCTTGGCGACGATGGCGTAGTCCCAGAGGCCGTTCAGGTTCTGCCATCGCTCGCGAACCATCTGGGGGCGCGGGTATTCGGGTAGGGCGTTGCGGGGCGAGACGTCTTTCGCCCAGCGGGTCTGGAGTGGGCCCCTCGCGGGCTTCCAAGCCGCGCCATGAGCGGCGGAGGCGATGGTGGCGACGGCGAGAAGAGCTAGGGCCAGGGTAGAAGTAGATGAGCGGGTGGTCATAAGAGTTGGTGGTGCAGCAGGCGGTTTACAGAGAGGACCGACCTCCCAAGGCTGGACGCGCGCTGGGACCATGAGCCGCGTAGCGCCGGCTTTCCAGCCGGCATGACGCCGACAGGAATGTCGGCGCTACGGTTCGCGCGCGGATACAGCATCTTGCGGCGCCCTCGGAGAGGTCGCCCTACCTGTTTGTTCCGGGGCGCAAGGAGCGAATGGCTTCGGCGGGTTCCCACCCCGGCCCGCACGGAGAGGGTGTGGCGCACGAGCGTCAACCGACCGTCGGATGGCATCTTATCCGCGGTCGCCTGGGCGGCTTGACGGCGACGGAAGGTCCACGGCTGCCTGTGCTCACTCAAGCAGTGCCGAGAGGACTCCCTCTCCCGTCGGACGGGAGAGGGCGGGGGGGAGGGCACGACGGCTGTGGATTGGCACCTGCAGAACCTCATCAGCACGTGGGCGATCGACAAGGGACTCAATCGGGTTCGGGTTGGACATGGACCGGTCCGGCCCCGGAGGCGGGGCGGGAGGCGAAGATGCGAGCCTCGATCCCCGCGCGCTGTCGGTAGCGCTTGCCCATCTCGGCCTGCACGGCAGGGACGGCATCGGTGCGAACCAGAGTAACGGTGCAGCCGCCAAAACCGCCACCGGTCATGCGGGCGCCCAGCACGCCTTGGTCGGGGCCGAGTTGCCGGGCGATCTCCACGAGGACATCGAGTTCGGCGCAACTGACTTCGTAGTCGTCGCGGAGGGACTCGTGGCTGGCATACATGAGGCGACCGGCCGTGGCCCAGTCGCCGGTCTCGGCGGCACGAGCGAAGTCCTGCGTGCGCGCGATCTCGGTGATCACATGCCGGGCGCGGCGGAGTTCGATCGGGCTGAGCTGATCCTGGTGTCGGGCAAGGTGCTCCAAGGTGGCCGCGCGCAGGGAGGGCACGCCGAGGATCTCGGCCGCGCGTTGGCAATCGGCGCGGCGTTTGGCGTATTCGCCCTTGCCCAGTTCGTGGGCCACGCCGCTGTGGGCGATCAGGATCTCGACGGAGGGATCATCGAATTGGACCTGGCGCGCGTCGAACGACTGGCAGTCCAGGAGGGTCAGATGCCCCGCCTGGGCATTCACCACCACGAATTGGTCCATGATGCCACAGGGGACGCCGGCGAACTCATGTTCGGCCTTCTGACAGAGCAAAACACGGTCCTTCGCGCTGAGGGAACAACCGGCGACAGCCTCGAGGAGCAGGCAGGTGGCAACCTCCAGCGCGGCGCTGCTGCTGAGGCCGCCGCCCAGCGGCAGGTCGTTGTGGACGAGGACGTCGAGCCCGCAGGGGATCGGGTGGCGTCGCGCGAAGCCGGCAGCCACGCCGCGCAGGTAGTTGGACCATGCGGGTGGAGTGGGCTGGAGCGGTGGGGCAAGCGGGATATCGACGATCTCCGGCTGGGCACTGCTCTGGACGCGCAATCGGGGTTCGGACGCGCCGCTGGCGGTGAGGACGACGTGGCGGTCGATGGCCATGGGCAGGACGAACCCGCCGTTGTAGTCGACGTGTTCGCCGATGAGGTTCACGCGGCCGGGGGCGGCAAAGGCCCACCGCGGGGCGCAACCGTAGCGGACCCGGTGTTGGCGCGCCGTCTCGCCGGCCAGGCACGCAAGCCGGTCGGTATCTTTCAGGAATGCTGGACTGACCATAGAAACGCCGCCAAAGCGATATCGGACTTCGGCGGCGCCCACAAGAAGGCGTTGGGTCATTCTTTGTAGAAAGCGGGCGCGACACGCCTGCCAAGCCGCAGTCAATGGTGTGTGCGTTGTGCTGCGGGTCGAGAAGACCCGCGGTCCGGAAGAGGCCGCCGGGACGTCGGGCGGTCCGACGGACACCGCTCGCCGCGACTTGCTCTTTCCGCCCACGACTGGTTGCGGTATAGGAAGCCAAGACACAATCGACCATGCCGTTGCGCGCAGCGAGTTCCTTGGAGCGACGGCGTCATGTGGCGTTGTTGGTGGAAACGTCACTGGCGTCGGGGCGCGATATTCTGAAGGGGATCGCGCGGTACGTCCGCGAGCACGACCCGTGGGCGCTCTATCACGAACCGCGGAGCCTCGAGCAGGGGTTGCCTTCATGGCTGAAGCGGTGGAAGGGGGACGGCATCATCGTGCGGGTGCAGAACCAGCGGATCGCGCGCGCGGTCGAGGCGGCAGGCGTGCCGGCGGTGGATGTGCTCGGGGTGGTTCCGTCGGTGCAGTTGCCATTGGTGCACGTGGACGACGCGATGATTGCCACGCTGGCGGCGGAGCATCTGGCCGAACGCGGCTTCCATCACTTCGGGTACTTTGGGATCCTGGGAGAGAACTGGTCGGAGCGGCGACGGGATTGTTTTCGCGCGGCGCTGCGGCTGGGGGCGCGTCAACTGCACGTGTATGAGCGGCCGCGGGGGACGATGTCGCGGATTCCCTGGGAACAACAGGAGGACACGTTGGCGCGCTGGCTCTCGGGTTTGCCGCGACCGATTGGGATCATGGCGTGTAGCGATCAGGTCGGGCCGCATCTGCTGGAGGCGTGCCGGCGGGCGGGGATCGAGGTGCCGGACGAAATCGCGGTGGTGGGAGTGGACAACGACGAGACGCTGTGCGAGGTGTGCAACCCGCCGTTGTCTTCGGTGAATGCGGGGCATCAGGTGGTGGGATACGAAGCGGCGCGGATGCTGGACGCGCGGATGTCGGGGCAGCCGGTTGCGGGAAGGCCCGTGCTGGTGCCGCCGCAAGGGGTCATGACGCGGCGGTCGACCGATGTGCTGGCGACGGCGGATCGCCAGGTGGCCGCGGCGCTGCGGCTGATCCGGGAACGGGCGTGTCAGGGCCTGAACGCGGCGGGGGTGATCTCGCTACTGCCGGTTTCGCGGAGCGTGTTGCAGCGGCGGTTCCGCAAGGAATTGGGCCGGTCGATCCAGGATGAGATCGTGCAGGCGCGGCTGAACCGCGCGCGCGAACTGCTGGCGAAGACGGATCTACCGCTGGTCGAAGTGGCGGAGCGCTCGGGGTTCAAACACCAGGAATACCTGGGGGCGGTGTTCAAGGCCAGGACCGGTCAGACGCCGGCCCAGTACCGGCGGGGCGCGTCGATGGGCTGAACGCGGGGCGCGCACTGCCGCTCCTCGGGGCGGTCTCCCTACCTTTCGCGCTTTTTTCAGGGGCGGTGGGGACCGCGCCGGCTACCGTCACTTGTCCAGCTTGGCTTCCTCCGCCGCGTTCACCGTCCAACTGATGCTGGGATGCGGATCGTTGTCGTTGTTCCAGCGGGCGCGCCAAGTCATGTTCCTGGGGTCGATCACGTCTTTCCGGAGCGCCATCTCGGCATGGCCGTCGGCGCACATGATGTCGGTGCGGCGGTTGTGGCGGTTGGACGGCCACTGGCCCTGCTCGGTCGGATCCATGTTGGCGTCCCAGTCCGCATCGCATTTGCTGTCGCCCAGCATGATCATCTGCGAGGGGGCAACCACCATGCTCTCGGTCACGGGCCCCTGATACCAGCCGCCGTCGATGTCGCCACCCAGGCCGAGTTGCGGATTGCTGCCGATGGCGATTCCCCAATCATTGTAGGCTAAGGAGAAGCGGGCGGTATTGCTGACACCCCAGGGGTCGCGCACGCCGCTCGGGACGGTCGCACCCAACGTCTTGTTCATGTTGGTGTCCCACACGCTGTCCTTGCGGGCGGCGGGGCAGAAGAAGATCTGACGGTTGGTGCCCATCTGACTGAACAGGCGCACCGGCCACATGGCGTAGACCCCACGCGCGACCGCGTAGCAGCCCGGGTACGCCTTGTTGTCGCCCACATACATGGCGGTCGCGAGACCGAGCTGCCGCAGGTTGTTGATGCAGGCCGCCTGCTGGGCTTTGCCCTTGGCCTTGGCCAGCGCCGGGAGAAGCATGCTCGCCAGGATGGCGATGATGGCGATCACCACCAGCAGTTCGATCAGCGTGAACGCGGCCGCCCGCAGCCGCGAGGTTCCCGCGGCGTTCGGTGCGGCGACCAATTGCTGGTCCAGCACGGGACTCAATTCGGAACTGGCGATCGTTTTCATATCCGTTCTCTCCGGGGGCGCCGCCCAATCTGGCAGGCGATCTCCGCGCCCATTGATCTGCTAACCGAGAAGCAGAGGCGTAGCAAGGAAGCCTTGGGTCAAGTTTTGTAGGATTTGGTTCGCCGGGACGTCGGGCGGTCCGATGGAGCGCGACACGTCTCGGGTCGCAGCAGCAACGAGCAGGCGGGAGGCGGTCGGAGGTTCGGAAGCGCGTCCGGTGGGGAGCTGACCTCTGCTCGGACAGCGAGTGCACGATTCCCACGTGCGGCGAGCGGGTGTGGTTGGACGATCTGGCGCCCGGCGGCCCGCATGGTTCCGGACCGCGGCTCGTCTGGAGCCGCAGCCAATGGTGTGTGCGTTGTGCTGCGGGTCGAGAAGACCCGCGGTCCCGAAGAGCCCGCCGGCGAGCGGGGCGCTCCGCCGGGCGTGCGGTACCGGAGAATTCGGCACCGCGTCCGGCTGCTCGAGCGCCGCATTGCACCCCGCCAAACGTTGTGCTACCCACACCCGCAACAAATGCAGCTTCACACCATCCGCCCCAGCCCCCAGCTCCCAGCTCCCAGCTCCGATCTCCCCGAATCAGTCCGGCTCGGCGCGATGCGCAGACCCGCCCGCGAGTCCTTCTCGGAGCCCGCTCGCGAGTCCTGGTCGGAGTCGCGCCCTACCAGTTTTCGGGGAAACCTCGAATCTGAGGTAGGGACGCCCGGCCTGGGGCGTCCGGCGGTTCCTTTGGACGCAGCGCGGTGGCCTGGACGCGCCGGGCCGCGCGTCCCTACCTGCCTGTTCAGGGGCTCGACGCAGGAATGGCCTCGGCGGCTTCTCTCCCTGATCACCCTGGTGTTCGCCCTGACGACACTTCAGGCCGCTCCTCCACCTTGGCCGCAGTGGCGCGGTCCGGACGGCACCGGCTTGGCCTGCCAGACCAACATCGCGCTGACCTGGAGCACCACGAATCACCTCCGCTGGAAGACGGCGCTGCCCGGCATCGGCTTCTCGTCGCCGACGGCGTGGGACGACCGCATCTTCCTCACCACCGCCATCGAAGGGGACGTGATCCCCGGCGCGAAAGCCCCCGTTCATGTCCTGGAGGGCCAGGAGTTTCGGCACCCGGAGAGTGTCGGCGCCGACCGCCGCCAGACGCTTAAGGTCCTCTGCGTTGCTGCCCGGGACGGGAAGCTCCTCTGGGAACAGACCGTCCACGACGGCCGGGTCTACGATGACCGCCACCGCAAAGGGTCCTATGCCGCGTCGACACCCGTCACAGACGGACGGCGGGTGGTCTCCTTCTTTGGGGCGGAGGGGATCTACTGCCACGACGGCGACGGCCGTTTGCAGTGGAAGGTGGACCTGAGCGGGTTCTCGACGATTGGTTTGGGGCCGGGCAGTTCCCCGGTGCGGTTTGGATCGCTGGTCATTGCCCAGTGCGACCAGAAGGACGGCGAAGGTTCCTTCGTGCAGGCGTGGGACTTCGAGACCGGCAAATCCGTCTGGCGCACCGAACGCCGCGTCTCCGCCAGTTGGAGCAGCCCCCTGCTGGTCGAAGCCGACGGACGCACCGTGCTCGTCACCTCGGGCAGCGAACACCTGATCGCCTACGACCCCCGCGATGGCCGCGAGCTCTGGCGCCTCGACGGTCTGCACAGCAACGCCGTCCCCAGCCCGATTGCCTGGAAGCACATCGTCCTCTTCACCGCCGGCTACCCGACGAAACGTGCAGTCGCCGTCGAGGCGGGCAGCGGGCGCATCCTGTGGGAGTATGGCAAGGGCACAGCTTACGTGCCGTCGCCGGTGCCGTGGGATGGCCATTTCTATCTGATGACCGACAGCGGGATGCTGACCTGCCTCGAGGCGGGGACGGGCAAGGCGGTGTATGAGGGAGAGCGTTTGCCGGCCCCCGCCAAGTTCACCGCCTCGGCGGTCGCTCTGGCTGGTCACATCCTCCTGACAGCCGACGACGGCCGCACCTTTGTGATGCGCGCCGGCCCGAAGCCCGTCCCGGTCGCGGTCAACAACCTGGAGGAACCGATGATGGCATCGCCGGCGATCGTCGGTAACCGCCTCTACCTCAGAGGCGAACGCCACCTCTTCTGCATCGGGCAGTAGGTGCGCGGGGCACCTTCTTCAACCAGGCGACTCCCGTGCGGCCACGGATGGTGGGCGATCAGCGCCGATGGGACCGGAGGAGTCGTTGTCCTTCACTTATCCGCGGTCATCAGCGCCCATCCGCGGTAGAACCAGCAAGTGCATGCGCCAAGCGGGGGTTTCGCCCCGCGGTCGCCGGCCAGGTGACGGTCGTCCTTGGGGAAGCACCGCGGATGAACGCGGATCAGCGCGGATGGAACCGGGGGGGGAACCGCTGTTTTTGCCGCGGTGCGGTTGGCGATGGAAATTCCTGATGGAAATTGCTTTACACGCAGTTCCCAAAGGGCTAGCAGTGACGGTAACGGTCTGTCAGTTCGGGTATCACATCAACAACCACTACTGCTTCTGAGACGACGACGGCGGGTTTTTTGGGGCTGGGGGGCGTTCGTGCACGCAGGTTGTTATCCCAGGCATCGGGAACCTTCTGAAGCCGTCAAGGGGGCTTGACGGAACCATGCGAAACATAGTCCTGAAGTTTCTTCCGTTCCTGGCGGTGGGCTTGGTTCATCTCTACGCGGTGAACGACATCGAGCCCGGCAAGGAATACTACTCGGCGATCCACGCCCCGAATGCCATCGTCATTGATGGGGACCTCTCGGAGTGGTCTGGGGTCCCCGTGCTTTCGGATCCGAAGTTCTACATCCCCAAAGGATCCGGCTCCACCAATGTTGCGGGCGGCACACTGGTCCTGTTCGAAGACTACGCGGGCGGCACCTGGACCGGCCCGGACGACCAGACGTCGGCCGTGCAGATCGCGTATGACGCCGACAACGTCTACTTCGGGTTCGTGGTGACGGACGATTACCACGAGAACTCCGCCAACAGTGCGTGGAACGGCGATTCGGTTCAGCTCATGATCGCCAATTCAACCCGGAGCGCGGAAATCGCCCGTTACAACTACGCCCTGGGCGGAGTTGAAGACGCCCTCGGGGAGATCATCGTAAATCATGAACTCGGACCGGGCGGAACCGAGGCGGTCGTCACGCGCAACACCACCACAAAGAAGACCGTCTATGAAATCAAACTCCCGAAGGCCGCCCTCGGCCTGACGGAGTTAGCCGGCGGGACGAAGTTCGGCCTGGGCATGGCGATCAACGACGGCGACCAGGACACCCCGGGCCAGAAAGGCTGGGGCGGTCTGGGCGCGCACTCGATCGTCTTCGGCAAGACCCCCTCCGAAACCGCGCTGGTTACCCTGGCTCGACAGAATGACATTGAGTCCGGGAAGGAGGTCTATACGGCCAACCCCGCACCGGGCGCCATCACTCTGGATGGCGACCTCTCGGAGTGGACGGGAGTCCCCGTGCTCTCGGATCCGAGATTCTACATCCCCAAGGGGTCCGGTTCCACCAACCGCGCGAACGCCAGTCTGGTCCTGTTCGAGGAATACGCTGGCGGCACGTGGACCGGCCCCGATGACCAGACGTCGGCGATCCAGGTGGCGTATGACGCCGACAACGTCTACTTCGGGTTCGTCGTTACCGACGACTACCACGAGAACTCGGCCAACAGTGCGTGGAACGGCGACTCCGTGCAGATCATGATCGCCGATGCCACGCAGAGCGCAGAGGTCGCACGCTACAACTACGCCCTGGGCGGCGTGGAAGATGCCCTCGGCGAAGTCATCGTTAACCACGAACTCGGTCCGGGCGGGACCGAAGCGATGGTGGCGCGCAATACCGCGACCAAGAAGACCACCTACGAAATCAAGATGCCCATGGCGGCCCTGGGCCTGACCAGCCTGGAATTTGGGACGCAGTTCGGCTTGGGCATGTGCATCAACGACGGCGACCAGGACACCCCGGGCCAGAAAGGCTGGGGTGGATTGGGTGTGCACTCGATCGTCTTCGGCAAGACCCCGTCCGAGACCGCGCTGCTCACCCTGGGCATCGGTGGGACGTCCGGTGATGTCCTCTATCTGTCCTCCGTCAACCCCGGCATCGAGGGCTTGACCTTCCGCGTGTATGACAAAGGCGGCTCCGTCCTGGATCCTGCCAGCGTCAAGGTGTATATCGACGGGGCGTTGGTCACCGCGACGGCCAGTCCGAAGGTCCTCGACCATACCGACTTCACCTACAGTCGCCCCGGGCTCTTCCCGCCAAGCTCCGAGCACACCTACATCATCGAGGTGAAGGACACGAGCGGGAATACCGTGACGGACGCGGCCACCTTCCCGATCCCTGCCTATGCGCTGCTCACCGCGGACATGGCGGTGACACCCGACACCTCGAAGCGCGGTTTCATGTGGCGTGTGCACCAGAATGCGGCCTTCCAGGCCAACAACAGCACCCGACCCTTGCTGCAGCTCGCGGGTCTGCTCGGCGAGAACCAGGCTGACCGGAATGCGCAGGGATGCGCCGTCGGTCTCGGCACCGCGGGCGCCAACAACCAAATGGCGATCCAGTTCGAGGTCGACTGGCCGGTGAACATGAGTCCCAATGGCGTCGCCTTGGGGAGTTTCATTGACGACGGCGTGATGCCCGGCATCCCCGGCACCACCGGCGGCGAGGACGGGATCGCGGGCGAAGTGGTCACGTACATCACGCTGCCGGTCGGCAAGCACACGTTCACCGTGCAGAGCGACGACGGCTTCCGCACCACCGCCGGCCATGTCAACGACGTCTTCAAAGCCGAAGTCGCCGCGGATTCCTTCGGCGCCGTCGCCAACACCTCGTTCAATGTCTACGTGCAGGACGCGGGGACCTACGCCTTCCGGACGGTGTGGGAAGAGGGGGCTGGCGATGCCTACCTCGAATGGTCGAGTCTGCTCGCCAATGGCACCACCAGAGTGCTGCTCAACGACACGGACGGTGGCGGTTTGGCGACCTACCGGGCCACCACCACCCAGATGCCGGCCGCCATCACGCTGGTGTCACCCATGCCGAACGCCTCCGGCGTCGACTTCGATGCCCCAGTGATCGTGGCGATCCAGGACGGCCAGACCGCCGTCGATGCCGGATCCGTTCAGCTCACCCTCGACGGCTCCGTGGTCAGCGTGACCCCCACCAAGGCGGGCAACGTCACCACGGTCAACTACCAGCCCCCGGCTTACTTCGCCTCGGGCTCTCAACACACCGCGAGCATTGCCTTCACCGCGGGCGGCGTCTCCCGAACCGAGACATGGCAGTTCACGGTGGCCACCTACCCGATGCTCACCAGCGCCCACCAGGCCGTCTCGGTGGATACCTCGAAGCCCGGCTTCATCTGGAACGTGTTCCAGAACGAGACCTACGCGCCCAACAGCCTCGCCTCGTGCGAACTGGCGCTGGCGGGCCAGTTGACGGCCACCGGCAGCACCACCCCGCTGGAGAACCAAGCCGATCCCAACGCGATGGGATACGCCCTGGGCACCGGCGTCAAAGTGGGTGCGGTTTACAAGTTCGAGATGCCCGATGTGATCAACCTGAGCCAGACGGATGGTACCGCGCTCGGGTACTTCACGCCGGACGATCCCATGCCGGGCATCCCGGGGACAGGGGCTACAGCCCCGACCGATGGTATCGATGCGGAGTTGATCTCCTTTGTGGAGCTCCCGGCCGGGGTGATCACCCTGGGCGTGCGCAGCGACGATAGCTTCCGCATGCAGGCTGGCTACATCAACGTGCCGGCCGACGCCGTGCTCCTGGGACAGGTGGACGGGAACACCGCCGACGCTACCTTCAGAGTCGTGGTGCAGGATGCGGGCACTTACCCGATCCGCGTCATCTACCAGGAAGGTGGCGGCGACGCGCATCTCGAACTCTACTCGTTCAAGTCCGACGGCACGCGCGTCCTGCTGAACAGGACGGAAGACACCGGCGCCTACAAGTGCTATCGGGCCGGCGTCGCTCCCAACAAACCGACCGAGTTCAGCATCACCGCGCAGGTGACCGGCGGCGTCCTCGAACTCACCTGGACGCAAGCCGGAGTCGTCCTGCAGGAATCCACCAATCTGACCACCTGGACGGACGTCGCGGGCGCCACGTCGCCCTACCGTCCGACGGTCAGCGGGACTGGCGGGCATTTCTACCGCCTGAAGCTGTAGGAACCGCTTCGTTGCCCATTCGCGGAGGGGCCGGGCCAACGCCCGGCCCCTCCTTTTTTTGGGTCTGCCCCCTCGGACCTGGAACCGAAGCACGCCATGAGTCCCCTTGTCCATTCCGGGATAGCAGCTCGTATGAAAGGTAGGGCGACCTCTCCGAGGGCGCCGGAGAATGGCACACCGGCGAATCGGTTCGTCGGCAAGTGGGCTGGTGTTCTGTCGCTCCGCACGCCGCGGCACCGGCGATGCGTAGACCTGCTCGCGGCTCCGCCTCCCGGAGCGCCGGCATGTTGCCGGCCAGAGGTGTATGCATCCGGGCCCCGCGCCGAGCGGGGCGCTCCGACTGGTGTTCGGCTCCGGAAGGTCCGACAGCGCGTTCGGCCGGTGGGGCTGCTGCCCGCCGGGACGGCGTGCGGTCCGGGGTCGGAGCGCGACCGGCCTGCCGTGCCGGAGCCTTGGCGGAGGCAGGTCCCTCGGTCGCAGCAGCAACGAGCGGGTGGGAGGTGGCCGGAGGTTCGGAGGCGCGTCCGATCGCCGGAGCGCCGGCATGTTGCCGGCCAGAAGACAGTGAACGGTGAGTATGCCTCTGGCCCCGCGCCGAGCGGGGCGCTCCGCGGGTCGTCTGGCTCTTGCGGGCTCGGACGCGACTTCGCCCGCCGGAGCGCCGGCTCTTACTGCCCGTTCTTCGGCATCGTTGGGGTAAGGGCCATGCGGAACCCGACGAAGTGGATGCCGTTCGAGGGCGCCATCATGAACCGGTTGCCGGAGCGCGCATACTGCACTTCCTGGTTCCAACCGCCGCCCCGGAAGACCTTGAACTTGCCGGTCACGAGCCCCACCGGATCGATGGCTGGCGCTTCGGCATAGGGTCCATACCAATCGGAACACCACTCCCAGACGTTGCCGTGCATGTCATGCAGCCCCCAGGGGTTGGGGCGTTTCTGCCCGACGGGATGGGTCGTGCCCTCGGCATTCTCCGTTGTCCAGGCAAAGGCATCCGCAGCCTGGGCGTCGTCGCCGAAGCTGAAGAGGTTCGTGGTTCCGGCGCGGCAGGCGTATTCCCACTCGGCTTCGGAAGGAAGCCGGTATTCGAAGCCGGGAGGCAAGCGCCCCGCTTTCCGCTCGCTCGCGGTCACGGCGGCGCAGTAGGCGGCGGCGTCGACGTGGCTCAGTTTCTCGACCGGGCGATTGGAGTCGCCCTGGAAGTGACTGGGGTTCCGACCCATGACGCTCAGGTATTCGGCCTGGGTTACCTCGTATTTCCCGATCCAGTAATCGCGGGTGATCGTCACCGGCTGTTTGATGCGGACAAACGATCCGGCCTTGATCAGCACCATGTTGGTAAGCGGAACCACCGGTGCCTGGGCGGGGGCCGACGCCGGCTGGGGAGCAGCGCTCGGTGGAGCGGCGTCCCGTCGCCCGCAGCCTGACTGGCACAGCAACGCCACCGCCAGAACCAGCGCGGCGGCGGTGTGCCCGGAAATCTCACACACGAATCCGTCGTGAGATTTCCGGGCTAGGAGAGGGCTACGCAGTTCACCCGTTGCCGACCTCGGCGCATGCGTCTCTCTTTCCGCTCCCAGACACTCGGCCACCGAGCAGTGCGCCGACTGACGTCGGCGGCTACGAGGTTCGTGGAATGCCGCCATCCACCAGGGTCCATGCAGTGGAGCCATGAACCGCGAAGCCCTGAGGTAGGGACGCCCGGCTCGGGCGTCCGCAAAGGGCGTGCACTGCGGTATGCAACTGGCGGACGCGCGAGGCCGCGCGTCCCTACCTGCTGCTGACGGTTCACGGAAAGCCGCTCCATCCAAGCGCTGGAGGCGCTCTCGAGCCAGGTATCGGGAAACGCTCGACATCCAACGTCCAACGTTCGACGTCGAACGCCCATTGTGCATTCTGCGTTCTGCATTCTGCATGTCCGGTTCATGGTGCCGGGTCGCGGTGTCCAATGGCTGACGGGAAGCCCGGAAGTTCACTTGGAGTCTCATGGCTTGAAGTCGATCTGGAGTGTCCACTCCCGTTCGTTGACGGGCAACGTTTGTTCCTGGCCACCGGGCCAGCGGATTGACAAAGCAACGGGTTTCTCCTGAAGCCCCAGCACCTGCGCCGCCGCGTCCTGCGACCAGTAACCCGATCCCGCCTGGACAATCCGAGCCGGGCCCAGTCGCGCCCCCGCATACACCACCCGAATCTGAGCGCCCACACCGTCGGGGTTGACCGCTGGCCCGCGCAGCACCACGCGCAGGCCGGGTTTGCCACCGCGATTCGCGTAGAGCCGGGTCGCTGCCCGGTTCTGCGAGACGGCCACGTCCACACGCCCGTCGTGGTCGAAATCGGCCAGCGCCGCGCCCCGTTGTTCCCCCAGCACCTTGATCCCCGTCACGGACCCGTCCACCGCCTCGAAGCGCCCGTTTCCCTTGCCCCGCAGCCACACGCCGCGGCCACCGTCGTCGCGGGTGAGGTCCGATGTGGTGCCGAAGAAGTTCTGGCTCAGAAACAGATCTTCGCGGCCGTCGCCATCGAAGTCCCCCACGTTGACGGCGAACACCGGGGCGACCTGGGATTCGCGGGGCAGAGGGACTGCCTCGAAGGCCGTACCCCGGTTGAGAAAGACCGTCGAGGCCAGGTGCGACGCCTCGAGATACGCGGAGTTCTCGTGGCCCGGAGGCAGGATCTCGCTGAGCGTGGCATTTCCGAAGGCCATGTGTGTCGGAAACCGGTCGACCAGGTCCGGCCAACCGCGCGCCAGCCACGTCCGGTCGCGCACGGGCAACCAGCTCCCGCCACGCTGCCAAGCCTCGATCGACTCGACGACGTTGTCGCCGTTCCAACCGCCGTGGAAGACCCGCAGGGTCGTTGGCCGATACAACTCATAGATCGAGTTGCGGCCCCAGTTGCCGCAGGCCAAGTCGACGCGGCCGTCGCCGTCAAAATCGCCCGCCACCACGCTGGTCCACCATCCCGTCAGCCCGGCAAAACCCCAGGGTGCGGTGACGTCGCGAAAGCTGCCTCCCTCGTTCTGAAAGACGCGCACCGGCCCCCATTCCGTCGCCAGCGCCAGATCCGGATCGGTGTCTCCGTCCAGATCGGCAAAGGTCGCGCCGCGGACCAATCCGATCCCGCGGAACGGATCGTTAAGGGATCCTCCAGGCACCAACTTCCCCTGGTCGTTCCGCCAGATCGCCGAGGAGGCCGGCATCGGATACCGCCCGGGATCGCAATAGCCGCCGGCGAACAGATCCAAGTCGCCGTCGCCATCGATGTCCGCCAGGGCCATCGGCCCGAGGCAGCCTGTGCCGGCAGTCAGTTGCTCCGTTACGGCGAGGTTGGTAGCCGTCAGTACCAGGACTTGGCTCGGCGCCGGTGCCGGCAACTCGTAGTTCGACATGGCGATCAGGACGTGGCGGTTGCCTTGTCCATCCGCCCAACCCAGGATTGTGCCCTGATCACCGGCGGCTTCCGCGGTGCCGTCGAGGCGACGGAAGCCCCGCCCCTCGTTGTTCACATACACGGCCAGCCGGCCGCCGCGACCGGATCCCACCAGCAGGTCTTCCCATCCATCCCCGTTCACATCATACCAACTCACGCCCGGTCCCAAGCGGCTCAGGCGACGAGGGAGCAGCGGCTGCCGCGCCCAATCGTCGAATGGCGCCTCGGTGTGGACGTGGCCAATCAGGGAACTGACCTCGCTGAAGAGCGGCGCCGCCGGGGACGCGTTCGTGAGTTCCGAGGACGAAGCGGATTCCGGTTGATCGATTTCATAGACGCGGTTCGCCTGCACGCCGTTGAATGTGCTCCGCTCTCCGTTGGGCCAGCGAACCTCGAGCTGCAGCGAACCTCCTCCGGAGTCCGGTGCGGCAGCGAACACGCGCAAGGCTTGCTCGCCGGACATATACCGGCCGCCGGCGATCATCTCCTGCGACTGGACCATGGAGCCGCCCAGCAGACGGATCCGGGCCCCAACCGCTCGCGTGTTGGGGGGGCGCCCCTTCAAGCGCACCGCAACGCGCCCCGCGGACGCATTGTTCCGGTACAAAGCCGCCGGCGCGTTCAAAGCGTTGGCCACGACATCCAAATCCCCGTCGTTGTCGAGATCTCCCAGCGCGGCCCCATTCGCGATCCCGATCCGATCGAATCCCCATTGGTCCATGATCTCGAAGGTCGCGTCGCCGCGGTTGCGAAAGGCGATGCTCTTCGTCGGCCAAGCCGGGTGGTGTTTCCGAAAGCGCTTGCGCTCGGCGTCCGTCATGCGGCGCTGGCGGAGTTCGTCATGACTATCCTGATCCATGACATCCATGCCGAAACCCGTCATGACCAGCAGATCCTCGTAGCCGTCGAGGTCGACATCGACGAACAGAGGCGCCCAGGACCAGCCCGTGGCGGCGACGCCCGCCAGCAAAGCCACTTCCGCATACGACCCGTCCGGTCGGCCGAGGAAGAGCATGTTGCGGTTGTAGCGCGGCTGCGAATCGATCTCCTCCCACTCGAATCCCTTGGGCCGGTCCCGGACGAGTTGGGTCATCCGCTTCTGGTGCTCGAGCGCGAGCATGTCCAGCACCAGGATGTCGTCGCAGCCGTCGCGGTCGACGTCCGCGAAATCGACCGCCATGGACGACCGGCTCGTGTGACGCAGACTCGAACGCGGGAAGGCGCGAAACGTCCCCTGGCCGGTGTTCAGCCAGGCGCGATCCGGCGAGGCGTTGTCGTTGCATACGTAGAAGTCCGGGGCGCCATCCCCGTTCAGGTCGCGGAACATGACCGCCTGGCCCCAATCCCGGGTGGGGGGAACCGGCTGACCGTTCTCATCCTGAAAAACGCCCGGCTCGAACAGAATCGATACGAAACGGCCGTTGCCCTCGTTCCGATACAGCCCGTCGTACTCCGGCAACTCGCGCACGCTCCCGTCCGCCAGCGCCTCGAATCGATCCTTCCACTTTGGGGACAGCGCGGACTCGCCGTTGACCTTCGTCACCACCCATCGGTCCCCGCGCCGCGCCAACGCAAAGTGCGTGGTCGGATCCGCCAGGTTCATGACGTCGATGTAGTGCGCGCAGTAGACATCGAGATCTCCATCCGCGTCGATGTCCGCCAGCGCCAGGGAGGTGGCGGACGCCGTGCGCGAGAAACCGGAATCGGCCACCTCCCGGAAGCGGCCGTGGCCGTCGTTCAGAAACAGGCGCGTCCCCGACGCGATCCCGTTGACGAGAAGATCCAGACTGCCGTTGCCGTCCACATCTGCAAAGGCTGCTCCCGTCGAGTACTGTTCTCCACAGGCGGCGTCACCGAGCGTCAGTTCCTCGAACCGCCAGTTCCCGAGGTTGCGGTAGAGCCGATTCGGTCCCTGCAGGCTGCAGAAGTAGAGATCCGGCCAGCCATCGGCATCGACGTCCCCGATCGCCACACCCGATCCGTTGTGGGCCACGGCATTTGTCAAATACGCGTCGCCTTCGAGGGTGTTCGTGAAGAGAACCCCGGTGTCCCGCGGGTCGGTCAAGGTGAAGCCCGGTTTCCCGCCAGCCTCGGGGCGTACTTCCGCGAAACGATGCCCCTCGCCTTCCGTCCACGCGAGAGCTGCGGCGACAGTTGGGGCGAAGCCCAGCACAAAAAGAACCGCCGCAGGAATCCATCGCACCCCAGTCACCGCCTGAGCAAAACAAACGTCCTCCCCTTGTCAATCTCCGACCACAACAGCGCGTTCGGCACGGGCCTGCGCCCAGCTTGCCGGGCCGCAGCCCGCGCGAAGGCCGGTCTCGGGCGCAGGGAGCGCCGCGGCGGAGCAGGGATTCTGTCGGAGGTTCGGGGGCGCGTCCGGCGGGTGGGGCTGCTGCCCGCCGGGACGTCG
>CAYSPU010000050.1:0-17928 GCA_964432995.1 uncultured Verrucomicrobiota bacterium
ATGGCACTCGAATTTCCTCATTCCAAAGTACCAATCTATTTCAGGACGGGACCTCCGACCTCAATGTCAAATCCCCAATCCTCAATGACCAATTGATTGGGGATTTGGAATTGAGGATTTTCGATTTGGGATTTGGCTGACCTCTGACCTCCGTCCTCCGTCCTCCGTCCTTCCGCCTACGCCCTGCGGGCTTCGGCGGACAAGCCGTCCTCTGACTTCTGACTTCTGGCTTCTGACTTCTGGCTTCTGACTTCTGGCCTACTCCCACCCCAGCAAGCGGCCGCCCTGGTAGGCCACGAACGCGAAGATCCACGCCAGGACGGCCATGTAGACCCACTGGAAGATCGGCCATCGCCAACTGTTGGATTCCCGACGCACGACCGCCACCGTGCTCACGCATTGAAGCGCAAAAACGTAGAACAGCATCAGGGCCACACCCGTCCGGGCCGTGTAGACGGGAGTGCCGTCCGGCCGCATCTGCGACTTCAGGACCCCGGCCAAGGCCCGCGCTTCTTCATTGGAGGGATCACCTTCGCCGACATTGTAGACGGTGGAAACGGTGCTGACAAAGAGCTCACGGGCCGCAAAGGAAGAGATGATACCGATGCCGATCTTCCAATCGAAGCCCAGCGGTGCGATGACCGGTTCGATGATTCGCCCGAGGTGTCCGGCGAAGCTGTTGCGAAGTCGTTCGCCCGCTTCCTGGCGGTCGATGGCGGAGAGTTGAGCGTCGAGCGAGGCGCGGACGGCCGGGGTGGGGTTCGCGTAGCGGGCGGCGGTTTGCGCAACGGTGGCGCGGAGGTGGTTGTAGCGGCGTGTGGCTTCGGCGTTGCGCGGGTAGGAGGCGAGGAACCAGAGGCAGATGCTGGCCCCCAGGATGATGGTGCCGGCGTTCTGCACGAAGAGCCGGGCGCGTTCCCAGACATGCCAGAGAATCTGCCGCACCTGGGGACTTCGATAGGGAGGGAGTTCGAGGATCAGGAGGGGCGGTTCGCCGCGGAGGAGGGTGCGCTTGAGCAGCCAGGCCACGGCGAGAGCGACCAGGATTCCCAGCAGGTACATGGCGAGCAGGGTGAGTCCGGGCAGTCGGAATGGGCCGAGGGCAGGCCGGTCGGGGATGCAGGCGGCGATGAGCAGGGTATAGACGGGCAGACGTGCGGAGCAGCTCATGAGCGGGGCGACCAACATGGTGGCCAGCCGGTCCTTCTGGCTCTCGATCGTCCGCGTCGCGAGAATGCCCGGGATCGCACACGCAAACGAGCTGAGCAACGGGATGCAGCTCTTGCCGTGCAGACCCACGCGACTCATCAACCGGTCCATCAGGAATGCCGCGCGCGCCATGTACCCCGTGTCCTCGAGCAGACCGATGAACACAAACAGCAGGACGATCTGCGGCAGAAAGACCACCACCGAACCCGCGCCGGCGATCGCCCCGTTCACGACCAGGCTCTGAAAGTCCCCCGGGGGGATCCAGTTCCCCACCAGTCGGCCCAGCCAGTCCACACCGTGCTCGAGGGCTTCCATCGGCCAGTGCGCCAGGGTGAAGATGGTCTGGAACATCAGCGCCATGAGAAGAAGAAAGAGCACGACGCCCCAGACCGGGTGCGTCACCCAGCGGTCGATCCGATCGCTGGCCGTCTCGCCGGCCGCCAGACGTTCGGTGACGACCTCGTTGTGGATGCGGCCCACCCACTGGTAGCGGGCTTCAATGGCACTGCTGCGCCAGTCGATGCCGGCTTGTCCGAGGCGCGCGCGGGCTGCTGCCAGGGCCTCGGTCAATCCTGGCTCATGGCGCAACGCCGCCACCGTTTGAGGCCGGTCCTCGCTCAGGAGAAGCAGTGCTTCCGAAAACGAGAGGGATTCCGGGTGCGGCGAGGGGCCGAGCAGGGTGGCCAATTGCCGCACTTCATGATCAAGGGCTGGCGGCAATGGACAGCGGAGCACTCCGGAAGGCGCCGAACCCGAATCAGCGAGCGTGCGCACCACGTGGGCTTGAAGCGCGTCCACTCCTTGACCCGTGCTCGCCACCATTGGGAAGACGGGCAGCCCCAGGGCTTTCTCCAACCGCCGGATGTCGATTTCGTGGCCGGTCTGCTTCGCCACGTCGATCATGTTCAGGGCGATGACGGTGGGAAGACCCAGTTCGGCCACCTGGGTGGCGAAATAGAGATGGCGCTCGAGATTCGAGGCGTCGACGACAGCGACGACGAGGTCGGGGGCGGGCACCTCCGGCAACCGCCGGAGCAGGACGTCGCGCACGATTTGCTCGTCGATTGACCGGGGGCTCAGGCTGTAGGTGCCGGGCAGATCGATGACGGTGACAGGTCGATCCGGCGGCGTGCCGCGAAGCCGGCCCTCCTTGCGTTCGACCGTGACTCCGGCGTAGTTGCCGACCTTGGCCCGCAGGCCCGTGAACGCGTTGAAGAGCGTGGTCTTCCCGCAGTTGGGGTTGCCCGTGAGTACAACCAACCGCTGGTTCAGCCCTGAGGATGAACCCATACTTGTTCGGCCTCGTGCCGGCGGAGGGTCAGGTGATACCCCCGAACCCGAATCTCGACGGGATCGCCGAGCGGCGCAAAGCGGATCAACTCGACCGGCGTGCCGACGAGGAGGCCGAGCTCCATGAGGCGCCCGCGGTCTCCTGGTGGGACATTGAGTTCCGTCACGTTCGCTCGGGCCCCGAGCGGCAGAGAGGTCAGGGGCTGGCTGGCGACCGTCATGACGTCGATGGTTTTTCGCTCAGGGCGAGGGGCTCAACGAGGATCGACTTGGCCAGTTGCTCGCTGATTCCCAGGCGCGCGTTGCAGACCTGGCAGATCATCGCCTTCTGCTGGATCAACAGGCGTATCTTCTGGTGCTCGCAGAAGCCCATCTCCCGGAGGCGCACGCAGAGATCCGGGGAAGCGAGCAGTTGGCGGACCCGGCAGACGGTGCCCGGGGCAACCTGGTCGAGGGGGCAGACAACCGAAACGGGACACCCGTCGACAGCGTCGCAGGAATTGACCGACTTACTCACGTGAGAACGCTAGGGGAGTCGCCCGGGTGTGGCAAGGGCGAATTCGGGGTCGATTTGACCCAAGTCATTGGACATTTGACGGTTGCCGCGGCTTGGCGGAGTATCCGGCGCCATCGACGAGGTGGCATGGAAGGTCTGGGATTACATCGTCCGCGGAACGTGGACTGGAAGCGTGCCGCAGCGCTGTTGTATGGCGACTGGGGGACCAGCAAGGCTTATGTCATCGGCCTGGCCTTCTTCTTCGCCGGCTACGCCTCCCTTCCCATCATCGTGGCGGTCTGCCTGCTGACCGCCCTCGTGGGCTACAACTACGTCATCGTCTGCCGGCACTTTCCCGACGGAGGTGGCGTCTATTCGGCCGCGCGAGACCAGAGCCGGTTGCTGGCCGCCGTGGGCGCGCTGCTGCTGGTGGCGAACTTCATCGTGACCGCAGCCTTGAGCTGCAATTCGGCGATGCACTACTTCGGCGTGCCGGACCGCTGGATTGCGACCGCCACCGTGACCATGATCGTCGTCATCGGGGGCATCAACTACTACGGCCCCAAGCACACGGGAAGCCTGGCGCTGTGGCTGGCTCTGCCCATGGGCATCGTCGTCGTCCTCATCGTGGCGATGAGCCTCCCGCACCTCAGCTTCGAACACCTGCGCCCTTCACCACACGCCTTCGGCATCCGCTGGCAGCACTTCGTCGGGGTGATCCTGGCCCTCAGCGGCGTCGAGGCCGTCGCGAACCTGACCGGGGTGATGAAGCTGGACCCTGGAACCACGCCCGAGAAACCGCGGGTGGCGCGGACCGCCCGGTTAGCCATCTGGCCGGTGGCGCTCGAAGTGGTGCTGGGGACGATCCTCCTGGGCTGGGCCATGCTCTCGCTTCCTCCGGAGGTCGCCCCGGACCCGACGGCTCAGCGGGACTACATGGTGCGCTACCTCGGGGAGCAGTACGCCGGGATGTGGTTCCACAGCGCCGTGGCGGGTCAACTGGCGGGAATCCTGGTTGGCGTGATGATGGGCTTGCTCCTCCTCAGCGCCGTCAACACGGCCGTCGCGGCGCAGGTGGGCCTCATCTACCTCCTGGCCCGAGACGGGGAATTGCCACGAGTGTTCACGCGCCTCAACCGCCATGGTGTCCCGTGGTGGCCGTGGGTCCTGGCCGCGCTCCTTCCGGCCGTAACCGTCGCCGCGTCCGGAGCCGATATCGAGGTCCTCGCGCGCTTGTACGCCATCGGCGTGGTCGGCGCCATCACCGTCAATCTCGGTTCGTGCACCTTCAACCCCCGATTGGCGCTGAAGGCCGGAGAGCGGATTGGCATGGCGCTGACCTTCGTGATCCTCTTCCTGGTCGAGTTGACCATCGCCAAGACGCAGCACGACGCCCTTTTCTTTGCCATTTGCATCGTGGGCATTGGCCTCGGACTGCGGGGGTATACCCAGCGCCGGGCAGGACTGCGGACCGTAACGGTGCGCAAGGAAATTGCCGCCGCGGTTGCGCCCGAGGCGCGAACCGGCTTGGAAGTGAACCTCAAGCCGGGGCAGGGAGTCATGGTGGCCGCGCGCGGCCTGACGCCCGTCCTGCGCTTCGCCCTCGAGGAAGCCCGCCTGCGCCAGGGAACGCTTTATGTGCTCTACGTGAAGGAAGTCGCCGTGAACCTCCCCGGCCCGATCCAACGCCACGAACGACCGGGCTGGCAAGACGACACTGCGGCCGCGCGGATCATGTCGGCAATGCTGCAGCAAGGCGAACAACTCGGCGTGCAAGTGGTTCCACTCTACACGGTGAGCGACAGTCCCGCCTCCACGATCCTCGACCTGGCCGCTACGCTGGGGATCGATTTCCTCATCCTGGGTTCTCCGCATCGCGGCAAACTGGTCGCCCTCATGAAAGGCAACGTCGTGACCGAGGTGGCCAGTCGCCTGCCGGAGAGCATCCAGTTGGTCATCCACGGGTGATGCGATCCGAAGCTCCGAGTGCGGTGGCGCCCCCGGAGATCGGAGGGCGGAGGACGGAGGACGGAGGGCGGATGGCGGGGGAAACAACGACTGCCTGCGTCGGTTTCGGAAAGAGTGCGCGCGCAAATTGTGTTGAAATGGAAGTGGAGCGTCCTAGTATCCCCACCGGGTTCCGGACGGCGGGGCCCGCACTGTGGATCGGGGCGTAGCGTAGCTTGGTAGCGCGTCTGAATGGGGTTCAGAAGGTCGTGCGTTCAAATCGCACCGCCCCGACCACTTCAAGGAGAGGAACTTAGAAAGACTCCCAGAAAGCTCCGAAAACGGCTGCTTTTGCACCGCTTATGTACCCTGGCTGGATCGCCCCGCTCGCTTTGCCGCCTCCCCTGGCGTGTTCCGACCCGGGAGGGCGACGTAGCGGGGGGAGGGGTCCGGCGGATCTTGGGGCAAAAGCGCCCCACCGGCGACCGCTCATTAGCCGCCGGCGGGGCTCTCCAACAACTGGGCGGTTGTCCAGGAACCGCCTCTACTCTCCAATGCGCAGAATCCTCACCGGGGCCGCCAAAAGAATGCACCCGCACCGACCACCGCCGGATCTCGACCGCCGATGGGGCTCTCGCCAAAGAGGGCGAGGGCGGCGGACGTGCCGTGTGCCTGTAGATACGCAATCCGGAGTCGGACCTTCCCGGGAATCCCGTGGGCATCGAACGTTCCTGGGCGCCCCGAGGCGATCTGCCCCGGGATGGCGACGTAGCGGAAGGACGGCCGTGGATCTCGGGGCCGGGTCTTTAGATATTAGAATTGCCGCGGAGGCTGGAGCACGATGCAGGCGGAAGCACGCCAAGACGAGTTTCTCAAGTTCGGACCCCGAGGCGCGCCTCCCCGGGCGCAGTGAGTTCCGCAGCGGAGCAGCGCTACGATTTCGGGAGCCGCCCCCCCGTCCGTTCCAGCGTTCCTGCGGCCGCGGACCCATTTTCGCCCAGGCTTCGGCAGGCAGGCTGGCAGCAGTCCGGGGTGTGTGCGCTTGGCTGCGGGTCGAGATGACCCGCGGTCCCGGAAAGGCCGGTTCGCGCGCGGATGTGGTTGGACGATCGACAGCCCGCAGGTTTCGGACCGCGGCTCGTCTTGAGCCGCAGCCCGGGGTGCGTGCGTTCTGCTGCGGGTTAATCCCGCGGCCGCGGGACACGGTCCAGAAGGGGGAACCCGCGGGTCCGCAGGCGGCGTCGGGACGCGCGCCGTTCACCGCGACGTGACACAAAGAGCGGGCTTTCTGTCCAAGTCCGACTATGCTGGGGCCATGAGCACGCGCCCCGAGATTCGCGTCACCGGTGTGGAGCTGTATTTCCTACCAGTGCAAACCCGGGTGCCGCTGAAGTTCGGCACAGAGATCCTGACGTCCGTCACCTGCGCGCGGGCGCGGGTGAGCGTGGAGGACGGCGCCGGGCGTCCCGCCTGCGGATGGGGGGAGACACCGCTGAGTGTGCAGTGGGTGTGGCCCAGCCGCGCTCCATATGAAGGACGTCATGCGGCGCTGCGGGAGTTCTGTGTGAGCCTGGCGCGCGCGTGGGGGAACGCAGATCTCCGCGGGCACGCCCTGGAGGTGGGCTGGGATTTCCAGGAGCACGTCCTTCCCTGTGTGTTGCGGGAGGCCAACACCGTCCAGGGGGCGGGGTTGGAGCCCATCCCGCGATTGGCCGCGCTGCTTTGTTGTTCGGTCTTCGACCAGGCATTGCACGACGCCTACGGACGAGCCGTCGGCCGACCTGTCTACACCACGTATTCGGCGGACTACCTGCGGCGGGACCTGAAGGCGTATCTCGCTTCCGCCCCGGGAAGTGGCGTTTCGTTTCAGGGACGGTACCCGGCGCACTACCTGACCGCGCGTCCGCCCGGGGTGCTCGATGCCTGGCACTTGGTGGGAGGCGCGGACCCCATCGAGGCGGGGGACCTGACGGGTTCGGAGCCGAATGACGGCTACCCGGTGTTGCTGGCCGACTGGATCCGGCGGGACGGCCTCCGGTGTCTTAAGGTCAAGTTGCGGGGCAATGACGCCCGTTGGGATTTCGAGAGGCTCGCGCGCGTGGGGCAGGTGGCCGACGCCGAGGGAGTGGATTGGCTGTCGGCGGACTTCAACTGCACGGTCATGGATCCGCAGTACGTGCTCGACATCCTGGGGCGGCTGGAGCGCGACCATCCGAGCGCCTGGCGGAAGTTGCTCTACGTCGAGCAACCGTTCCCCTACGATTTGGAGGCCTGCCGCATCGACGCCCATTCGATCTCCGCCCGGAAGCCGTTGTTCCTGGACGAAAGCGCGCACGACTGGCGCCTGGTGCGGTTGGGGCGGGACCTGGGCTGGAACGGCGTGGCGCTGAAGACCTGCAAGACCCAGACCGGTGCGATTCTCAGCGCCTGCTGGGCGCGGGCGCACGGCATGCAATTGATGGTGCAGGACTTGACCAACCCGATGCTCGCCCAGGTGCCGCACGTTCTCCTGGCCGCGCACGTCGGCACCATCCGCGGCGTCGAGACCAATGCCATGCAGTTCTATCCGGAAGCCTCGCTGGCGGAGGCGGCGGTGCACCCCGGGCTTTACCGCCGGCGCAACGGGCAGGTGGACCTGCGCACTATCGGCGGACCAGGCTTCGGGTATCGGGTCGAGTTGATCCGACGCGAACTGCCCGCGCCGGCCGTGACCTGCGGGTCGCCGGCGGAGGTGCGCTGAACCTCCCCAGCCCGGCCCCGCGAGGGGCCGGTGTCTTCGGGAAGGGGATCAGCCGCTCCGCAGCGCGGAGTCCGCACAGTCGAGGACGCCACAGAAAGGATCGGATGATGAAGATACTGATTGCGACGGTGACTGCGGGAGGCGGTCACCTCCAGGCGGCCGCGGCGCTGGACGAAGCGTGGCGCGAGTTCCGCCCGGAGGACACGCTCGAGCGTGTGGATTTGCTGAGCCTGGTTCCGCGGTTGCAGCGCCAGGTTTACGCGCAGGGCTATGTCCGGTTGGTGGAGCACGCCCCGGAGCTGTGGGGGCTGATGTTCAAGAAGACCGACAACCCGGCGTTTGTCCGGAAGTTGACCCGATTCCGGCGCGCCGTTGCGGCCGCGACGAATCGTCGGTTCGTCCGGCAGGTGAAACGCCTGGCGCCCGACGTCGTCCTCTGCACGCATTTTCTCCCGGTGGAAGTGATGGGGGAACTCGAGCGGCACGGCCAGAAACCGGTCACGGTGTGCGTGGTCACGGATTTCGAGGCCCACGCCCTGTGGCTCGAGCAAGCCGTCGACCTCTACTGTGTGGCGGCGGAGGAGACGCGGACCAGCCTTATCGCCCGCGGGGTGGAGGCCCAGCGTGTGCTGGCGACGGGCATCCCGGTTTCACCCCGGTTTCACCTGCCGGTGAACGCGGAGGGAACCCGGCGATCCCTGGGACTGCGCGACGACCTGCCAACGTTATTGGTCTTGAGCGGCGGTTTCGGAATGGGACCCCTGGCGGAAATCGTGCAGGCCCTCGACCGCGTCCAACAACCGGTGCAGGTGCTCGCCGTGACCGGCCGAAACACCGATCTCCGCGCCACCCTCGCTACCCGGGACTACCGTCACCCCACCCGCGTCCTCGGTTTCGTCACCAACATGCACGAGCTGATGTCCGTGGCGGACCTGATCCTGACCAAGCCGGGCGGCCTGACGACTTCCGAGGCCCTGGCCCTCGGCAAGCCGCTGTTCCTGTGGAACCCCATCCCCGGTCAAGAGGCGGCCAATAGCGACTTCCTCCTCGAGCACGGCGCGGCCGCCAAGGTCAATCGGGTCGACGACTTGCCCTTCCGGCTGAACCAGTTGCTCGGCTCGAAGAAGCTGCGGGATATGGCGCGGGCTGCCCGACATCTGGGACGTCCACAGGCAGCCAAAGAAGTCTGCGCTGCCGCGGCGCGGTTGGTGAACTCGAGTGTTCCCTGAACGCTACGAGGGCGAAGGACGCATCTGCCGGATCTTCATCCGGGACGTGACGGGGGAGACGGCGGCGGATCCGCGGTATCAAACGGCGTTTCACGGCCTGCCGGCCGAGGTCGGGTGCGTGTTCCGGGATGCGGACCAGGTGCGGAGAGTGGCCTTTCCGTGAACCGCAGCGCCGACATCTCACGCAGGAAGCGTCAAATGTCCGGGTCAGGCCCCGGTCTGTTCCCAAGGCGCAAGAGGCTTGGTGGCCAGTCCAAGCTTCTGGCGGATCGTCGTGAAGACGGTTGTGCGCTTGGTGTCGGCGGCGACGCCGGCAAGGCTGTAGACCTGCTGCCAGAAGAAGGCGTGATTGGGGGGAATCTTCTGCACGGACTCGATGAAACCATGCACTTCCTGCCGGCGGCTCTGCATGGACCGCACGAACAGGGTCGTGTCCAGAGCCTGGTCACTGAAGCTGTCCACGAACATGGCAGCGGTGACCAGCGGTTTGACTTGCTCTTCGGTGGCCTTGTTTTCGGCGTAGAGCTTGGCAATGAGCAGCTTCAGGGCGGAGACCAGCGTCTCCTTGGACGCCGGCAGCAACGCTGGACTGCGCCGGGCTCCTCGCTTCTCTTCGTCGCCGAGGATGTTCAGGTAGTCCGCTACAAATGATTCTGCCTGCTTCAACGTCATGACTGAATGCGGGTCGGGCTATCGACTGTCGGGTCGATTAGCATGATGTCTGCCAGACGGACGTCCGACCACGCTTCGCCGTGCCCCCGCGCCTGGGAGTGGGGGCCAGCCCTGGGCGGCGCGGTGTTGCCGGGGCTGTCGGCGCACCTCCGGGCCGTGCGCCGCGACCTCCAGGCATTGCGGATCAGGGCCGCAACCCGGGTGCGGAGGCGGCTTCCGGATTCCGGGAGGACCTCGTTGGCTTCGGTTCCACGGCTCCGAGAGGCGCACGCCGGCCCCTGCAAAACTTTGTTGCACCTGCAACAAAGTTTTGCAGGGACGCGAGACTCGCGCGGGTCCTGCCCGCCGATGCGCGGTGGAACGTCTTCCACGACGCGGGACGGTCGACGGCGTGGTCGTGCGGCGGGGCGCGCGGGTGGGTTGAGCGCGGTCGTGCGGTCGTGCGCATCGTGCGCGGTTGTGCTGGCGTTGGCGCGTTGGATCGGGTTAACTTCCTCCCCATCCATCCTACCCATCGATGAAAGAACACTTCGAGATCGCGATCCACGGCAAGTCGCCCTGGAAACCCAGTCGTCGGCAGTTCCTGTCGTCCGGCGCCGCGGGAGTGGCGGCATTCACCATCAGCCAGCCCGGCCTGGTGCGCGGGGCGGCCGCGAACGAGAAGGTCAAGATCGGCCTTATCGGTTGCGGCGGGCGCGGCACCTGGATCCTGGATTTCTTCAAGAAACACGGCGGGTTCCAGGTCGTCGCCTGCGCCGATTACTTCAAGGACAAAGCCGATGCCGCCGGCGCCAAGCATGAGATCCCGGAGAACCGGCGCTTCGCGGGGCTCCGCGGCTATCGCCAGATGCTCGAGCACGTCGACGCCGTCGCGATCGAGTCGCCGCCGTTCTTCCACCCCATGCAGGCCGCGGACGCCGTGGAAGCGGGCAAGCACGTTTACCTGGCCAAACCGATTGCGGTGGACGTTCCCGGCTGTCAGACCATCGCGGCCAGCGCCGGGAAGGCGAGCGCCAAGCAGCGCGCCTTCTTTGTCGATTTCCAGACGCGCGCCCATCGGTCCTACATCGAGGCGGTGAAGCGGGTGCACGCCGGCGCCATCGGCCGCATCATCTGCGGTGAATCGACCTATCAATGCCCCCTTTACTTCGCCAGCATGGACGAGGAATACCGGAAGAAGGCGGGCCAACCCGAGGCGCGCGTGCGGGCCTGGGCCGTCGACCGCGTGCTCTCCGGCGACGTCATCACGGAGCAGAACATCCATTCGCTTGACGTCTGCACCTGGATTCTCGACGCGGCGCCCGTCAAAGCCTACGGCACCGGAGGCAAGGCCCGCCCCTTTGCCGGCGACTGCTGGGACCATTTCTCCGCCATCTTCTGGTTCCCCAACGACGTGCTCATCACCTTCTGCTCGAAACAGGTCGGACGATATTGGGACGACATTCAGTGCCGCGTCTACGGGGTCGACGGCACCATCGACACCCACTACGGCGGAGACGTGGTGGTGCATTGCGACGACAAATACAACGGCGGGAAGACCCAGAGCATCTATGCGGATGGGGTGACCAACAACGTTGCCGCCTTCCACCGGAGCATCGTGGACGGCGATTTCACCAACCCGACCGTCGCTCCGAGCGTCCGGAGCAATCTTACCACGATCCTGGGTCGGATGGCCTGCTACGAGAAACGCGAGGTCACCTGGGACGAGATGATGCGCAAGAATGAACGCTGGGAGTTTCCCTTGGACGCCCTCAAGGCGTAAGGGTGCAAAACAAGGTCGGGGGACGAACAACGAAGGCGCAAAGCCACAAAGACGGCCATGCGGATCTGATTTTTCCTTCGCGTCTTGGTTTCTTTGTTGTTGTTCCCCCTCCCCGCGTTCCCGCTGGTCCGCGAACCGCTTTCGGGTTGACGCTTCCCCGGACGACGGCCATAGAAAGCCCGTGTTCGATCGCTGCATCAGCATTGTCTTGGGTTCTCTGTGTGGCTTGGCGGGTCTGGCGGCGGCGGATCTGACCAGCCCGGACGGGAAGGTCCACCTGCAATTCCGGGTCGGAGAGGACGGGCGTTTGCTGCAGGCCGTGACGAGCGACGGCCACGCTCGCCTCGAGCCTTCGCCCGTGGGTCTGATTCTTGATGGCAATGATCTGGGCGCCAAGGCCAGCCTTGGCAGCGAACGGACGCGAACCATCTCCGAGATCTTCCCCTGGCGCGGCCCCAAGACGCTGGGAACGAACTCCTGTCGGGTCTGCGAAATCCCGGTTCGCTCCGGCGAGCCGGTTCAGGAATGGACACTCGAGGCGCGGGTCTTCAACGATGGCGTGGCCTTCCGCTATTGTGTTCCCCGCACAAACGGGGTGGTCATCGATGGCGAGGCCACGACCTGGTCGCTGCCGCGGGAGGCCACAGTGTGGTTCCAGACCAATACCGACGATTACGAGGGCGAATACCACGCGGCGCGCGCCGATGCCGTGCCCCTGGAGGAGGTCGTGCGCGACAAGAAACGTTCCACGCGGATTGGCCTGCCGATGACGGTGGTGTATCCGGACCGTCAGTTCGGTCTGCTTTCCGAGGCGTGCCTTTACCGTTTCAGCGGGCTCAGCCTGCGGGCGGCGGGGGACGCCCGGTTCCGCGCGGTGTTCGAGGATGATCCGAAGGGTTGGGCGCACTCTGGTCGGGTTGTCTCTCCCTGGCGCGTCCTGGTTCTCGCCAAGGACCTCAACGGTTTGGTGAACAGCGACCTGATTGCCGCGCTGGGGGAGCCGCCCGATCCGCGGCTCTTTCCGGACGGCATGAACACCTCCTGGATTCGGCCCGGGAAAGCGCCTTGCACCTGGATGGTTTACGGCAACGACGGCGCGCAGTGGAATCGGCAGAAACAATGGGTCGATCTCTGTGCCGCCACCGGCTGCGAGTATCTGCTGGTCGACGCCGGTTGGCGCACCGAACGTTGGGGCTGGCTCCAAGGCGGGGCCAATCTTTGGGAACGCGTCGCCGAACTCTGTCGCTACGGCGCCGAACGCAAGGTGGGGATCTTCCTTTGGCACGCTTACCCGGAAGGCCGCGACGACGGGCCGGGGCTGACCACGGTCGAGGCGCGCGAGGAGTTGTTCCGGAACTGCCGGGAGGCGGGCGTGCGCGGCGTGAAGATTGACTTCTTCAACTCGGAAAGCCGGGCGGTGGTGGATGCTTACGAGGATCTGCTGAGGGGCGCCGCGCGGCACCAGCTCATGATCAACTTCCACGGCGCCAACAAGCCCACGGGCGAGCCGCGCACCTGGCCGAATGAGATCACGCGCGAAGGAATCCGCGAGCAGGAGTACGTGCTCTGGGGCGAGTTGCCGCTGGCGCATTACGGGGCCCTGCCCTTCACGCGCATGGCGGCCGGGCACGCCGACTTCCTGCCTGGCTACGTCCGCCCCAAGTACCTCAAGAACACCACGGTCATCTTCCAGATGGCCGCGGTCGTGGTGTACAGCTCGCCGTTTTTGTGCTGGGCGGATGATCCGGCCGCTTATGTTGACAGCCCGCTACTCCACTTCATTCGGACGGTGCCGACGACCTGGGACGAGACGCGGGTGCTGCCGGGATCGGTGATCGGCGAGACGGTGATCCTGGCTCGGCGTCGCGAGGCGGTCTGGTATGTCGCGGCGCTCAACTGCCGTGCCGAACCCAGGGAGATCGAATTGGACCTGTCCTTCCTGGGTGCTGGCGGGCGGAAGATGACCGTCTACCGGGACGGTGCGACTGCCGCCGACTGCCGGATCGAGACCGGCGTGGCATTGCCTCAGGACGGGCGTTGGAAGGAGTCGCTCCGCCCCGGCGGCGGATTCCTGGGTCGGATCGGACCAACGCAATAGATGCTGACCAAGAACATGGAATCGACCATTCGCATCATGCCGTGCCTGGACATGCAGAACGGGCGTGTCGTCAAGGGGGTGCATTTCGTTGACATCAAGGACGCCGGGGATCCGGTGGCTTGCGCGCTGGCTTACTGTGCCGCGGGTGCGGATGAGCTGGCCATGCTCGATATCACCGCCACCGTCGAGAACCGAGGCACCATGATCGAAGTTGTCCGGCGCGTGGCGGCGGTGGTCACGATCCCCTTTACCGTGGGCGGGGGCATCAAGGATGTGGCTTCAGCCCGCTCCGTCATCGAGGCCGGTGCGGACAAGGTGTCGACCAGCAGCGCCGCCTTCCGCAATCCCCAGGTGATCCCCGAAATGATCCGGGAACTGGGAGCCGACCGGGTCACTGTGGCCATCGACGTCGACCGCAGCGCTTCACTGCCTTCCGGCTACGAGGTCTATGTCGATGGCGGGCGCACCGCCACGGGCGCCGACGCCCTTGAATGGGCTCGGAAGGTCGCCGACTGCGGGGTGCGCTGCATCCTCCCGACGAGCAAGGCCACGGACGGCGCGCGCACCGGGTTTGATCTGCCTTTGATCCGCATGATGGCCTCCGCCACCCGAGTGGACGTGGTCGCCTCCGGCGGTGCCGGGACCGTGGAACACTTTCGCGAAGCCGCCGAGGCGGGAGCGACCGTGCTCCTGGCGGCGTCGGTCTTTCATTTCGGCCTCATTTCCATCCCCAGCCTGAAGAAGTACCTTCACAGTTGCGGCCTGAGGGTGAGCACCACCGCCTGATCCGGGAAGTCCGGCTCCGTTGGGTTGCGTCTTGGCCATCTCGCCCCGATGCAGTCCGGAAGGGCTGGCTGGCAGGCGAGCGTGGTTGGAGCGCTCGATCACCGGCAGGGTTGGGGACCGCGGATCGTCTTGAGCCGCAGCCACGGGTGTGTGCGTTCTGCTGCGGGTCGAGAGGACCCGCGGTCCGGAAGGGATAGCCTGCGCGGCTCTTGAGGCGAGCGTGCGGCCGCCAGAGTTGGGGCTGCTGCCCGCCGGGACGGCGGGCGGTCGGTGGTCGGATTACCGATTTCCGGTTTGGCGGGTTCCGCGGTGCCTTTGCGCATGTACTAGTCAACATGAGAGAGGAAGTGTGGGGAAGAGCTGTTGTTCGGGGAGGTCAGGGAAACGCCGGAGTGTTTGCGTTGCTGGCGGGGCTGCTCCTGGGAAATGGCGGCGGTTGGGCCGGGTTCGATCCCGGGGCGCTGAGCGGGCAAGATGTCGGCAGTCCGGTGGTGGCGGGCGCAACCACGGACCTTCCGGACGCCGTGGCAATCCAGGCCGGGGGCACGGGGATCGGGTTCGCGTCTGACCAGTGTCACTTCGCCTCCGCCGTCGCGGATGGGGACTTTGATGTTCAGACGCGCGTCTCCGTTCTCAAGCCGACCGATCTCTGGGCCAAGGCGGGGTTGATGCTGCGGAGTGGGTTGGAGCCAAACGCGCGTTTCGCGGCGGTCTTCACCACGCCTTCCGGGGCGGGGTGCATGTTTCAGAGTCGGGACACGGTGGGGGGAACGGCGGCCTACCAGGGGACGTTTCCCGCCAACCAGCCCTTCACCTGGCTGCGGCTTCGCCGGGAAGGGGACGTCCTGACGGGGTACGCGGGTTACGACGGTCGGCGGTGGACGGTGTTGGGGACGAAGACGCTGGCGGTGGGCACGAACGCCCTGCTGGGCTTGGCGGTGACCAGCCACAGCACGAACGCCACGGTGGCCGAGTTCCGCGATTTGGGGGACACAGGGAGTTCGTTGGTGGAAGCCGTCCCGGTGAATCTCGAACCGCCCGGACCATGCTCGCGGCGAACGGCCCTGGCGATCTCCGAGATTCACTACCATCCCGAGGCGCGGCTGGATGGAAAGAACCTCGAGTTTGTCGAGATCTACAACTCACAGCCGTATTTCGAGGAGATCGGCGGGTGGCGGTTGACTGGGGAAATCGAGTTCACATTTCCGTCAGACACGATCATTCCGGGCGGCGGTTATCTGGTCGTGGCGGGAGTGCCGGCGGATGTCGAGGGAGTCTACAGCCTGGAGGGCGTGCTCGGACCCTTTGATGGGCGGCTGGACAATGCGGGTGGCACCCTGAAGCTGCTGGGAGATCGGGGGGCGGTGTTGCTCGAGGTCGACTACAACGATCGCGACCCGTGGCCCGAGTCGGCCGACGGTCTGGGGCACTCGCTGGTTTTGGCCCGTCCGTCCTACGGGGAAGGGGATACGCGGGCCTGGGCGGCCAGCCGTGTCAAGGGGGGATCGCCCGGAATGCCGGAAGCCGTTGAGATCACGCTGGTCGACGGCGTGCGCCTCAACGAATGGCAACTGCCGGATGCGGCGGGTGCCGGGTTTCTCGAGTTGTTCAACGCGGGTCGGGAGGAGGCGGATCTGAGTGGTATCCGCGTTGGGTCGTCGGCGAGCGCGGAGGCATTCGTGGTGCCGTCGGGGACCAAGCTGGCGTCGGGAGGCTTCCGGCGATTCGATTGGGTGCAGATGGGTGTTTTTCCCCAGGCCACCGGGGACACCATTCAGCTCGAAAGTGCCGACGGCAGCCGGGTTTTGGAGGTTGTGCGTTGCCGGCCGCAGATGCCGGGGACGTCCACCGGCCGGTGGCCAAACGGCGGTGCGGCGATTCGCGCCCTGCCCCAGCCGACGCCGGGCACCGCCAATGCACGACCGCGCGCCGAGATTGTCATCAATGAGCTGCACCATAGCCCGCTCTCGGGCGACGGTGCGGAGGAATTCGTCGAACTCCATAACGCCAGCAGCCAGGATACGGATCTCAGCGGATGGCAATTCACTTCGGGCATCAGCTTCCAGTTTCCGACCGGGACGATCATCCCGGCCGGCGGCTACCTGGTCGTGGCGCGCAACGCCGCCCGGCTGCGCGCGCTTCATCCCGAGCTGGGGACGTCGCAGGTCGTCGGCAATTTCGATGGCGCCCTGTCCGGTCGCGGCGAGGCCCTGGTTCTGTGCCGTCCGGTCACGGTGCGGAATGCGGGCGGGGCGAGCGAGGAAGGCTGGGCGGTGGTCAGCGAAGCGGCGTATGCGGGCAGCGATCGCTGGAACCGATGGTCGGACGAAGGCGGGAGTTCGCTCGAGTTGATCGATCCGCGCGCCGATCCGCAGCTTTCGGCCAATTGGGCGGACAGCGATGGGCCGGCGGGTGGCGGGTGGACGACGGTCGAATGCACCGGCGTGTTGGACAACGGCCCGACAAGCGGCGGCTGGCCCTGGCCGGGGGGCAGCGTCTCCCCGGACAGTCTCCACATCATTCTCCTCGGCGAAGGCGAGTGTCTGATCGACAACGTGGAGGTGATCGGCCCGGGCAACACCAATCGTATTGCCAACGGCACCTTCGAATCGGGGATTGCCGGATGGACTTTCTCCGGCAACCACCAGCGCAGTTCGCTGGAGACGACCGAAGGCGACCAGAGCGCCCGGAGCCTGCATCTGCGCGCCAGCAACAATGGCGACACCGGGGCCAACAAGGTCTTCGTCAGACTCACTTCCGCCCTCAGAAGCGGCAACACCGCCACTCTCCGCGCCCGGGTCCGCTGGCTGCGCGGCTGGCCCGAAATCCTGCTCCGCCTCCATGGCAACTACCTCGAAGCCTATGGCCGGCTGGACGTCCCCGCCGCCGCCGGCACGCCCGGCGCCCGCAACTCGCGCGCGGTCGAAAACGCCGGACCAGCCATCTCCTCCGTGACGCACTTCCCGGTTGTGCCCGGCCCGAGCGAACCTGTCGTCGTCACCGCTCGCGTGGATGATCCCGACGGGGTCGGCGAGGCGACTCTCCGGTATCGATTGGATCCGGCCACCACGTGGACCGATGTGGCCATGGGTGATGACGGCGCGGCGGGCGATGCGGTGCCGGGGGATGGCGTCTACGCGGCGACCATTCCGGCACCTGGCGTGGCGAAGTTGGTGGCCTTTACGGTCGAAGCCCGGGATCTCGCCGCTAGTCCCTGCACGGCGGTTTACCCGCCGGGGGCGACGAAGCGGGAGTGCCTGGTGCGGTTCGGTGACGGGTCCCCGAGCGGCGCGTTCGGCACCTACCGCCTCTGGGTGACACAGGCAAACTCGGATGCCTGGAAGAACCGCCCGGTGCTCAGCAACGAACCGGTCGAGAGCACCTTCGTCTATGGCAACTCGCGCGCGATCTACAACAGCGGCAGCCGATTCGCCGGCAGCCCGTACCACCAAGGATTCACCAGCGGCCCCGCCAGCGACGCCCACTTCGTCGTCGAGTTTCCCAAGGACGACCGTCTGCTCGGCGCCAGTGCCTTCAACAAACTGCACGCGCCCGGCAACGGTCCGTTCGACGATACCCTCCTCCAACGCGAACAGGCGGTTTTCTGGATGGCCCGCCATTCCGGACTCCCCTGGCTCCATCGCCGCTTCTTCCACTTCTACGTCAACGGCACCAAGAAGAGAACACTCATGGAAGATA
>CAYSPU010000050.1:17938-26784 GCA_964432995.1 uncultured Verrucomicrobiota bacterium
TACCCAGGTGGGGAGCGATGATCTCGTCCGCCAATTCTGGCCGGAGGATCCCGACGGCAACCTCTACAAGATGCAACCCTGGTTCGAGTTCCCGGACGCCACCACCCAGAACCTGCGGATGCAAAGCTCGACGTTTGTTTCGATCACCCGGTTCACCACGACCGGGAACCAGCTCAAGCTCGCCCGCTATCGTTGGAACTGGCTCGTCCGCGGCGCCGAAGGCACCGCCAACGACTACACCAACGTGCTCGATTTCATCAACGTTGCCACCGACTACCACAACGCCGACTACGTGGCGAACATCGAGGAACTCGTCGACGTCGACGAGTGGATGCGCTTCTTCGCCATCCATCACGCCGTCGGCAACTGGGACAGCCTCGGCTACCAGAACCAGCAGAACACCTATTCCTACAAACCCCGCAACGGCCGCTGGGAACTCATCCCCTGGGACGCCAATATCGTCCTCGGCAACTCGAACTCCGATGGCCCGTCGAATCTCCCGCTCTTCGCCACAAGTGACCCGACCCTGACCAAGTGGTTCGCCGCCGCGTCCCCGCTTCGTCGGCGCTACCTGGTCGCTCTGCACCAACTGGTCAATGGCCCCATGCAGGTCAGTCTGCTCAGTCCGATGCTGGACGCCAAATACGCCGCCTTTCAGGAACACGGCGTCACCGCCGGCTCGCCCGCGGCGATCAAGACCTGGGTTGCGACCGCGCGAAACTACATCCTTACCCAAATCAACAAGGAAAGCGCGCCGTTCGCAGTCACTTCCTTGGCCGATGCCGGCACCCTGACCATCGCCGGGACCGGCCCGCTCGACCTGGCCGCCCTCGAGATCAACGGCGTCACCGTCCCGATCGCCTGGGACACAACCAAGGCCTGGCAAACCGCCCTGCCGCCGCTCCCACCCACGGAGCGCCTGGTCGTGATTGCCCTCGACGCCCGCGGACAACCGCTGAGCGGCGCCCGACAGGAAATCGATCTCACTGCGGAACCGCGGCTGCAGATGCGATCCGACGGGACCGAATTGGTTTTCGAGTACCCGGTGCTGCGCAGCGGACGCTATGAGCTGCAGTGGACGTCGTCCCTGGAGACCCCGAACTGGCAAGCGGTCGTCAGTCCCACGGCCACGCTGGGAACACTCAGCGTGCGCGTCCCCCCGCCGTCGTCGACCGCCTTCTACCGCATCCTGGAACCCTGAGGACCCGATTCCTCCTGTAACAATCCGCGCGCGCCGGCTAATCTCCCCGTGAACGCAGATCCGCATGAAGACCGCGACGGCCTCCTCGACGGCATCGTCCGCCTTCCCCGCGACGCGGTGGTCGGTGGTCCTGGCGGCCACGCGCGGCGGGGCACGTGACGCGGCGGACGCTCTCGAGACGCTCTGTCGTGCTTATTGGCCACCCTTGTACGCCTACGCCCGGCGCGCGGGCCGATCCCCACACGACGCCCAGGACCTGACCCAGGAGTTCTTCCGCCGTTTCCTGGAGAAACAGTGGCTGGGCGCCGCCGACTCCCAGAAGGGCCGGCTGCGCACTTTTCTGATCGTCGCCTTCAAGCGCTTCCTGGCGGTCGAATGGCGCCGCGCCTCCGCGCAGCGGCGGGGCGGCGGCCAGGCCCACCTGCCTCTCGACACCGCCCTGGCCGAGAGCCGGTATGTCGCCGGCGCCACCACCGCCTCTCCCACCGATGAGCTCTATGAGCGGCAATGGGCCCTGACGTTGCTCGAGTTGACCCTCACCCGCCTGCGGGCCGAGTGGACGGCGAATCGGCGTCCGGACGATTTCGACATGCTCAAGGACTGTCTGATGGCGGCTCACGGGGGCATCGACTATGCCGCGGTCGCCACGCGATTGGGTGCCAGCGAGGGTGCCGCCCGCGTTACCGTACACCGCCTGCGCAAGCGTTTCCGCGAGATCTACCGCGAGGAGATTGGCCACACGCTGACGGACGCTGCCGACGTGGAGAGTGAGGTGCGCCATCTGGCGGCGGCGCTCGCCGGTGCGGGGAGACAACATGATTAGGGCAAATCGTGCGGCGCCGCCTCGAAAGGTCGCGCTACCGACTGGGGAGGATGCGGTGCGCATGTAACAATCGGTTTCCGACCGCTAAGTACCGGGTATGAGCGAGCCATCTGCCAAATGCCCGCAGTGCGGGGCACCGATCCCGCAAGACGCACCCGACGGTCTCTGCCCGTCCTGCGTGATGGCCATGAACCTCGCCGCACCGACCGAGTTCGCGGGAGACGCGTCCGGTTCCGCGGGGACCGCCGCGGCCCCGCGCCCCGCGCCTCCTCCGCCGCCGGAAGCCGTGGCCGGGTTCTTTCCCCAGTTTGACATCCTCGAGTGCCTCGGTCGCGGCGGCATGGGGATCGTCTACAAGGCGGTCCAGAAATCGCTGCACCGGACCGTCGCCCTCAAGATTCTGGCACCGGAACGGGAGAAGGACACCGCCTTCGCCCGCCGGTTTGCCGCCGAGGCCGAAACGTTGGCCCGGCTCAACCACCCGAACATCGTCACCGTACACGATTTCGGCGAAGCCGGCGGGATGTTCTACCTCGTGATGGAGTACGTGGACGGCATGAACCTCCGTGGCCTGCTGCGCGAACGCAAGCTTTCGCCCCAGGAGGCACTCGCCATCGTGCCGCCGATCTGCGAGGCCCTCCAATACGCCCACAACCAGGGCGTGGTCCACCGCGACATCAAACCGGAGAACGTCCTCCTCGACAAAGACGGCCGGGTGAAGATCGCCGACTTCGGAATCGCCAAGATGTTGAGCGGGAGCGAACCGGCAGCGAACGCCCGACAATGCCCCGACACGGCGAGCCGGGGAGCCGGCGGGGTGGCGCCGGGCCCGACGGACGGGCGGGTCATCGGCACACCGCCCTACATGGCGCCCGAGCAGGTCGAGAAACCGCAGTCGGTCGATCACCGGGCGGACATTTACTCGCTGGGGGTTGTCTTCTACGAAATGCTGACGGGCGAACTGCCTGCCGGGCCGTTCCCGCCCCCTTCGGTCAAGGTCCAGATCGACGTCCGGCTGGACGAAGTGGTCCTGCGCGCCCTCGAGAAGGAACCGGCCCGACGTTACCAGCACGCTAGCGACGTCAAGACCATGGTCGAAACGATCACCGCCACCCGGCAGAATGCCGTGACCCAGCAGCCCACCGCGACCACCGCCGCCACGCACGTCGACACCGTCGACCATTGGCTGGCCGTCGGCGCCCTTTCCGCCGTGGTCTTCTTTGCCGGCATGGCCGCGGGCCTGACCGTCCTTTGGGCCCTGCCCTGGGGCGGACGCCTCAACCTCGCCTGGTTCGCCCTCATGCTGTTGACTTGCCCGTTCGTCGCGGTCGACGCCCACCGCGCCGTGCGGAACTGGGGCGCCGCGGCCCGATCCGGCACGCTGCCTGCCGGCGTGCCGTGGCTCAAGGCCTGGGGGTGGATGGCCTGGATCCTGGCGGTTCCGGCTCTCGGCTTCGGGCTGTTTTTCCTCAACGCCCTCCTCTCCGAAACCGGCCCCTGGAACCCGGCCACGGACGAAGCGGTAATCGTCCCGATGATCTGGATCGGGTCGGTGCTCCTGCTGGTATCGGGCTGGGTGCTGCGGCGGACCGCCGCCCGACTCCAGGCCGCAGCCGTTCAAGGCGGGCAACGCGCACCCCAAGGCCAGGAAGCCGGAGGGCGGAGGACGGAGGACGGAGGACGGAGCGCGCAAGGCGAGGGACAACTCGAGGGCGAGCCGGATCCGGGGTGCCTGTGGTCGTGGATGGGTTTTCCGGTGGCCGAGACGCGCCACGGGCAGACGGGGGTGTTGTGGCTGGGCGTGCTCATCGCCTGGGTGGTCGGCTTCGGACTGGGCGGGGTGCTCATCCCGATGATGTGGATTGCCCTCCGGTCTTGGATGGCGCCGGCGGTGTCTTTGCCGGCGGCGCTGGCTATCGGGTGGGGATTGCTGACGGCATACCTGGCGTTGGGGGTGTGCGTTGGCCTCCGGAAGCTGCGACGGCCCGGGGGCGGGGGTCAGGTCCTTTCGGACTCGCAGCCACCCGGTTGGGTGCAGACGGTTCGCTGGGCGGCGCGGGTTCTGGGCACGCTGCTGGTATTGTTGGGCCTGCCCTTCGTGCTGGCGGAGGGCTTGCCGCCGATTGCGTTGCAGCCGACCGGCGTGCAGCTCACGTTCATCGGCGGCTTCCTCTTGCTGGTGGGGTTCATCACCGGTTGGTGGCGCGAAGGCCGGGCCGCCATCCTGATCGCATCCGGGTGGACCGTAATCCGCATCTCGGAGATCGACTTCGACGCGCCGACGATCCTCGAGGTGGCGCCGGCCGTCGCGCTCCTCTACGCCCTCTGCTGGTGGGCAACCCAAGGACGGAACACCGTTCGTGCCGCGGCCGTCGCCATGGCCCTGGCCGTTCTGCTGGCCGGCGGACGTCTATTCTGCCCTGCCAACGTCTTCGTCAGTGGCACCATCCGGGATGCGGTTACGGACCAGATCATCGCCGATGCCGAACTCCGTTTGCTGCCGCGCCCCGGGCGCGCGCCGGGGGAAGCCGACTGGCCCAATGTGCGGTCGGACCGGGAAGGTCGCTTTCGGCTCTACGTCGGCTGGTACCGGGAAGGTCAACCCGTGGAGATCTCCGCCGCCGGCTACGAATCGCAGACGGCGCCGCTTGGCCGGCGACCCTTGGGTCGGCGCCGGTTGCAGCAGGACTTCCAATTGCGATCGCCATAGCTGCGTGGCGACGTTGCCTCGAGTACGTTGGGACGTCCGGCCCCGGACGTCCGCCCCCTTCGTCGTAGCCGCCGACTTTGGACACGAGCGGCCTTGTGTTCCTCATGATCGCCGCCACCTTGGACACGGTTTTCGGGGTGAAGGATGGTGGAGCGAGGCTTATGAACAGCGTGGCGGGTTCAAACCAGGGAGCGGTGCCATCGGCTGGGGCCGGTGCGGGTGGAACGGACGGTCAAGTTGCTGCCGGTGGGTGCCGTCAGCATTACCGCAAGAGTTCCGTTCGCCGTCGAACGCATCCAGGATCTCGTGGGCTACCACGATATCGAGTTCAGCAATGGCTCGTTGCACCAGGAGGTGCGGGAACTGGCGCGGCAACTGCAGGCGGAATTGGCTCCGTAGTGCGTCCGCCCCGTCCGCCAGTTGGCGGATGACGAGGCCTACACGGTCTTCTGCATCGGTTCGCCCCTCTGCGACCGGGAAGGCCGGGAGGTCAACTCCGAAGAATGGCTCGACCAACACCGCCGCGAAGTGGCTTCCCTCCTCACCCAGGAACCGCGCGTCGACCAACTCTCCCGGCAGGAGGCGTCCGAATCCACCGATCGCTACCTGAGCTACTACCGCCGGAACCTTTCTTTGTTCTTGGTGTTTCATTGGGGGATGGCGTATGCTCGCGGCATGACAGTCGGGGAGCGCAACACCCTGCGCGCCGTGCTTCTCCTCGTGATCCTGGGGGGAATCAGCGAACCGCGGGCAGAGGAAGCTGCCCCTCTCCAGGACTCGCCATACAAGGTGATTCTGGAACGGAATAGCTTCAACCTGAAGCCCCCTCCCACCAACATCGCCGCATCAACCACCCCCACCAACGCCCCGGGACCGAAACCAATCATCATGCTCTCGGGAATCTCCGTGACGCACTCGGGGAAATGGGCGTGGTTCGTCCTCCCGCCCGTTCCCGGCAAGAGCACGAACACGGAGTATTGGCGGCTTCAGGAAGGTGGTGTTCAGGGCGCGATTCGCGTGCTCGAGATCAACGCCCGGGAGCGCGCCGTGAAGATACTGGATGACGGAGCGGAGACGACGCTCACGCTGTACGAAAACTCGCCTGCGGCGCCGGTGGCCCTGGCGGCTCCTCCGGCCGGCGCCCCAGGGGCCAAGCCGGGAGCGAAGGTTGGCGTCCCCACGCCGCCTGCCGGCAATCGTCCGACGGTCCTCACACCGGTGCGACCGACGACCGTTCCCGGCAGCACCGGCATCTCGCGTTCCGGAGGCCAGACGTCCTTGGCCGGACGCGCCGCATCGGCCGGCGGTGCCACTCTCTCAAGCGCGGGCGGCGCGACGGTGTCCATCTCGCCCGGGCAGACCATCCCCTCGCGAACCGTGCGTACCCAGACCGACGCCGCTGCCGAGCCCACCCCCGATGCCGCCGAACAGTGGCTGCGGCTGAAAATGGCCGAGGCCGAGGCGAAGTCCAAGGGGATCGTCTTCCCGCCCGTTCCTCCGGTTCCCGGGGGCCCCGCCGAGCCCGTGGGCCCTGGCGAGTAGCCCAGCCCCACATCCGCCATTTGACAGCTTCCAAGGTGAGGCTACATTCCGCGCAAACGAAGAAAACGGAGTGTCTGGAATATGAAAAAACTGACTGCGCTATTGGCCCTGACCAGTCTGGTCCTATCCACCGCCGCGTTCGCAGGCGAAACACAGGGATGCCCTCAGAGTAAGGCCTGTTGTACGGACAAGGCTGCCTGCTGTAAGGACGCCGCCGCCTGTTGCGCGGACAAGTCCGCCTGTTGCACGGACAGAGGCAAATGCGGTTCTTGCCCGAAAGCAAAGTCGGGGGCGGAGACTGCCAAGGGGACGTGCCCGGCCGCCGGAAATGCCTGCGGTAAGCAGGGCCAGGCAAAGGCGGCCAAGGGGACATGCCCGGCCGCGGGTCAAGCGGCTCAGAGCACCGCCGGGAAGGCAAAAGTGAAGACGAAGGCGGCCAAATCGGCCGACCAAGCCTCGGCGACCAGGTAGCTGCGCAGACGACCTTCGACCCGCCGGCATGCCGCCGGCGGGTTTTTTGTTGCCGCTGCCGCCGGCCGCGGCGTTACACTGCCGGGACAAGATGAAGCATGCGCTGGATACGATCGAATCGGTAAAGACGGACTTGGCGAAGGGTCGGATGGTGATCGTGGTGGACGACGCCGACCGGGAGAACGAGGGTGACCTGGTCATTGCCGCGCAGCATGCCACCCCGGCCGCAGTGAATTTCATGGCCAAGCACGGTCGCGGTCTGATTTGTGTACCGACCACGGCCGAACGGCTCGAGCAACTCGGCATCGAGCGGATGGTGGCCAGCAACCGCGAGACGTTTCGGACCGACTTCCAGGTCAGCGTGGACGCGGCGGAGGGGATCACGACGGGGATCAGCGCGGCGGACCGGGCGCGGACGATTCAGGTGATGGCCCGGCCGAAGCCGATGGCGGAAGGCTTGGTGCAGCCAGGGCACGTTTTCCCGTTGCGGGCCAAGACCGGAGGCGTGCTGCAGCGTGCGGGGCACACGGAAGCGGCGGTGGACCTCGCGCGGCTGGCAGGGTGCCGACCGGTCGGCGTGATTTGCGAGATCATGAGCGACGATGGCTCGATGGCCCGGCTGCCGGAGTTGCGCCGGTTCGCCCGACGCCACCGGCTGCGGATCTGCAGCATCGCCGACCTCATCGAATTCCGCCGCCGGCGGGAGCGGTTGGTCGAACGAGTGGAGGTGGTCAAGCTCCCGACCGAGCACGGGGATTTCGACCTGCACCTCTACCGGTCGAAACTGGATGATCAGTTCCATCTCGCGCTCGTGAAGGGTGACGTGGCCGGCCGCCGCGCGGTCCTCGTGCGCGTCCATAGCGAGTGCCTCACGGGCGATGTCTTCGGCTCGCGTCGTTGCGACTGCGGCCCCCAACTCCGGCAGGCCATGCGCCAGGTGCAGCAGACCGGACGCGGAGTGATCCTGTACATGCGGCAGGAAGGGCGGGGGATTGGCCTCGGCCCGAAGATCCGCGCCTACAAGCTCCAGGAACAAGGATACGACACGGTCGAGGCCAACCACGCCCTCGGCTTTGCAACCGACCTGCGCGAGTATGGACTGGGCGCCCAGATCCTGGCCGACCTCGGCCTCGAGCGAATCCGACTCCTGACGAACAATCCCCGGAAGATCGTCGGCCTCGAGGGCTACGGCTTGAAGGTCGTGGAGCAGGTTCCCATTCGCATCCCGCCGAATCCCCACAACGAGAAGTACCTCAAGGTCAAACGCGAAAAACTGGGTCACCTCCTCTAGCCCTCCAACCCCATTCCCGGACATGCTCAGGAAGCTCGGCCCCCGAAGACGCCGCCTCACCGAAGGCCGCTTTGCCATCGTCGCCTCCCGCTACAACGCGCGCTACGTCGACGCCCTCCTGCGCCACGCCCGAACCGAGCTCGAATCCGCCGGGGCGCGGCGGATTCGCGTGGTGCGCGTGCCCGGGGCCTTTGAGATCCCCGTGGTTGCGGCCCGGTTGATCACCGCGGAGCAGCCGCCGCCCGCGGTGGTGATTTGCCTGGGCGTGGTCTTCCAGGGGGAGACCGCCCACGCGCGGCACATCGGCGACGCGGTGAGCCGGGCGCTGGCCGATCTGCAATTGCTCCACCAGGTCCCCGTGATCCACGGGGTCTACCTCTTCGACAACGAGGAGCAGGCTCGGGTCCGTTGTCTCGGCAAACGGCATAACCGGGGCCGCGAACTCGCCCGCACGGCGCTGGACATGGCGGAGGTGATGAGTCGACTGCGGCCCGGGGACGGCTGCGGGACCGTGCGGGGTTGCCCCGATGCGCGCCGCCGCGCGTGAAAGATGCGGGCTAGTCGCCGCCGAGCCTCTTCAGCTTGTCCAGCTTGGGACGGATGACCACGGCGCAGTACGGGGCGCGCGGGTTCTTCCGAAAGTAGTCCTGGTGGTATTCCTCAGCCGGATGGAAACTCTGGAACGGCACGATTTCTGTCACCACGGGATTCCGGAATTGTCTGGCGACCTCCTCCCGCGACTTCTCGGCAAGCTGCCGCTGCTCGTCGGTGTGGGTCAGAATAATGGACCGATACTGGGTGCCCACGT